>NZ_CP134876.1:6350837-6653258 GCF_032108445.1 Micromonospora halotolerans | reverse complement strand
GCAGTGCCTCGCCGCCGGGCTGCGGCTCACCTCGCCCGAGGAACGCACCGAGATCCGCCAGGTGGTCGAATCGCGGATCACGGCCATCCCCGGCGAGGACCTGACCGTGCTGGGCTACTGGGAGTGGCTCGACGGCCTGGAGCGCGGGCTCGCCGCCCACCACGCCGGCATGCTGCCCGCGTTCAAGGAGGTCGTCGAGGAGCTGTTCGTCCGCGGTCTGGTCAAGGCCGTCTTCGCCACCGAGACCCTCGCCCTGGGCATCAACATGCCGGCCCGCTGCGTGGTGCTGGAGCGTCTGGTCAAGTTCAACGGCGAGGCGCACGTCGACCTCACCCCTGGCGAATACACGCAGCTCACCGGTCGGGCCGGCCGGCGCGGCATCGACGTCGAGGGGCACGCCGTGGTGGTCTGGTCGCCGGAGACCGACCCCCGGCACGTCGCCGGCCTCGCCTCGACCCGCACCTACCCGCTGCGGTCCAGCTTCCGGCCCTCCTACAACATGGCGGTCAACCTGGTCGGCACCGTCGGCGCGGAGCCGGCCCGGGCCCTGCTGGAGTCCTCCTTCGCGCAGTTCCAGGCCGACCGGTCGGTGGTGGGCCTGGCCCGGCAGGTGCAGCGCAACACCGAGACCATCGAGGCGTACGGCGCCGAGGCGTCCTGCCACCAGGGCGACTTCGACGAGTACTTCGCCCTGCGGGTGGCCATCGCCGACCGCGAGCGCGCCATGGCCCGGCAGGGCCAGACCCAGCGCAAGGCGGCGGCCGTCGCCTCGCTGGAGCGGCTGCGGGTGGGCGACGTGATCCGGGTGCCCTCGGGCCGGCGGGCCGGCCTGGCGGTGGTGCTCGACCCGGCCACCGGCGGTTTCGGCGAGCCCCGCCCGCTGGTGCTCACCCAGGACCGGTGGGCCGGGCGGGTCAGCCCCGGCGACTTCACCACCCCGGCGGAGGTGCTCGCCCGGATCCGGGTGCCCAAGCACTTCAACCACCGCTCGCCGGCGGCCCGCCGGGACCTGGCGGCCGAGGTCAGCGGCACCGGGCTGGACCGGCACGGCGGCCGCCGCGGCGGGCGCTCCCGGCAGGCGGTCGGCGAGGACCACCAGCTCAGCCAGCTCCGCACCGAGCTGCGCCGGCACCCCTGCCACGCCTGCCCGGACCGGGAGGAGCACGCCCGCTGGGCCGAGCGGCGGCGCCGCCTGGAGCGCGACACCGAGGAGCTGCGCCAGCGGGTGGCCGGGCGGACCGGTTCGCTGGCCCGCACGTTCGACCGGATCGTCGCGTTGCTGACCGCGCGTGGCTACCTCTCCGCCGACGGCGAGGTCACCGACGCCGGCCGGATGCTGGGCCGGATCTGGACCGAGGCCGACCTGCTGGTCGCCGAGTGTCTGCGCCGCAAGGTGTGGGACGGGCTCTCCCCGGCCGAGCTGGCCGCCGCGGTCTCGGTGGTGGTCTTCGAGGCCCGACGCGACGTCGACGAGCGCGCCGGCCTGCCCCGCGGTCCGGTCGCGGAGGCGGTGGAGGAGACGCTGACGCTGTGGGGCGACATCGAGGCGGACGAGGCCTCCCGCGGCCTGGCGGTCACCCGCGAGCCGGACCTCGGCTTCGCCTGGCCGATCTACCGGTGGGCGCGCGGCGAGGCCCTCGCCAAGGTGCTCGCCAGCGGGCACCAGATCGACGGCGAGATGCCGGCCGGCGACTTCGTCCGCTGGGCCCGGCAGGTGGTCGACCTGCTCGGCCAGCTCGCCGACTCCGGCGGCGCCTCCACCGAGCTGCGCTCCACCGCCCGGCAGGCGATCGCGGCGGTCAACCGGGGCGTGCTGGCCTACCACGCCGCCGCCTGAGCGGGCCGGGCCGTACATGGCCCGGCCGGGCCGTCAGGAGCGGGGCATGGCGAGCGCGTCCACGAGGCGCCGGCACGAGCCGGCGAGGTTCCACCGCTGCGCCAGCTCCAGCAGGCGGTCCGGGTCCGCCGGCGCCGTCGGCAGCGCGGTGGCCAGGTCCGGCAGCGGTACGTCGAGGGCGACCTGGACCACCTTCGGCGCGACGGCCAGGTAGTCCCGGGCCGCGTTGAGCTTGGTGCGCAGCCCGGGGGCGAAGCCGGAGCCCGGGTCGTCCAGCGCGGCGAGGATGCCGGGCAGGCCGTCGTAGCGCTCGATGAGGCGGGCCGCGGTCTTCTCGCCCACCCCGGGCACGCCGGGCAGGCCGTCGCTCGGGTCGCCGCGCAGCGCCGCGAAGTCGGCGTAGCGGTTGGCCGGGACGCCGTAGCGGGCGCGGACCGCCGCGTCGTCGCAGTCGTCGAGCTTGGCCACGCCGCGCCCGACGTAGAGCAGCCGTACCGGGCGGTCGTCGTCGACGAGCTGGAACAGGTCACGGTCGCCGGAGACCACCTCGGCCGGGCCGGGCTGGGTCACCGAGAGGGTGCCGAGCACGTCGTCGGCCTCGTAGCCGGTGGCGCCGACCGCAGTGATGCCGAGCGCGTCGAGGACCTCCAGGATCATCGGCACCTGCGGGGAGAGCGTGTCCGGCACCACCTCGCCGCCCTCGGGTGCCACCCGGTGCGCCTTGTACGACGGCAGCAGCTCGACCCGCCACGCCGGTCGCCAGTCGTGGTCGAGCGCGCAGACCATCCGGTCGGGCCGCCGGGTGCGGACCAGCTGGGCCAGCATGTCGAGGAAGCCACGGACGGCGTTGACCGGCTGGCCGTCGTCCGTCTTCGCCGCCGACTCGGGGATGCCGAAGTAGGCGCGGAAGTAGAGGCTCGGGGAGTCGATCAGCAGGATCGGGGGTCGGTGTGCCACGCCGACAGCCTGGCACAGCCCACCGACGAGGTGGGGGACCCGCCACCGAAACACTAGCCATGTACATCATGTACATGTACTGTTTCCGACATGGACGGAATCCCGATCGGTCCCAGCCCCGGCCATCTGGTCTGGCGGCTGGCGATGCGCTGGAGGGTGGCGGTCGACCGGGCGCTCGCCCCGCTCGGCCTCACCCACGCGCAGTACGTGCTGCTCTCGTCGCTGCACGGGATGCGCCGCGCCGGCCTGCACCCGAGCCAGCGGGAGCTGGCCGACCACACCGGCCTGGAGCCGCTCTACGTGTCGAAGCTGGCCCGGGCCCTGGAGGCCGACGGCCTGGTCGGGCGGGAGCGCGACGCGGCCGACACCCGGGCGGTCCGGCTCACCCTGACCGACCGCGGTCGCGAGGTGGTCCGCCCGGCGATCGACACCGTCCAGGCGCTGCTCGGCCAGTTGCTCGCCCCCCTCGGGGGCCGGGACGACCCGCGCACGGCGGGGTTCGTCCGTGACCTGACCGCGCTGCTGGACGCCCCGCTCGACCCACCCGACTGACGAACCCGATCCACCCGACTGACGAAGGAGCGCCGGGACATGCCCGAGAGGCACGTGCTCGACTCGACCATCCACCACACGGAGACCGGCGACGGGCCGACGTTCGTCTTCCTGCACGGCAACCCCGGCTCGTCGCACACCTGGCGCGGGGTGCTGCCCCGGATCGGGGCGGGCCGGCTGCTCGCACCCGACCTCATCGGCATGGGCCGCTCCGGCAAGCCCGACTCCCCGTACCTCTTCGCCGACCACGCCCGCTACCTGGACGCCTGGTTCGACGCGCTCGACCTGACCGACGTGGTGCTGGTCGGCCACGACTGGGGCGGCGCGCTCGCCTTCGACTGGGCGGCCCGGCACCCCGATCGGGTCCGCGGCGTGGCGTTCCTGGAGACCATGGTCAAGCCGATGGCGTGGAGCGACCTCTCGCCGCAGGCCCGGGCCCGGTCCGAGGCGATCCGCACGCCGGGCGTGGGCGAGCAGCTCGTGCTCGACCAGGACCTGCTCGTCCGGCAGGCGTTCACCGGCGGGGTGCTCCAGCCGGTGGGGGAGGAGGACCTGAAGACCTACCTCGCGCCGTACCCGGGCCGGGAGAGCCGCCGGCCGCTGCTGGCCTGGGCGCGTCAGATGCCGCTCGGCGGTGAGCCGGCCGAGCTGGTCGCCCGGATCGAGGCGTACGACCGGTGGCTGGCCGCCAGCGACGGGGTGCCGAAGCTGCTGCTGACCTTCGAGGGCTCACCGACGCTGCTGATCACCCCGGAGCTGGCCGACTGGTGCGCGCGGAACATGGCGGCCCTGGAGACGGTGGCGTGCGGGCCGGCCGGCCACCACGCACCGGAGGACCGTCCCGCCGAGATCGCCGCCGCCATCTCCGCCTGGGCGGACCGCCACCACCTCCGCTGACCGGCGGCGTAGGGCGGAAACCGGGCGGCGCGGGCGGCCCGTCGTGCGCAGACTGGCGGAGTGACGTTCGTACCCGGGCTGACCCTGGCGCACCGCTTCCACGACGAGGTGGTCGCCCCGCTGCTGGCGCGCCGGCTGCCCGGCCTGCGCTACGCGGCCGCACTGCTCGACGGCGGCTCCGAGCTGCTCGGCCTGGACACGCCCCGGTCGACCGACCACGACTGGGGGCCACGCACCCAGCTCTTCGTCGCCGACGCGGCCGAGGTGGCGCCCGTACGGGCGGTCCTCGACGCGGAACTGCCGGCCGAGTTCCTCGGCTGGCCGACCCGGTTCACCGGCGGCCCGACGGCCCGGCTCGGCGTGGTCCGCGCAGACGGCGAGCGGCACGGGGTGAGCGTCGACGAACTGGGGGCGTGGCTGCGGGAGCGGCTGGGCGGGGACCCGCGGGCCGGGATGACGGTGGCGGACTGGCTGGCCACGCCCACCCAGCGGCTCGCCGAGCTGACCGGCGGGGCGGTGTTCCACGACGGGCTGGGCGGGGCGCTCACCGACGTCCGGGCCCGCCTGGCGTGGTATCCGGACGACGTCTGGCGGCACGTGCTGGCGGCCGGGTGGCAGCGGGTCGGGCAGGCCGAGCACCTGGCCGGCCGCTGCGCCGAGGTCGGCGACGAGCTGGGCAGCCGGGTGGTGACCGCCGGGCTGGCCCGTGACCTGATGCGGCTCGGCCTGCTGCTGCACCGCCGCTGGCCCCCGTACGCGAAATGGCTCGGCACGGTCTTCGCCGCGTTGCCGGCCGCGGCGCCGGTGGTGGACGCGCTGACCGTCGCCCTCGGGGCGGGCGGGTGGCCCCGGCGGCAGGCCGGGCTGGTCCGGGCGCTGGAGGCGGTGGCGGCGTGGACGAACGACACCGGGCTGGCCGTGCCGGTCGACCCGGCCGCCCGGCCGTTCCACGGCCGGCCGTTCCTCGTCCTGCACGCCGAGCGGTTCACCGCCGCGCTGCGCGCCGCCATCGCGGACCCGGAGCTGCGTGCCCGCCCGCCGGTCGGCGCGGTGGACCAGTACCTCGACAACGTCGACGTGCTCACCCGCCCGGCGCGGGCCCGCCGGGTCGCCGCGGCCGTCCTGCCGGACTGAGGGCCTCAGGTCAGCGGGCCGCCGCGACGCTCTCCCGGTCGGTCGGCTCCTCGATCCGCAGGTCGGCCAGGTCGCGCAGGCGGCGCACCGGGGACAGCAGCAGGGCCAGGGGAGCCAACACGGTGGCCGCGGCGAAGCAGAACAGGGTGACCCGGCCTCCGGCGAGCCCGGCGAGCGCCCCGGCGAGCAGCCCGCCCACCGGGATGGCGCCCCAGGAGACGAAGCGGACCGTGGCCATCACCCGGGAGAGCAGGTCGGGTGGGCTGGCGATCTGCCGGTAGGTGCGGGTGGTCACGCTGAGCACCACGACGCCACCGGCGAAGAGCACGTTGCCGGCCGCGAACGCGAGGTACGCCGGCCAGCCGGCGCCCAGCGGCACCAGGAACGCCCCGCCGACGGACACCACGCAGGCGACCAGCAGCGACCGGGCGGTGCCCCAGCGCCCGGTGATCCAGGGGGTCAGGGTCGCGCCGACCAGTGAGCCGACCCCCTCGACCGCGAGCAGCACACCGACCAGCGCGGCCGGGGCGTGCAGCTCGCGAACCAGGTAGAGGGGGTAGACGGCCAGCTGCGCCCCGCAGACGAAGTTGACCGCGGTGGCCGTCCACATGGTCGGGCCCATCACCGGGTGCCGGCTGACGTACCGCCAACCCTCGCCGATCATGGCGCGGACCGGGGGCCAGCGGTCCGGTGCGTCGACCCGGCGGGCGGGCAGCGACCCGAGCAGCGCCGCGGAGACCAGGTAGCTGGCCGCGTCGACCAGCACGGCCGGCACCGCGCCGAGCGCCTGCACGGCGACGCCGCCCAGGGACGGGCCGCTGAGCTGGGTGGCGGCGTGGGTGGCCGAGGTGAGGCTGTTGCGGGCGTGCAGCTGGTCGCGGCCCACGATGGCCGGCAGGAAGGTGGCGTTGGCGACGTCGAACAGCACGTTGGCGAAGCTGACCACCAGCGCCACGACCACCAGCTGGGTCACGGTGAGCCGGCCCCACCACCAGGCGAGCGGCACGGAGACCACCGCGGCCGCCCGGGCCAGGTCGGCGCCGACCTGCGCCCCGCGCAGCGGCAGCCGTTGCACGATCACGCCGGCGGGCAGCCCGATGACCAGCCAGGCCACGTAGCTCGCGGCGGCCACGAGCCCCATCTCGAACGCGGACGCGTCCAGCACGGTCAGTGCGGTGAGCGGCAACGCCACGGCACCGACCGCCGACCCCACCGAACTGGTGGTGCCGGCGGTCCACCAGCGCCAGAACACCCCGGCCCCCTGCCCGACGGACATGCCGCCAACCCCCGATCCGAGCCAGTGAGTTCCAAACTGAAACGCACTATAGTCGGGCCTGCGAGCTGAGCGGGAGGTGGGATGTGAGACGGGCGGACCTCGGCGACGCCGACTGCGGCATCGCGCAGGCGCTCGGCGTGCTGGGCGACTGGTGGACCGTGCTGATCGTGCGCGAAGTCGCCGGCGGCGTCACCCGGTTCGACGGGCTGCAGCGCGAGCTGGGCGTCAGCCGGCGGGCGCTCACCGAGCGGCTCGGCGGGCTGGTCACGCACGGCGTGCTGCGGCGTGAGCCCTACTCGGCGCACCCGCCGCGCCACGACTACCTGCTCACCGCGAAAGGGGAGGCACTGCTGCCCGTGCTGGTCGCCCTCCAGGACTGGGGCACCCGGCACGTCATGGGCGACGGCGCGCTGACCGCCACCGCCGACGAGGACTCGGCCGAGGCCCGCCGGGCGCACCGGCTGGTCGGCCGCCGCGTACCCCGGATGAGCCTGCGCCGGCACGACGGCGGCGCGGAGCCGCCGGCGGCGCCCGGGCGGTGGACCGTGCTCTACCTCTTCCCGGGGGCGTTCGCGCCCGGCGCACCGGCCCTCCCGCCGGACTGGGGTGAGATCCCCGGCGCCGCCGGGTGCACGCTGGAGTCGCGGACGTACGCCGACCGGCACCCGCTGTTCCACGCGGCCGGAGCCGAGGTGCGGGGGGTGAGCACCCAGCGCCCGGACCAGCTCGCCGCCTTCGCCGCGCACGCCCGGTTGCCGTTCCCGCTGCTGTCCGACGAGGACGGTCGGCTCGCCGCCGGCCTGCTGCTGCCGACCTTCCGGGCCGGAGGCGTGGCCCGGTTGAAGCGGCTCACCCTGCTGCTGGACCCGGAGGCGGTGGTGCGGGCGGTGCAGTTCCCGGTCACCGACCCGGCCGGCTCGGTGGACGAGATGCTCGCCGAGGTGCGCCGCCGTACCGCCGCCCGGGCGGCTTAGGCCCGCTTTCCGATCGTGCTGGTGCCCGGGACCGTACGATTGTGTGTCATGTCAACTTATCCTCGGTGCGCTGTGCTGGACGACTATCAGGGGGTGGCACTCGGCCTGGCGGACTGGTCCCGGGTCCGGGCCACCAGCTTCCGCGAGCACTTCACCAGCGCCGACGAGCTCGTGGCGGCCATCCACGACTGCGAGATCGTCGTCGCCATGAGGGAACGCACGCCGTTTCCCGCCGAGGTGTTCGACCGGTTGCCCCACCTGCGGCTGCTCGTCACGACCGGCATGAGCAACGCCGCCATCGACCTGGCGGCGGCGCGGGCGCACGGCGTCACGGTGTGCGGCACGGGCGGCGGCTTGACCCCGACGGTCGAGCTGACGTGGGCGCTGATCCTCGGCCTGGCACGCCACCTGGTGCCCGAGGCGACCGCGCTGCGCACCGACGGTCCCTGGCAGCACACCCTCGGCACCGACCTGCACGGACGTACGCTCGGGCTGCTCGGCCTGGGCAGGATCGGGTCGCAGGTGGCGGCGATCGGCCGGGCGTTCGGCATGGACGTGCTGGCCTGGAGCCAGAACCTGACGCGCGAGCGGGCCGAGGAGGGTGGCGCGCGGCTGGCTCCCGGCCTGGACGCCCTGTTCGCCGGCTCCGACGTCGTCTCCGTTCACCTCGTGCTCAGCGACCGGACCCGCGGGCTCGTCGGCGCGCGGGAACTCGCGCAGATGAAGCCCACCGCCTACCTCGTCAACACCTCGCGGGCCGCGATCGTCGACCAGTCCGCCCTGGCGTCCGCGCTGCGCGAGGGGCGGATCGCGGGGGCCGGGCTGGACGTGTTCGACGAGGAACCGCTGCCCGCCGGTCATGACTTCCGTACGCTGCCGAACGTGCTGGCCACGCCGCACCTCGGCTACGTCAGCGAGCGGAACTACGCGACGTTCTACCGGGACGCCGCGGATGACATCGGCGCCTTCCTCGACGGCAGCCCGACCCGGGTGCTGACCTGACTCTTCCGACTCCGGCCTTGGCCGGGAAGGCGTCTCGAAGGCCGCCGGCCCGTGGTGCGCAGCGTGCAGACACCGTCACTGTGTCTGCACGCTGCGCACCGAACCGCTCGATGAGGTGTTCGCCGGCTTGACCGGCTGGAACGTTGTCGGTCAGCGCTCCAGCAGGCGCATCGCGGCTTCGTCATGGGTCTCGCCGACAGCGGGAGGAAGGTTGTCGAGCTTCTCGATCTGCTCGGCGGTCAGCTCCACGGCGTCGGCGGCACTGTTCTCCTCGACGCGTGCCACGCGCTTGGTGCCGGGGATGGGGGCGATGTCGTCGCCCCGGGTCAGCAGCCAGGCCAGTGCGACCTGCGCCGCGGTGACACCCGCTTCGGCGGCAACGGCCTGGACCTCGTCTGCGAGACGCAGGTTGCGCTGGAAGTTCTCGCCCGTGAAGCGCGGGTTGTTCTTACGCAGGTCGGTCTCATCGAAGCCGCTGGTCGAGCGGATCTGCCCGGTGAGGAATCCGCGTCCCAGGGGCGAGTAGGGCACGAAGCCGATGTTCAGCTCGCGCAGCAGGGGCAGCACCTGTGCCTCCGGGTGCCGGGTCCACAGGGAGTACTCCGACTGGACGGCAGCGATGGGATGCACGGCGTGGGCGCGGCGGATCGTCTCCGGTCCGGCCTCGGACAGGCCGATGTGGCGGATCTTGCCCTCGCTGACCAGTTCGGCCAGCGTCCCGACGGTGTCCTCGATGGGCGTGTTCGGATCGACTCGGTGCTGGTAGTACAGGTCGATGTAGTCGGTGCCCAGCCGCCTGAGCGAGCCTTCGACGGCGGTGCGGATGTTGGCCGGGCTGCTGTCGAGTTGCCCTGCCCCGCCGCCCGCATGCGAGATCATGCCGAACTTCGTTGCCACCACGGCCTGTTCGCGGCGGCCCTTGAGCGCCTTGCCGAGGAGTTCCTCGTTGATGTACGGCCCGTAGACCTCGGCGGTGTCGAGGAAGGTGACGCCCAGGTCCAGGGCCCGGTGGATGGTGCGGATCGACTCGGCGTCGTCCGTGCCGGCTCCCGTGTAGGCGTAGGACATCGAGACCAGGCCCAGACCGATACGGGAGACGTCCAGGTCCCCCAGCTTGATGTGCTTCATGACAGTTCTCCGTTTCTCTGGCAATTAGTACGAGTTGCTGGCACCGCGAACGCTGCGCCGCCACCCCGGGGTGGGACGGTCAGGCGACGGGGATCCAGGTGAACCGGCCGTCGGAGCGGCGCTCGGCGCGCCCGAAGACCACGTCGGCGAAGTGGCAGCCGTAGCCGATGGTGTCGGGGCGGCTCAGCTCTTCGACCAGACGGCGGCGGTACTCGGCGGATTCGGCGGGGTCGTGGTCGATCGCGCAGGACCATTCGGGGTGGGTGACCTGGACAGGCGCGTGCAGTGCGTCGCCGAACGCGATGAGCCGCCGGTCGCCGCCGGTGATGGTGTACGTGGTGTGGCCGACGGTGTGTCCGGCCGCGAACGAGGCCCGCACGCCGGGGAAGATCTCCTCGCTGTCCTCGACCGGACGGACGCGGGTCGCGAAGGTGGCCAGACGTTCCTCGGTCGCCCCGCCCTCGGCGGCCAGGTCGCGCCGCTCCCACTCGGGTGCCGCGACGAAGTGGGTGGCGTGCCCGAACGGTTGCGCGGTGCTCCAGGCCCAGCCCAGGTGGTCGTTGTGCAGGTGGGTGATGGCGACGGCCTCGATCCGGCTCGGCTCGCGGCCCAGCGGCCGCAGGCTGTCCAGCAACTCGCCGCCGTAGATACTTCCCACCAGCGGGTTGGTCGGGTCGTCGGGGTGGGACTCGGGTCCGAACCCGGCGTCGATGAGCAGCGCTCGGTCACCTCGCTCGACCAACAGCCCGCCGATGCTCGCGACCAGGAAGCCGTCGTCGTCGAGATGATCGCGGTAGGCCGCCCAGTCAGTGTCGGTGGCGGCGGGCAGCCAGCCGCGCGGTTTGAGCCGGGCCAGCCCGTCCGGGACGTGGGTGATCGTCAGATCACCCAGGCGGAGCGAACGAGCGCGCGATGCGCTCGTCAGCCGTATGCGGTCGAGATCGGGCGTCGTGGCCATATGGTTCTACCTCGTGCTCGAGAAGGTGCCGCCGGGTGGCGGCATCGACTGGAAGTTACAACTAGAACAGATCTAACTGCAACTATCCGAGTTGCAGTAGACTTGTTGCCATGGCCACCGAGCGCGAGACCCCAGCCCAAGGCGACGGCGATCGCCAGCTGTGCGGGCTGGTCAAGGACCTGGCCAGTCAGATCGAAGCCCACCTTCGGGTCCGGGCGGCCACCCTCGGTCTCACCGCCTCGCAGGGCACCGCGCTGCGCGAGCTGACCGGCCCCATGACCCTGCGCGAACTCGCCGAACGGATGAGCTGCGAGCCCTCCAACGTCACCTTCATCGCCGATCGCCTCGAAGAGCAGGGCTACCTGGAACGCCATCCACATCCCGGCGACCGACGCGCCAAGCAGCTCGTCCTGACCCCCAAGGGCGCCGAACTGCGCGAACGCCTCCTCGAGCTGCTCTCCGAAGACTCGCCTCTGTCCCCGCTGGCCCCCGAAGAGCAGGACGTCCTGCAGCACCTCCTCACCCGCGCCCTCATCCGCTGACCCGCCACCTCGGCGTGCAGGGACCGATCTCTCGGTCCCCGACACGCCGACGTCGGATCAGATCCTCATTTCTGAGACCCGGCCTGGGCGCCGGTCGCGGGCCCGGCCGGCTGCCACTCGGAGGCCAGCAGCGACCACACCTCGATGTCGAGCCGGCCGCCGAGGAACGGGAACGCCGCGCGCAGCACGCCCTCCCGGGTCATGCCCAGCCGCCGCGCCACCGCCCGGCTGCGCGCGTTGTGCGGCGCGGTTCGCCACTCCACCCGGGCCAGGCCACGCTCGCCGAGCGCCCAGTCGATCATGAGCTGGGCGGCCCGGGTCACCAGCCCGCGCCCCTCGGCCTCCGGCCCGAGCCAGACCCCGATCTCGCAGACCCGGCCGCGGCGTCGAAGGTGCGGAACAGGGTGCCGCCGACGAGCTTGCCGTCCAGCCGGATGCCGTGGATGGAACCGGTGTCGCGGGCCTGGGCGTCGGCGTAGCGCTGGAGGAAGGCGCGGGCGGTGTCGGTGTCGGTGATCGTGTGCGCCCAGGGCAGCCAGGGCGCGAGGTGGGTGCGGGTGCGCGCGACGAAGTCGGCGAACTCCGCCGCCTGCCACGGTGCGAGCGGGTGCAGGGTGGCCCGGTCGGTGAGGGGAAGGGAGAACATGGCGCTCCAAGGTGCGTACCGAACGTTTGTTATGTACTCTAGCCCCCGTGCCGGCACGAGGTGACCACGACGCCCGCCGCGCCGACGTCTCGGCGGCGGTCTGGCGGGTGCTGGCCGCCCGCGGCTTCGGCGGGCTGACCCTGCGCGCCGTCGCCGCCGAGATGGGGGTCTCCACCGGTCTGCTGACCCACTACTTCCCGAACAAGCGGGCGCTGGTGCGGCACGCCGTCGACGTGGCCGAGCGGCACACCGACGCGCGCGACCGCCACGCCGCGGCGGGGGAGGGCCGGCCCGCGCTGCGGGCCGCCCTGCTCGACGTGCTGCCGCTGACCGACGAGGCGACCGTGATGAGCCGGGTCTGGGTCAGCTACTGGGACGGCGCCCTGGCCGACGAGGAGTTCACCGCCGATCAGCGCCGCCGCTACGACCGGTGGCGGGCGCGGCTGCGCGCCCACGTGGACGCCGCGCTCCGCGAGGCGCCGGGCGGACCGGGCGCCGACCCCGACGACCTGGTGGCCACCTGCGCGGCCTTCGCGCACGGCCTGGTCGTCCAGGCGCTCTTCGACCCGGCGGCGTTTCCGGCCCACCGACAGGTGGCCCTGCTCGACCGCTTCCTCGCCGGCCTGATCCCGGCCTGACCGGGTCCCGGCCGGCCGCCGGCCCGGAGGACTTCCGGAAGTTGTTGTCGGCCATCCGGCCGGGCCCTAGACTCCGATTCGGACCGCCTTGATTCGCGGTCGTCTATCTCGTCTCCGAGGGTCCGGGCCGCCGTCGAAGGCGCCTCGCCGGCGAGCACGCCGCGGGCGCACCCGCCCTGCGCGGCGTCCCCACCACCTCAGGAGATGCCATGCTGCTCAGAAGGAGAAGACTCAGACTGCTCGGCGCCGCCGTGGCCGCCGCCGGGCTGGCCGCCCTGGCGGCGCTCACCGCCCCCGGCTCCGCCACGGCCGCCGCGCTGACCGAGGTGACGAACTTCGGGGCCAACCCGAGCAACCTGCGGATGTACCTGTACGTCCCGGACACCGTCGCGGCGCGGCCCGGCCTGCTCGTGGTCAACCACTACTGCACCGGGTCCGGGCCGGCCATGTACTCCGGCACCCAGTTCGCGGCCCTGGCCGACCGGTACGGCTACCTCGTCGTCTACCCGTCGGTGACCCGCAGCAGTCAGTGCTTCGACGTCTCCTCGCCCCAGGCCCTGCGCCGCGACGGCGGCAGCGACCCGGTCGGCATCAAGTCGATGGTCGACCACGTGCGGCAGCGGTACCCGGTCGACTCGAACCGGATCTTCGCCACCGGCGTCTCGTCGGGCGCCATGATGACCAACGTGCTGCTCGGGCTCTACCCGGACGTGTTCATCGCCGGCGCGGCCTTCGCCGGGGTGCCCTTCGGCTGCTTCGCCACCACCAACGGCTCGGAGTGGAACAGCGAGTGTGCCAACGGCCAGGTCGTGAAGACCCCGCAGCAGTGGGGTGACCTGGTCCGCAACGCGTACCCGGGGTACAGCGGGCGGCGGCCCCGGATGCAGCTCTGGCACGGGACCAACGACGAGACGCTGCGCTACCCGAACTTCACCGAAGAGATCAAGCAGTGGACCGACGTGAACGGGTTGGGCCAGACGCCGGCGTACACCGACAGCCCGCAGGCCGGCTACACCCGCACCCGCTACGGCGGCACCGGCGGCACCGCGACGGTCGAGGCGATCAGCATGCAGGGCGTCTCGCACAACCTGCCGGTCGACGCGGCCCAGGCCGTGCGCTTCTTCGGTCTGGACACCACGACGCCGCCGACCAGTCCGCCGCCCACCAGCCCGCCGCCGACGAGCCCTCCGCCCACGACGCCGCCGCCGAGCACGCCGCCGCCGTCCGGCGGTTGCCGGGTCGCGTACGGGGTGAACGCGTGGAACACCGGGCTCACGGCGGCCGTGACGATCACCAACACGGCCGCCACGGCGGTCAACGGCTGGGCCCTCGCCTTCATCCTGCCCGGCGGGCAGAGCATCACCGGCGGCTGGAACGCCACGTACGCCCCGGCCAGCGGGGCGGTGACCGCCCGCAACGTCTCCTACAACGGCACCATCGCCCCGAACGGCTCGGTGAGCATCGGCTTCCAGGCCATCCACACGGGCAACACCGGGCGGCCCACCGCCTTCAGCCTCAACGGCACCCCCTGCGCCGTCACGTGACCCGGGCGGCGGCCGCCGGGAGGGCGCTCCCGGCGGCCGTCCCCGCTTAGTTCCGGACTTTTCACAAGGCGCGAAAAAGGCCTCCGACGTGGCTTCGAAGAATTGACATGTATCCCTGCCCGGAGGAAGGGTCCAGCGGAACGGTGACGGCAACATGCCGGAAACCGGTTCGTCATTCCGCTCCCCACCACCCCCGCCACGGAGACGCCCATGTCACCCGTCCCGCCGCACCACAGCCCACCCCGCCCGCCGCTGCGCCGGCTGCTCGCCGTGCTGGCCGCGCTGCTCGCCACCGTGGCCCTGGTGGCGCCGCCGTCCCCGGCCCGGGCCGCCGACCCGCTGCTCTCCCAGGGGCGGCCCACCACCGCCTCCTCGGTGGAGAACGCCGGCGTACCGGCCAGCAACGCCACCGACGGCAACACCGGCACCCGGTGGTCCAGCGCCTTCGGTGATCCCCAGTGGATCCAGGTCGACCTGGGCGCCACCGCCACCGTCTCCCGGGTCACCCTGGTGTGGGAGGCCGCGTACGCCCGGGCGTACCAGATCCAGACCTCCACCGACGGCGCCACCTGGACCACCGTCTTCAGCACCGCGGCCGGTGACGGCGGCACCGACGACCTCACGGTCAGCGGCACCGGCCGCTACGTGCGGATGACCGGCACCGCCCGGGCCACCGCCTACGGCTACTCGCTGTGGGAGTTCCAGGTCTACGGCGCCACCGGCGGCGGCGCCGGCTGCGACACCGCGACCAACGCGGCTCAGGGGCGCCCGGCCACCGCCTCGTCCACCGAGAACGCCGGCACCCCCGCCGGGGCGGCGGTGGACGGCAGCGCGACCACCCGGTGGGCCAGCGCGGCGAGCGATCCGCAGTGGCTCCAGGTCGACCTCGGCAGCGTCCGCACTCTCTGCCGGGTCGTGCTGACCTGGGAGGCCGCCTACGGACGGGCGTACCAGATCCAGACCTCGACCGACGGCGCCGCCTGGACCACCGTGTACGCCACCACCACCGGGGACGGGGGGACCGACACCCTCACCGTGAGCGGCTCCGGCCGCTACGTGCGGATGTACGGCACCGCCCGCGCCACCGGCTGGGGATACTCGCTCTGGGAGCTCACCGTGAACACCACCGGCGGCGGCACCATCCCGGGCGGCGGCTCGCTCGGGCCGAACGTCATCACCTTCGACCCGTCGATGTCCAGCGCGAGCATCCAGAGCCAGCTCGACGCGGTCTTCCGCACCCAGGAGTCGAACCAGTTCGGCACCCAGCGGTACGCCCTCATGTTCAAGCCGGGCGACTACTCGGGCATCAACGCGCAGATCGGCTTCTACACCTCGATCATGGGGCTCGGCCGGAACCCGGGCGACGTCCGGATTCACGGGGACGTCACCGTCGACGCCGGCTGGTTCAACGGCAACGCCACCCAGAACTTCTGGCGGTCGGCGTCGAACATGCAGGTGTTCCCGTCGGCCGGGTTCACCCGCTGGGCCGTCTCGCAGGCCGCGCCGTTCCGGCGGATGGACATCCAGGGCGACCTCAACCTGGCCCCGAACGGCTACGGCTGGGCCAGCGGCGGCTACATCGCGGACAGCCGGATCACCGGCGTGGTCCAGCCGTACTCGCAGCAGCAGTGGTACACCCGCGACAGCAACGTGGGCGGCTACCTCAACGCGGTCTGGAACATGACCAACTCCGGGGTGGTCGGCGCGCCGGCCACCAGCTTCCCCAACCCGGCGTACACCACCCTGGCGCAGACCCCGGTCAGCCGCGACATCCCGTACCTCTACCTCGACGGCGGCGGCACCTACCAGGTCTTCGTCCCGTCGACCCGGACCAACGCCAGCGGCGCGTCCTGGCTGGGCGGCGCCACCCCCGGCACCTCGGTGCCGCTGAGCCAGTTCTACGTCGCCAAGCCGGGCGACTCGGCCGCCACCATCAACGCCGCCCTGGCGCAGGGCCTGAACCTGCTCTTCACCCCCGGCGTCTACCCGGTCAGCCAGACCATCACGGTCACCCGTCCCGGCACCGTGGTGCTCGGCGTGGGCTACCCGACGCTGATCCCGCAGAACGGGGTCGTACCCATGACCGTCGGCGACGTGGACGGGGTCCGGCTGGCCGGGCTGCTCTTCGACGCCGGCCCGACCAACTCGCCGGTGCTCCTCCAGGTCGGCCCGACCGGCGCGACCGCGAGCCACGCCGCCAACCCGACCTCGATCCAGGACGTCTTCTTCCGCATCGGCGGCGCCGGCGCGGGCAAGGCCACCACGAGCCTGGTGGTCAACCAGAACGACGCGTTGATCGACCACATCTGGGCCTGGCGTGCCGACCACGGCAGCGGCGTCGGCTGGACCGTGAACACCGCCGACACGGGCCTGATCGTCAACGGCAACAACGTGACCGCGCTCGGGCTCTTCGTCGAGCACTACCAGAAGTACGAGGTGATCTGGAACGGCAACAACGGACGGACGATCTTCTTCCAGAACGAGTTGCCGTACGACCCGCCGAGCGCGTCGGCCTGGATGAACGGCTCGCGGGTCGGCTACGCCGCGTTCAAGGTGGCCGACGCTGTCAGCGCGTTCGAGGGCTGGGGGATGGGCAGCTACTGCTACTTCAACGTCGACCCGACCATCGCCGCGTACCACGGCTTCGAGGCGCCGACCAGGGCCGGCGTGCGGTTCCACAGCCTGCTCACCGTCTCGCTGGGTGGCAACGGGTCGATCACCCACATCATCAACGACACCGGTGGCACGGCCCAGGGCACGAACACCGTCCCGGTGAACGTGGTCAGCTACCCCTGACCGGGCCCGGGGGCGGCAGGCGAGCCTGCCGCCCCCGGTTCCCGCGCATGACGGTGGCCCCGGCGGGTACCCGACCCCGAACGGGGAAACCAGCGGGAACGGAGGAACGGGATGAAGGTCCGAAGCTCCCTGCGCGCGCTGAAGCGCAAGGCCAACTCGATCGTGGTACGCCGCCGAGGCAAGGTGTTCGTGCTCAACAAGGCGGATCCCCGGCAGAAGGCCCGGCAGGGCTGACCGAGGTGGCCGACATCCTCATCACCGGGGCCGGCAGCGGCCTCGGCCGGGGTGCCGCCCTCGGCCTGGCCCGGGCCGGCCACCACGTGATCGCCGGCGCGGAGATCTGGCCGCAGGTGCGCGACCTGCGCGCCGAGGCCGAGCACGCCGGGGTGACCCTCGACGTGATCAAGTTGGACGTGACGGACCCGGCCGACCGCGCCGCCGCCCGGCGGCACCGCGCGGACATCCTGGTGCTCAACGCCGGCGTCCAGGAGGCCGGGGCGGTGGTGGAGATCCCGATGGACCGGATCCGCCGGTCCTTCGAGGTGAACGTGTTCTCGCACGTGCAGCTCGTGCAGGACCTCGTGCCGCCGATGCTTCAGCGGGGCGCCGGCAAGGTCGTCTGGGTGTCCTCCGCGGTCGGCATCCGGACCCGGCCGTTCATCGGCGTCTACGCCGCCACGAAGCACGCCATCGAGGCGCTGGCCTGGGCCATGAAGGGCGAGCTGGAACCGCGCGGCGTCCGGGTGGCTGTGATCAACCCCGGCCCCTACCGGACCGGCTACAACGACACCGGGGTCGAGGCGATGTCCCAGTGGTGGGACTCCTCGACCGCCCTGCTGGACCGGCCCGACTTCGCCGACTTCCTGCAGCACCAGCGCGACCCGCGGGAGATGGTCGAGGAGATGGTCCGGGTGATCCCCGCCGACCACCATCCCTTCCGGACGGCGTGGCCGGAGGAACTGCGGCACCAGCTCAGGGAGTTCGAGTCGCAGGTGTGGGACGAGACGACGTGACCTCGGCCGAGGCCACCCCGTCACCACGTCGATCCGGCCCGAGCAACCGGGCGGCGGCGAACCGCGCCAGCGGCCCGTAGATCCGGGCCGAGTCGGTCAGCGAGGAGAAGTGCGACGAGGCGTTGCCGCCCTGGTAGCGGGTGGCGATCGGGACCTGCGCGATCGGCAGTCCGGCCCGGGCCGCGTGCAGCAGCACGTTCATCTCGTACTCGAACCGCTCGCCGGGGACGGTCCGCAGCCAGCCGAGCAGCCCGGCCGGGTACGCCCGCAGCCCGGTCTGGGTGTCCCGCACGGGGACGCCGGTGGCGAGGCGGAACGCGGCCCGGGTCACCGTGTTGCCGAGCCGGCTGCGCGGCGGCACCTCGCCGTCGAACCGGCGCACGCCCAGTGCCAACGCCCCGGTGTCGCGCATCCGGTTGGCGACCCGGACGACGTCGGGGATCAGGTGCTGCCCGTCGGCGTCCACGCACACCACGTCGCGACCCGGGTGGTGGCCGGCGACGTACCGGAAGCCCGTCTTCAGCACGATGCCCTTGCCCCGGTTGACGCGGCGCCTCAGCACGGTGGCGCCCCGGTCGCGGGCGGCCGCGAGCACCCCGGCAGCGGTCGGGCCGCTGCCGTCGTCGACGACCACGACGTGCGCCGCGGGCAGCGCGGCGGCCAGGTCGACGACGAGCCGCGGCAGGCGGTCCCCGGGTCGGTACACCGGCACCAGAACGATCACGAAACCTGCTTCCTAACTGTTGTTTATGGCTGAGCAGTTCGGATAGTTCGCTCTCCGCCCGGCGGTCGCTGGGCTGGAGTCCTGGACCGGCAGTCTGGTCCGGTGGCGATCGGTCCGGTCCTGCAGGATCTGCTTCACCCTGTGGTGTGGGGTGTGCAGGGCGATGTCGGGGTCGCCGGCTCGGTGCAGGATGTTGATCGCGGCGTTCACGTCGGCCTGCCACACCACCCCGCACGAGGTGCAGTGAAACCGGTCCCCACGACGTCGGCCGAACCGAGCGCAGCGGTGACAGGTTTGTGAGGTGTAGGCGGCGTTGACGTGCACGAGCGCAGAACCTCTGCGCTCCGACACGTTTCTCAGGGCCTCGGCGGTGACTCCCTTGGTCCACGCGGCGAGACGCCGGTTGATGTTCTTAGGAAGGTTTTTGCGGCCGGTGAAGCGTTGGGTGAGGTCTTCGGCGATCACGGCGTTGGCCTTGTCCACGACCTGGTGCACGGCGGTGAAGATCTCCGTGCGCACCCGCGCTCGGTGCCGGGCGGCCTGCCGGTCCCGCTTAACGGTGCCGAGGTTGTTGACCTTGATCCGGTGCGCTTTTGCGTGGTCGCCACGCAGGGCGGCGTTGTTGGCGATTGAGCGCAGCTTCGCCCGACGGCGGTTACGTTCCTTCAACCGGTCCGACTCGCGGGTGAGCAGCTCGCCGAGCTGTACACCGTGGGGCTGGCCGTCGGAGTCGGTGAGGGCTTCGGTGTAGCCCTTGTCCACGCCGACCGTTGCATCGCCGCACGGTCGCTGTGATGAGCGCATCTGCGAAGCGTCCACTTGATAGTGGATTTCCACCCGACCGCCGCGCAGGATCAGCCTCAGCGTCCCGGTCGGGGCGACGGCCGTGGACAGCGGGATTCTGACCATCTTGCGGGGCTCCAGACCGGGAATCGCCAGCCACAACCGGCCCCGCCCATCCAGGGCGGTGTTGTACTTGTCGGCGCGCACCACAATCTGATCGTGCGTGCGGTTGCGGCCCCGCCGCCAATGCTTGCGCATCTGCCGGGCCAGGAACGGATCGCTGGCCCACTGGTCCGCCTTCAACGCCGTGAACATCCGCTGACGCTCGGCCGGATCGCTCGTGCGTCGGCTGATCGCCCGCCGGACGTCGACCTTGGCCGCCGCCAGGCTCGCTGCGATATCGGCCATCGCGTCGCGAACGGTTTCCTTCCACGCATTCGCCAGCACACCAAACAACGCGTGTGTGCCGTCGGCCAGCCACCGGTCGCGCACCTGCCGGTCCCGCAGCCCGGCCCCGACCCCGTTGATCGACCCGTAGCGCTGCCACACCTCGCTGCGCACCCGACCCAACCGGCGGGCCTGCTCCATCACGGCAGCGTACTTGCCCGGATTCAGCTGGGCCGAGTAGGCGATCCGGGTGACCTTCACCGGTCACCCTCCATTGTCAAGTCCGACCTTTCCAGCTCCTTTTCGTAGCGGCGCAAACCGCACAGCCAGTACGAGAAGGAGCCGGCGACGCCCAAGAGGTCCTCGACCAACTCATGCTGCGGGCGCAGCGGCTCCTGGTTGGCCACAACGAAATTGTGTTCAGCTTTAGGAAGGAAAGCAACCACTGGCAGCTGCTCCCGCGCGGACCCGTCGCCGACCGGCCGATCGGCGACCGTCCTCACCCGTGCCGCCGGCCGGCGAATCCAGGGCAGTCAGGAAACAGGCCCGCGACGCGCTGCGCCGAGCGGGCCAGGCGGCGTTCCCGCCGCAGCAGCGCCTCCGGGCTGCGCAGGCCGAGATAGCACACGCGGCTGGCGGCCCGGGCCACCCGCTCGCGGCCGGCGGGCACCGGGTCGGGCCCGGCCACGGGCACGTCCAGCAGCGCCGCGCCGGACAGCCCGAGCACCTTGCCGGCGAGGAACCGGATCCGGGGCAGGTGCCACGGGTGGGAGACCAGCCCGAGCGGCCGGGCCGGGGTGAAGACCTCACCGGCGAGCAGTCCGTCCTGGACGGTGTGCGCGAGGTTCTGCAGGGTGGTCCGGGACCGCGTCTCGGCGTGCAGCCGGGCGCATCCGTCGAGCCCGGCGGCGCGGGCCAGGGCCAGCATGAGCTCGCCCTCCCGGTACCCGGCGGGCGGGCCCGGCGCCCCGGCGGGGCCGTGCGGCCAGCCGCCGGTGAACACCACCCGCGCCCCGGCGGCCCGCCGGAACTCGGCCGCGTGCGCGCGGACGTACCCGATGGCCGCGCCGGCCCGGGCGGCGCTGTCGGCGCTGAGCCGGTAGCCGTCGTCGCCCGCGACCACCCCGCGTCCGAACACCAGCAGGACGGTGGCGGTCGGCGTCATCCGACCCACGGTACGCCGGCTGGCGGTCGGCCTCGCCCGCGCCGCGCGGCGGTCAGTCCTCCTCGGCGTCGGGCGGCCATGGCGGGGCGCCCACGCCGGTGATCCGTACCCCGCCCCACGGGTCGGCCTCGGCGAGCCGGCCCCGGGCGACCCGCTCGCCGACCCGGACCTCGACGTCGCGCCGGCCGGAGCGGAGCAGCCGCAGCATGCGGGGCTCCGGCTCGATCCGCCCGGCCCAGTGGTAGCGCCCGTCGACCGGTTCCCAGCGGCCGCTCGCGTGCAGCCGGACCGGGGTGCCGGCGATCTCCGCCGGGCCCTGCCAGCTCACCGCTCGATCCGCTCGTGCGCGCGGGTCAGTTCGGGGGGCAGGTCGGCGCCGCGCCGGACGCCCTCGATGCCGCTCCAGAGCAGCGTGGTGAGGTAGTCGGTGAGCGCGGCCCGGCGGATCGGCTGGCCGTGCGTGGCCCACCAGTCGCCGACCGCCTGCACGAACCCGACCAGCCCGTACGCCCAGGGTTCGGCGGGGCCGGCGTCGAGCCCGAGCGCGCGCAGCCGGTCGCCGATGACCCGGGCCAGGCCGGTGGCCACCTGCCGGCTCGTGCCGGTCACCACCTGCTGGATGCCGGGATGCCCGGCCTCGTGCAGCAGGAACCGGTAGAGCGTCGGCTCGGACTCGATGATGCTCAGGTACGCGTCGATGGTGGCCTCGACCAGCGCGCGCTCCTCGCGGACCCGCTCGACGGCGGGGGCCACGGCGTCGACGACCCGGGCCGCCACCACCTCGCTGACGGCCAGCCAGAGCTGCGCCTTGTCGGCGAAGTAGCGGTAGAGCACCGGCTTGCTGACCCCGGCCGTGGCGGCCACCTGATCCATGTCGACGGTCGGCCCGTGCCGCAGCAGCGCCTGCACGGCGGCCCCGACGAGCTCCTGCCGCCGCTGCTCGCGGTGGTCGGCCCAGCGGTCGCGCCGGCCGCTGCGCGCGGGCTCGGCGGGCTCCGGCGGGGTGCCCGGGGCATTGACATCGGTGGAGGTGCGTCGCATGCTACCACTCGTAACAGTTACTCGAAGTTACGTCAACTAGGAGGGGCCATGGAGGGGACGTCGGCCGGATTCCCGCGCGAGGCGGTGGCCACCCGCCTGCTCGCCGCCTCGGTGCGCACGAGCTATGACCCCGTCGTCGACATCGACTGGTCGGCGCCGCACGTCCCCGGGGCGTACTGGATGCCGCCGCAGCGCAGCAGCCTCTACGGCACCGCGCTGTGGGAGGGAATGAGCGAGGAGCAGCGGATCGCGCTGACCAGGCACGAGGTGGCCGGCGTGGCCAGCGCCGGGCTGTGGTTCGAGACGATCCTCATGCAGATGCTCATCCGGCACTACTACGACGCCGACCCGACCAGCCGGCACGCCCAGTACGCGCTCACCGAGGTCGCCGACGAGTGCCGGCACTCCATCATGTTCGGTCGGCTCATCGAGGCCCTCGGCTGCCCGGTCTACCGGGCCGACCCGGTCGACCACCTACTCGGGCGCTGGCTCAAGGCCACCGCCACCGGCCCGCAGATGTACGCGGCCATCCTCATCGCCGAGGAGATGCTCGACGCGTTCCAGCGGGAGGCCATGGCCGACGAGTCGATCCAGCCGCTGATCCGGATGGTGTCCCGGATCCACGTGGTCGAGGAGGCCCGGCACGTGCGTTTCGCCCGCGACGAGCTGGCCCGTCAGGTCGAGGCCGCCGGTCCGGTCGCGCTGGGCTACGCGCGGCTGGTGATCGGGCGGGCCGCGTACTCGATCACCCGCCGCCTGGTCAACCCGCGGGCCTACGCGGCCGTCGGCATCCCGCCGGCGGACGGGGTGGCCGCAGCCCGGGCGAACCCGCACTGGCGGGCCACGCTGCGCTGGTCGGCCCAGCGGATCGCCGAGCACCTCACCGAGCTGGGCCTGATCGCCGGTCCGGGCCGGCTGCTCTGGCGCCGCGCCGGCCTCCTGGCGGACTGACCGGCGGCGACCCCCGAGGGAGGCGGGCGCCGATCCGTGCAACCACTCAGCGGCCCCGGCGCCACCCGGAGCGCAGCCGGAGCGCGTTGCAGACGTCGAACACCCCGGAGACGTCCCAGGCCAGCTCGCCGGCCGCCCGCCGGGTCTCCGCGTCGGTCACCACCCCGGCCAGGATCACCACCCCGTTCTGCGCCGTGACCGTGATCTGCTGGCGCCGGGTGGTCCAGTCGATGCTCAACCGCTGCGCCACCAGGGCGGCGAGCCGCACGTCCGCGCCGTCGGGCGGGGGCCCGTCGCCGGCGAACGGGAAGTCGGGGTACGGCCAGGACATCACGAGCTGCGGGCTCCTTCGGCTCGTTCTCGGCTCTCCACCGGAGCCGCGGGACGGCGCGGCGCCGGACCGACCGACCCGCCCAGCGCCCGGGCCCGGCTGTCGACGACCGCGAAGACCCCGTCCAGCCGCATCGTGTGCAGCACGGTGCGCACGAACCGGGACGGCGCCACCAGGCACAGCCGTCGCCCGTCCCGCCGGGTCTCCTGGTGGGCCCGGACCAGCAGCCCGAGCCCGGCCGAGTCGATCACCTCAACCTCGGTGAGGTCGACCAGCACCCGGTCGCCCACCGTGGCGGCCTCCGCCAGCGCCCGGCGTACCCGCTCGGCGGAGTCGGCCTCGGGGACGGCCGGCGCCCCGCCCACCTCGTCGAGGTCGTCGACGCCGAGGCCGCCGTCGTGCAGGGTGGCCCGCGCGCCGCACCGGGGGCAGTGGTGCGGCCCGGACGCGAAGGGGGAGCCGACCCAGCCGTTCTCGAACACCAGCGTCCAGACCACCTCGGCATCCGGCAGGATGCAGCCGGTGCCCGTGACGCTGTCGCCGCAGCCGTCGCAGATGAGCAGCATCAGGTGCTCCGCGGGTACGACCGTCACAATCCCTCCTTCCGCCGCGCGCCCGGTCGGGGCGGCGGTTCCTTCCCGGCCGCCGGACGCCCGGCGGCCAGCACCGCGAGGACGACCGCGACGGCGGCGAACCCGGACTGCACGACCAGCGGCCACACCGCCGGCCCGCCGGGACCGGTGTCGACCAGGCCCACGACGATCGCGCCGAGCAGCGCGGCGGCCACCCCGAGTGCGAGGGTCAGCCAGACCGGCGCGGCCGTGCGCCCGGGCACGACCAGGCGACCCACCGCGCCGACGGCGAGCCCGACGACGAGCGCCCCGACCAGCGTGCTGCCGTTCACCGTTCCTCCCTCGCCGCCCGCGACTGTCCGGTCCGGCTCCCACCCTGCGCAGTGACCGTGGAGGGCGCCGCGCGGTTGTGTGACAGTTCCATGACAAAAGCCGGGAACGGCTGACGTGGTTGGGCGCCCCGGGGGCGGGCCGTCATGATGCGCATATGACGGCCGTACTGGTGATCGAGGACGACGACCGCATCCGGCTCGCGCTGCTGCTCGCCCTGGAGGAGGAGGGCTATTCCGCGTCGGGGGCGGCCACCGCCGAGGAGGGGCTGCGCCGGCAGCGTGAGGACCCGGCCGACCACGTGCTGGTCGACCTCATGCTGCCCGGCCTCGACGGGTTCGAGTGCATCCGCCGGCTGCGCCGCGACGACGACGTCCCGATCGTGGTGGTCAGCGCCCGCGACGACACCCACGACATCGTCGCGGCGCTGGAGGCCGGCGCCGACGACTACGTGGTCAAGCCCGTGGCGATCAAGGAGCTGTCCGCCCGGCTGCGGGCCCTGCGCCGGCGCGGCCGGGTCGTGACGGACGCCGTCCCGGCCCAGGTCTTCGGTGACCTGGAGATCAGCGCCGAGGCCGGCGAGGTCCGCCGCGCGGGCCGGCCCGTCGCGGTGACCCGCACCGAGTTCCGGCTGCTCTGCGAGCTGGCCGAACACGCCGGCCGGGTGCTGTCCCGGCAGCAGCTGCTGCGCCGGGTCTGGGGGTACGAGACCGGCGACGAGCGCCTGGTCGACGTGCACGTGGGCCGGCTGCGGCAGAAGATCGAGCCGGACCCGGCCAACCCGCGGCACCTGGTCACCCTCCGCGGCCTCGGCTACAAGCTCCAGCGATGACCCGCCTCGGACTGCGCGCCCGGGTCACCGCCGCGTTCGCCGTCGGCGCGTTGCTGCTCGCCGCCGTGATGGCCCTCTTCTCGTACGACCTGACCCGCCGCTCGCTGCTCGACGAGCGGGAGCGTGCGGCCGTCCGGGCCGCCTACTACGACGCCGCCGTGGTCCGCTCGGGGCTGGACACCGGGACCCCGGACGTGGTGGCGGTGCTGCGCTCGCTGGACACCGGCAGCAGCCGCCGTCCGCTGCTGCACCTGCGCGACGGCTGGTACGCCCGCACCGCCGACGTCGGTGCCGGCTCGGTCCCGGTGGAGCTGCAACGCCTGGTCGCGGACGGCCAGCCGGCCGTGCAGCGGGTCCGCCTCGACGGGCAGCCGACGCTGCTGGTCGGCGTCCCGCTCTCCGGTGAGCGGGGCTACTACGAGCTGACCTCCTTGCGCGAGGTCGAGGGAACCTTCCAGGTGGTCGGGCTGGCGCTGACCGCGGTGGCCATCATGGTGGCCGGGGCCGGCGCGGCCCTCGGCTGGTACGCGACGCGGCACAGCGTCCGGCCGCTCACCGCGGTCGCCGACGCCGCCGAGCGGATCGCCGCCGGCGACTTCGCCACCCGGCTCGACCCCACCACCGACCCGGACCTCACCCGGCTCTCCACCTCGTTCAACCACATGGTCGACCAGTTGGTGCGGCGGATCGAGCGGGACCGCCGGTTCGCCGCCGACGTGAGCCACGAGCTGCGCTCACCGTTGCAGACCCTGGCCGCCGCCGCGAGCGTGCTGACCCGCCGCCGGGAGCACCAGGACGCGCGGACCGCGACCGCGGCCGGACTCGTCGCCGACGAGGTGGCCCGGTTCCAGCGCCTGGTGGACGACCTGATCCAGCTGGCCCGCACCGAGCAGCCCGCGCACCGCGACACGGTCGACGTGGCCGCGCTGGCCCGCGCCGCCTGCCGCGAGCGGGCGCTGCCGGAGAGCCTCGTCGAGGTGGTCGACGGCACGCCGGCCCGGTGGCGTGTCGACCGGCGCCGGGTCGAGCAGATCCTGCTGAACCTGCTCGACAACGCCGTGCGCTACGGCGGCGGCCCGGTCGCCGTACGCCTCGGGCTGCACGACGGGATCGGCGTCCTGGAGGTCGACGACGAGGGACCGGGCGTGCCGGAGGCCGATCGGGAGGTCATCTTCGACCGCTTCGTCCGTGGCCGGGCCGCGCACGCCCGGGCCGGCACCGACGGCACCGGCCTCGGTCTCGCCCTGGTGGCCCAGCACGCCGCCGCGCACGGCGGGCACGCGGCCGTGGTGGACCGGGAGCCGGGCGCCCGGTTCCGGGTCGAGCTGCCGGGGGCGGGCGCATGACCCGGCGGCTGCTCCCGGTGCTGATCGCCGCGGCCCTGCTGGGCGGCTGCGGGGTGCCGGTCGACGACGAGCCCCGCCCGGTGCGGCCGCCGGCGGGCGGCTTCCCGACCCCGGCGGGCACCGCGACGGCCGAGCCGGACGGGCGGGTGGACGAGCCGCTCTGCTTCGTCCGGGGCGACGGGCTGGCGGCGGTCACCCGCCGGGTCGACGGCCTACCGGGGGTGGACACCCATCTGCAGCACCTGCTGGCCGGGCCGGACAGCGCGGAGCGGGACCGCGGGCTGGCCACCGCCCTGCCCGGCACGGTAGCCGTGGCCGGGGCCACCCTCGCCGGCACCGTGGTGACCGTCGACGTGCGGCAGGCCGGCGAGGAGACCGGCCGCAACGACGAGGTCCTCGCCTTCGGGCAGATCGTCTGCACACTGACCCAGCGCCCCGACGTGGACAGCGTCGCGTTCCGCCGGGACGGGCAGCCGCTGGAGGTGCCCCGGGCCGACGGGAACGTCTCGTCGCTGCCTCTCACCGCCGCCGACTACCGGCCGTTGCTGGACCGCTGACCGTCAAAGTGGCGTGCGGCACGGGGTATTTGTCCACTTCTGAGGGAAATATCCATCGTCCGTTCGGTTGATCAGGCGGCAGACTTTGGTCTAGGGTGACTGGCACGACCGGTGCTCAGGAGGCACCCGTTCTCCTCAGGACAGGAAGGGCAGCATGACCACGACGACCATCGCGCCGACCACGACCGGCGAGGTGCACCGCACGGCGGTGACCGGCGAGGAGACCCGGGCCAGCGAGCTGATCGCCGCCCTGGCCGAGCTGCCCGAGGGCCACCCCGGGCGCCCGGCCCTGCGCAACCAGGTCATCGAGGCGTGGCTGCCGCTGGCCAACCACCTCGCCGCCCGCTACAGCGGCCGCGGCGAGCCGGCCGGCGACCTGGCCCAGACCGCGGCCCTCGGCCTGATCAAGGCCGTGGACCGGTTCGACGCCTCCCGGGGCGTGGACTTCGCGGGCTTCGCCATCCCGACCATCCTGGGTGAGATCAAGCGGCACTTCCGCGACCGCACCTGGAACATCCGGGTCCCGCGCCGCCTCCAGGAGCTGCGGCTGCGCATCTCCGAGGCGAACAGCACGCTGACCCAGACCCTCAACCGGGCCCCGACGGTCGCCGACATCGCCAGCCACCTCGACGTCACCGAGGAAGAGGTGCTCGAGGGCCTGGAGGGCGCTCGCGCCTACAACGCCGTCTCGCTCTCCACCCCGATCGGTGACGGCGACAGCGCCACCGAGCTGGGCGACACCATCGGCACCGAGGACAACGAGTACGAGCTGGCCGAGCTGCGCGCCTCCCTCGGCCCGGCGCTCGCCACCCTCGACGAGCGTGAGCAGAAGATCCTCACCCTGCGCTTCTACGGCAACCTGACCCAGAGCGAGATCGCCGCCCGGGTCGGCGTGTCCCAGATGCACGTGTCCCGGCTGCTCGCCCGCGCGCTGACCAAGCTGCGAGGCCAGCTCACCGAGGCCTGATCCGTTCCGGGCGGTCCGCCGTCCGGCCGTTCACCGCCCGGTCCGACGCGAGCGCTGCCGCCGCGCCCTGACCCACGCACCGCCACCGACTCCCCTCGGTGGCGGTGCGTTTTCCTCTCCACCCGCCTCGCCCGTGCCGGGCCGGGGCGGCTCTGTGCATACTTGCGCGGTTGCAATCGTTGCCGGGGGACACCCGGCTGTCCCGGAGGCGGTAGTGGTGGTCGACCAGACGATCTTGCGGCGACGCGAAACGACCCCGGCGGCCGGCGTTCCGGTGGCCGACCCGGACCTCCGGCAGCTGCTGGCCGGTCTCACCGCGGTCCGGGACGGCGACTTCGGCACCCGCCTGCCGGAGGACGCCGACGGGCTGCTCGGCGAGATCGCCACCGTCTTCAACGGCATGGTCGACCAGCTCTCCCTGTTCACCTCCGAGGTCACCCGGGTGGCCCGGGAGGTCGGCACCGAGGGGCAGCTCGGCGGCCAGGCCGACGTGCCCGGCGTCTCGGGTACGTGGAAGGACCTGACCGATTCGGTCAACGCGATGGCCGGCAACCTGACCGACCAGGTGCGCGACATCGCCGAGGTGGCCACGGCGGTGGCCCGGGGTGACCTGTCGCAGAAGATCACCGTCGATGTGCGCGGCGAGATCCTGGAGCTGAAGGTCACCATCAACACGATGGTGGACCAGCTCTCGTCGTTCGCCGACGAGGTGACCCGGGTGGCCCGGGAGGTCGGCAGCGAGGGCCGCCTGGGCGGGCAGGCCGAGGTGCCCGGCGTCGCCGGCACCTGGCGCGACCTGACCGACTCGGTGAACTTCATGGCCGGCAACCTGACCAGCCAGGTGCGCAACATCGCCCAGGTGACCACGGCCGTGGCGCGCGGTGACCTGTCGCAGAAGATCACCGTCGACGCCCGGGGCGAGATCCTGGAGCTCAAGAGCACCATCAACACGATGGTGGACCAGCTCTCGTCGTTCGCCGACGAGGTGACCCGGGTGGCCCGGGAGGTCGGCACCGACGGCCGGCTCGGCGGGCAGGCCCAGGTCAGCGGCGTCGCCGGCACCTGGCGCGACCTGACCGACTCGGTGAACTCGATGGCCGTCAACCTCACCGACCAGGTGCGCAGCATCGCCCAGGTGGCCACGGCGGTGGCCCGGGGCGACCTGTCCCAGAAGATCACCGTCACCGCGCACGGCGAGATCCTGGAGTTGAAGAACACCATCAACACGATGGTGGACCAGCTCTCGTCGTTCGCCGACGAGGTGACCCGGGTGGCCCGGGAGGTCGGCACCGAGGGTCGCCTCGGCGGCCAGGCCGACGTCAAGGGCGTCTCCGGCACCTGGAAGGACCTCACCGAGTCGGTGAACGTCATGGCCGACAACCTCACCGCCCAGGTCCGCAGCATCGCCGAGGTCACCACCGCGGTCGCCAAGGGCGACCTGACGCAGAAGATCCGCGTCGACGCCCGGGGCGAGATCCTCGCCCTGAAGGAAACCATCAACACGATGGTCGACCAGCTCTCCGCGTTCGCCGACGAGGTGACCCGGGTGGCCCGCGAGGTGGGCACCGAGGGCCGGCTCGGCGGTCAGGCCCGGGTCTCCAACGTGGCCGGCACCTGGAAGGACCTGACCGACAACGTCAACGAGATGGCGAACAACCTGACCAACCAGGTGCGCTCCATCGCGTTGGTCGCCACCGCCGTCGCCCAGGGCGACCTGAGCCGGCAGATCACCGTCGAGGCCAAGGGCGAGGTCGCCGTGCTCGCCCAGACCATCAACACGATGGTCGGCACGCTCAGCGCGTTCGCCGACGAGGTGACCCGGGTGGCCCGGGAGGTCGGCACCGAGGGGCAGCTGGGCGGCCAGGCCCGGGTGCCGAACGTGGCCGGCACGTGGAAGGACCTGACCGACAACGTCAACTCGATGGCGAACAACCTCACCGGCCAGGTGCGCAACATCGCCCAGGTCACGACCGCGGTGGCGCAGGGTGACCTCACCAAGAAGATCGACGTCGACGCCCGCGGCGAGATCCTGGAACTCAAGACCACGATCAACACGATGGTCGACCAGCTCTCCAGCTTCGCGGCCGAGGTGACCCGGGTGGCCCGGGAGGTCGGCAGCGAGGGCCGCCTCGGCGGCCAGGCCGAGGTCGAGGGCGTCTCCGGCACCTGGAAGCGGCTCACCGAGAACGTCAACGAGCTGGCCGGGAACCTGACCCGGCAGGTGCGGGCCATCGCCGAGGTGACCAGCGCGGTCGCCACCGGCGACCTGACCCGCTCGATCACGGTCGACGCCTCCGGCGAGGTCGCCGAACTGAAGGACAACATCAACTCCATGGTGGAGTCGCTGCGCGAGACCACCCGGACCAACCAGGAACAGGACTGGCTCAAGACCAACCTGGCCCGGATCTCCGGCCTCATGCAGGGCCACCGCGACCTGGAGGTGGTCGCCGGCCTGGTGATGAACGAGCTGGCCCCGCTGGTCTCCGCGCAGCTCGGCACGTTCCTGCTGGTCGACGACACCGCCGACGGTCGGGGCCTGCGGGTGGTCGGCGGCTACGGCCACGACGCCGCCCGCCGCCGGTACGCCCTCGGCGACTCGTTGGTCGGGCAGGCCGCGCTGAGCAAGCGGGCCATCGTGGTGGACGCCGTGCCGGCCGACTACGTCACCGTCTCGTCCAGCCTGGGCGCGGCCGTGCCGCTGCACCTGGTGGTGCTGCCGATCCTCTTCGAGGACCAGGTCCTCGGCGTCATCGAGCTGGCCAGCATGGGCCGGTTCACCGACGTCCAGCGGGACTTCCTGGAGCAGCTCACCGAGACCATCGGCGTCAACGTCAACACCATCGTCGCCAACGCCCGCACCGACGTGCTGCTGACCGAGTCGCAGCGGCTGGCGGCCGAACTCCAGGCCCGCTCCGAGGAGCTGCAGGCCCGCTCCGAGGAACTCCAGAGCTCCAACGCCGAGCTGGAGGAGAAGGCCGCCCTGCTGGCCCGCCAGAACCACGACATCGAGACGAAGAACTCCGAGATCGAGCAGGCCCGCCAGGAACTGGAGGCCCGCGCCCAGCAGCTCGCGCTCGCCTCGAAGTACAAGTCGGAGTTCCTCGCCAACATGAGCCACGAGCTGCGTACGCCGCTGAACTCGCTGCTCATCCTGGCCCAGCTGCTGGCCCAGAACCCCAACCGCAACCTCACCCCGAAGCAGGTGGAGTACGCCACCGTCATCCACTCGGCCGGCGCCGACCTGCTCCAGCTCATCAACGACATCCTCGACCTGTCGAAGGTCGAGGCCGGCAAGATGGACATCAACCCGGAGACGTTCGAGCTGTCCACCCTGCGCGACTACGTCGACGCCACGTTCCGCCCGCTCACCACGCCGCGCGGTCTGGAGCTGGACCTGGTCACCGGCCCGGACGTGCCGGCCCGGCTGCACACCGACGAGCAGCGGCTGCGGCAGGTGCTGCGCAACCTGGTCTCCAACGCGGTCAAGTTCACCGAGAAGGGCCGGGTGCAGCTGCGCATCGAGCGGGCCCGCCCGGACGAGCTGCCGGCCGGGATGCCGCCGGCGGAGACGGTCATCGCGTTCCGCGTGGTCGACACCGGCATCGGCATCGCCGAGCAGCACCTGACCGCCATCTTCGACGCGTTCCAGCAGGCCGACGGCACGACCAGCCGGCGCTACGGCGGCACCGGCCTGGGCCTGTCCATCAGCCGGGAGATCGCCCGGCTGCTCGGCGGGCAGATCACCGCGGAGAGCGTCCTCGGTCAGGGCAGCACCTTCACCCTCTACCTGCCCGCCACGGCCACCGCGCCGCTGCCCGAGACCGGCCCCGGCGCTCCGGCCCTACTGGCGGCACCGCTGGAGTCGGAGGCCCGGCGCTGGGTGGAGCAGCAGCAGCGGCGGGTGCTGGTGCTCGAACCGCACGAGAAAGGGCTGCTCACCCTGCTGGCGCGCGGGGTGGCCGCGGAGATCGGCGGCCCGGTCGAGGTGTCCACCGCGCTGGACGTCGAGGCGGCCGTCGACGCGCTCGCCCGGCACCGCCACCACCTGCTCGTCGTGCAGCTCGACGCGGGCGACGAGCGCGGCACCGCGCTGCTCAGGGCGCTGCACGAGCACCCCGGGCTGCGCGGCCTGCCGGTGCTCGCGTACCACGGGCAGCCGCTCGCGGCGGGGCAGGACACCCTGCTCCAGGGCATGGCCACGGGCCGCCCGCTGGAGATCCTCGGCAGCCTCGACGAGCTGCGGGAGCGGATCGTGCTGCACCTGACGGCGGACGCCCCGGAGCGGGTGCCGTCGCTCACGGCGCCGGCCGCGGACCGCGGCCCGGTCGCTGACCCGGCGGTCCGGGAACTGTCCGGCCGCAAGGTGCTCGTGGTGGACGACGACGCCCGCAACGTCTTCGCCCTGACCAACATCCTCGAACTGCACGGCATGGACGTGGTCTACGCGGAGAACGGGCGCAAGGGCATCGAGACGCTGATGCGGCACGACGACATCGACCTGGTGCTGATGGACGTGATGATGCCCGAGATGGACGGGTACGCGGCCACCGCCGCGATCCGCGCCATGCCCCGCTACGCGGACCTGCCGATCATCGCGGTGACCGCGAAGGCGATGCGCGGGGACCGGGAGAAGAGCATCTCCTCCGGCGCCAGCGACTACGTCACCAAGCCGGTCGACGCGGAGGACCTGCTCACCTGCATCCACCGCTGGCTGACGAGCTGACGGCATTCGCCGACGGGTTTCGCGCAGCCCGTCGGCTCGATGCGGTGGCGATGCTCGACGGGCCGGGGCCGGTCCGGCGGATCATGCCGGACCGACCCCGGGAACGAGGGGGTCAGCGCTTGAGCGTGAAGGTGAAGTCGCCGGAGAGCCTGCCGCTCAGCCGGGTTGCCGCTACGAGCTTCCCCTCCGTGATCAGCCTCTCGACCTCGGCCCGCGACAGATCGCAACCCTCAGCGATCAGTCGCACCGGCCGGACCGGGATCCGCGCCGCGAAGCGGACGGAGACGTCGATCACCTCGGGGCCCAGGTGATCGGAGCCGCCGGTGTCGAGGCGCCAGGCGTCGTCCCAGTCGAGGGCGATGCGGTTGCGGCGCTGCACGACCGGATCCTGGAGCAGCTCCGCCGCCAGGCTCGGGTCGTTGTGGTGCAGCCGGTCCAGCAGCTCGGGTCGTACGGAGCGAACGGTCACCCGCTCCAGGATCGTGAGCTTCGCGGTGTCCCCGCAGGCGGTGCAGAGCGCGAGGAGCCAGGCGTCGAGGAGCTTGTGGTTCGCGTTGACGCGGAACTTGCCGTTCGGCCGGAAGCGCTCGGACGCGCACGCGTGGCAACGGCGGCGGACGAGCGGCAGGCAGGTGGGTACGACGAGCCAGTGTGAGAGCACAGAGATACACCGGTTTCAGTGAGAAGTCCGCAGCAAGAAGGAGCGCGGCGCACAGGCGGCGACGCGCGACAGATCAGCGCTCGGGAGGTCTCACAGGGTGTACAAGGGGGCGCCCCCGGCTAGACGACTGGTTGGGCGGGACGGTAACGACGCGCAGCGGGGCCGCGCCAGGGGTTTTCGAGCGCCGCGCCGTCCGCCTCAGCAGCGGGATTCGCGCGGAAACATCTCGTTCATCGTCTGGGTCAGTGCGTAGTCGTGTCGACCGTTTGCCAGCTCGGCGGTGTCGATCCTCGTGGCGAACATCAGGTCATGCTTGACGAACAAGGAGACGGGAGCAGGAAAGCCGTTGGCGGTGTTGTCAGCGTTTTCCCGGAAGCCGTCGGGAGGCACGCCGACAGTGACCGACTCCACCACGGGGGCGTCCCCTCCGCGAGAATCTCCCACACCATGCGGGAATCCGTCTCGCCCTCTCGCGGCGGCATGGTGAGGCGTAGATAGCCGATCGGGCAGGCGCGGTCGAATCGCAGAACGAGCGCGCCGTCAACCAGCTCGGCGGTGACCCGCTCGTCTGTCGCCGAGTCGCAGGCGACCACTGTGGCCGCGAGAAGCAGCAGAACGAGGCCCGAACGCCAGGCAGCGCCTCGACGACGGATCCGTCCCTTCGGACGACGACCCGCCATCCTGGCCGCGAAGGTCAGTTGCCACATCCGGACGGCCCCCCCCCGCCATCCTCGGCCCGGCACGCATCCTCAGTATTCGCGATGTCCCCATGCCGACACCATGGCGGAAGCGCCCGGACGGAGCGGCCCGGCGGGCAGTTGTCCGCCGGGCCGCTGTCGATGGGGTCACCTCACCACGGTGTCGGGGCCGGCGGCGGCACCACCGGCGGGCGGTCGTCGCAGGTGATGGTGTTGGGCAGCAGCCAGGGGGCGAGCCAGCCGCCGTCGTTGCCGCCGAGGTCGGTGAGGGTGAACTCCGACCCGGCCGGGGTGAAGTGGAACGACCCGCAGTTGTTGACCCCGACCGCGCCGACGTTGCGCGCGTCCACGTTGGCGAAGGAGGCGGACCCGGCGGTCCGGGCGCTCACCACCGAGGTGCCGGTGCCGTCGACCCGGATGTCCCGGAAGTGGACGTTGTCGATCGAGACCGTGTCCTTCACGGGCCAGTCGCTGACCAGCATGATCGCGTTGTAGGTGTTGTCGAGGTAGTGGTCGCCGACCACCTGGATGTCGGCGTCGATGCTGCGGTCCAGGGCGTAGAACCAGATCGCGCCGAGGCCGATGTTCCAGTTCAGGTCGTACGTGCCGGCCCGGACCGTGGTGTTGCCGGTGATCCGGAGCTGGCCGGCGAACGGCTCGGCGCCGAACCGGGAGCCGATCTGGATGGCGCTGCCCTCGCGGACCGGGTCGGCGATCAGGTTGTGCGAGACGGTGAGGTCGCTGCCGCCGTAGAGGGCGATGCCGTTGGCCAGCACGGGGGACTGCACGGTGTTGTGGTCGAAGGTGTTGTGCGCGTTGCCGGTCCGCTCCGACCACATGGCCAGCGCGTCGTCGCCGGTGTTGCGGATGAAGCTGTGCGAGATGGAGGAGTGGGTGACGCCGGTGTGGAAGTTGAGCCCGTCGGCGATCTGGTCGGCGATGACCGTGCCGGTCACCCGCAGGTCGGTCATCGGGCCGTCGAACCACAGGCCGACCTTGGTGTGGTGCAGGTAGAGGCCGTCGACGGTGGAGTGGTTGAGCGCCCCGCCGATGGCGTTGACCTGGTCGGTGTCGATGCGTTCCCGCACGTCGCCCTCGATGGCGAAGCCGGAGAGGTGGACGTCGCGGCTGCCGCCGTCGGCGGCGTCGCGGCCGTAGAAGCCGACGCCGGTGTGTACCGAGCCGTCGGGTGCCGGGGTGTCCAGGGCGACCTCGCGGCCCCTGACGATCGTGTACCAGCTGCCGGCGCCCGCGATCGTCACGTCGTCCACGATGATGTGCCGGTTCACCTGGTACGTGCCCGGCGGGAGGTACAGCGTGCGGTCGGCCCGGCGGGCGTACGCGACGGCCCGGTCGAACGCGTCGGCGGACTCCCGGCGGCCGGTCGGGTCGGCGCCGAAGGCCAGCACGTTCACGGCGTGGGGCAGCGCCCGGGGCGGGGCGACGAGGTGCGCGTCGAGCAGGTCGATCACCGTCCACGCGGCGGCCGTGCCGGTCGGCGCGGTCAGCCGGACCACCTCGCCGGCCCGGTGGGTGCGACCCAGCAGCAGGCGCTGTTCGTCGTAGAAGTGGTGCGGCCGGAACGGCTTGCTGATGGTGGGCGCGGGCGTGGTGGCCGCCGGCACGCACGAGCACTCGGTGATCCACCAGTCCGGGTGGAGCAGGTCGGCGCCGGGGTCGTTGGTGAACGGGTACTGGTTGTAGAGCCAGGCGTACTGCGAGGTGAGGGTCATGGTGCGGGCCGGCCCGCGGCCGACGGTAACGCGCAGCGGCGCGGTGACGCCGCCGCCGGGGGCGTCGGGGATGCTGTACCGGACGGTGAGCGCGTTGGCCGCCCGCGGGAGCGTGAACTCGACGTACTGGCCGGGGGAGAGGCGGACCGCCCGCCGCCCGGACGCCTCGCCGGCGAGGGTGTAGGCGGCGCGGTCCGGGCCGATGACCGTGCCGGTGGTCCGGGCGTGCTCGGCCTCCTGCTCGACGAAGTCCACGTCGGCGCCGCGGCCGGCGACCAGCGCCGGGTCGAGCCCGGCCCGGGTGACCACCGGGGTCGGGCCGGTGCGGCCGGCCGCCAGGGCGGCGCTCCCGGACGGTACGGCCAGCGCGACGGCGGTGGCCGCCACGGCGAGGATCCTGGCGATCGGCACGGCCGGGCGCAGGCCCGCCGCGCCTTCCACGCTCCGCTGCATCGGACTACCCACTTTCACCGGGGGACGGGGGAGACGGTGGTGGCGTCGGCGCGGCTGGGACCTGCCCGCCGAGAGGTGCCTCATGTTATTCCCGGCGTTTGTCGATATTCAAGCTTCTGTTTGTTCGAATCTTTCCAGAGTCAGCGGCCACCCCGCCCCTGGCCTCGCGGACCTCCGACGACCCGGACCAGGCACATCCGGCACCAGCCCTTGTTCATTTCTTGCAAGAACCCGACGTACGATTGCGGCCGTGACGAAACGGTTGACGGAGGTGGCCCGCAAGGCGGGTGTCAGCGAGGCCACCGTGAGCCGGGTGCTCAACGGCCGCGGGGGCGTGTCCGAGGCGACCCGGACGGCGGTGCTCACCGCGCTCGACGTGCTCGGCTACGAGCGCCCGACCAAGCTGCGCGGGGAGCGGGCCCGGCTGGTCGGCCTGGTCCTGCCCGAGCTGCAGAACCCGATCTTCCCGGCGCTCGCCGAGGTGGTGACCGGCTCCCTCGCGCAGCGCGGCTTCACCCCGGCGCTCTGTGCCCGCACGATCGGCGGCGTGTCCGAGTCGGACTACGTCGAGATGCTCCTCGACCACCAGGTCTCCGGCGTGATCTTCGCGGGCGGGTCGTACGCCCTGGCCGACGCCACGCACGAGCACTACCGCCGGCTCACCGACCGGGGCCTGCCCGTGGTGCTGGTCAACGCCGGCGTCGACGAGTTGGGTTTCCCCCGGGTCTCCACCGACGACGCGGTGGCCGTCGAGCAGGCGTACGGGCACCTGCGCTCGCTCGGGCACGAGCGCATCGGCATGGTGCTCGGTCCGGAGGGGCACGTCCCGTCCCGGCGGAAGCTGGCCGCGATGATCCGGGTGGCGGGTTGGACCGACGACACCGCGTACGTCGAGCGCTCCAGCTTCTCCATGGAGGGGGCGCGGGTCGCGGCGAGCAAGCTGATCGAGCGGGGCGTCACCGGCGTCATCTGCGCCAGCGACGTGCTGGCCCTGGGCTCCATCCGGGCCGCGCGGCGGCTGGGCCGTGCGGTGCCCACCGACGTGTCCGTGGTGGGCTACGACGACTCCGCGTTCATGACCTGCACCGACCCGCCGCTGACCACGGTGCGGCAGCCCATCGAGACCATGGGGCAGGCCGCGGTGGACCTGCTGGTCACCCAGATCGAGGGGGCCGGGGTGCTCCACGACGAGCTGCTGTTCGAGCCCGAACTCGTGGTGCGCGGTTCCACCGCGCCCGCCCCCGGGCGCTGACCGCCGCGCCGGGCGCCGAACGCGTGCCCGGCGGCGAACCGCCTGCCTGAACCTCCCGACGACACTTCGGCCGTCGACCGCTGAACCGCGGTCGGCGGCCGTTCTCGTTGTCGCCCGCCGCCTCCGGGACCGGCGCGCTGTCAACATCTGTCGTCACAAAGTCGTGTCCTTTCACATGACGATCGAAACCTTGCCGCCACTAGTTCGCCTCGCTACAGTGACTCCACTCACACCGGCCTCGACGTCGGGCGGTGGCGATCACGGCAAACCAAGCGAAGGCCATGGATACACCCGTTCCCCGAAGGGATGGACAGATGTCCGTACCGCAGTACCGGAAGGCTGCGGCGATAGCGCTCGTGGCCGGCCTGGGGCTCAGCCTGACGGCTTGCTCCACGAAGAGCGACGACGCGGCGAAGGACGCCAGCGGCAAGGTCACCATCACTGTCGACTGCCAGCCGGTCGGCGCCCAGAAGGAGCTGCTGAAGAACTGGAACGACGACGTGGTCGAGTTCCAGAAGCAGAACCCGAACATCGTCATCAAGAGCGTCAGCGTCGGCGAGCAGTGCAACAACCCGCCGGATTTCACCGCCCGCCTCGCCGGTGGCACGGTGACCGACGTGTTCTACGGGTACATGACCGATCTCCAGCAGGTGCTGGACTCCGGTCAGGCCATGGACATCACGGAGTACGTCAACAAGGACACGATCCCGACCTGGGACAGCGTCGACCCGGCGCTCAAGGGGGTCTTCACCGACGGCGGCAAGCTCTACGCCGTCCCGGTGAAGAACTACTCGATGGGCCTGGTCTACAACAAGGTGCTGTTCCAGCGGGCCGGCCTCGACGTGAACAACCCGCCCAAGACGTGGGCGGAGGTCCGGGCGGCGGCCAAGAAGATCTCCGCCCTGGGCAACGGCATCGCCGGCTACTCCGAGTACAGCGCCGGCAACACCGGCGGCTGGCACTTCACCTCCCTGCTCTACTCGCAGGGCGGTCAGGTGCTGACCGAGGACGGCAAGAAGGCCGACTTCAACAACGCGATGGGCAAGCAGGTCCTGCAGAACCTCAAGGACATGCGGTACGGCGACAACAGCATGGGCAGCCGCCAGCTGCTCCAGTGGGGTGACCTGCTGACCAACGCCGGCGCGGGCAAGGTCGGCATGTTCATCGGCGCGCCGGACGCCACCCAGGCGATCGTCAGCCAGTTCCAGGGCAAGTTCCAGGACTGGGCCATGGGCCCGCTGCCCGGCCAGGACGGCGCGGCGAAGGCGACGCTCGGCGGCGGCGAGGGCTACTTCTTCAAGAAGGGCCTGACCCCCGAGCAGGTCAAGGCCGGTCTGAAGTGGATCGCGTACCAGAAGTTGACGCCGGGCAAGGGCCAGTTCGACTACGTGCGGGCCAAGCCGCAGAACTACCCGGTGGGTCTGCCCCAGCCGCTGCTGTTCGCCAACGGCAGTGACGCGCAGAAGAAGGAGGTCGAGCTGCGCAAGGCGAACGCCAACGTCGACACGGCGAACTTCGCGATCTTCGAGGCGAACCCCGTCCCGATCAAGGGTGAGCCCCGCAACGCGCAGGCGATCTACGCGGTGCTCGACGCGGCGATGTCCGGGGTCCTTACGAACCCGAACGCGAACATCGACGCGCTGCTCAAGACGGCCGAAGAGAAGGTCAACCAGCTGCTGGCCACCGCCAGCTGAGCCCACGGGTGTGGGGGCCGGCCCGCCGGTCCCCACACCCCGCACCGTTCCGTCCGGTCACCCGACTTCCGCAGGAGAAGCCTTGGCGATCACCACCGTCCCGGGTACCACCAGGCAACCGGGGCGACCCGAGCCGCCGTACCCGTCGAGCCGCCGCAGGACGAGCCTCGGCCGCAAGGTACGGGACAACCTCACCGGGCACACGTTCCTGATCGGCGCGCTCGTCTGCTTCGCCGTCTTCTCCTGGTACCCGATGGTCCGCGGCATCGTGATGAGCTTCCAGCGCACCCGCCGGGGCGAGACCACCTGGGTGGGCTGGGACAACTACACCCGCATCATCGACGACCCGAGCTTCTGGACCGCCTGGAAGAACACGTTCTACTTCACCTTCCTGGCGCTGGTCCTCGGGTACGCGGTGCCGTTCTTCGTGGCCATCCTGCTCAACGAGTTCCGCCACGCCAGGGGCTACCTGCGGATCCTGGTCTACCTGCCGGTCATGCTGCCGCCCGCCTCGGCGCTCTTCCTCTTCAAGTTCTACGCCTACGACCCCAGCGAGGCGGGCCTGTTCAACGCGATCCTCGCGGCGCTGCACCTGCCGACCTCGGAGTGGATGCAGTCGCCCGGGATGACCATGCCGGCCATGGTGCTCGCGTCGACCTGGATGAACATGGGCAGCGCCGTGCTGATCTACCTGGCGGCGCTGCAGAACATCCCCGGCGAACTCTACGAGGCGGCCGAACTCGACGGCGCCGGCATCTGGCGACGGATCCGGCACGTGACCATCCCGCAGACCCGGCTGATCCTGGCGCTCCTGGCGATGATGCAGATCGTCGCCACCATGCAGCTCTTCATCGAGCCGCTGATCCTCGCCAACGGCGCGGGCACGGGTGACTCGGCCACGTCGGTGGCGTACCTCATCTACCAGCACGGGTTCTTCCAGAACGACCTCAACGGCGCCGCGGCGCTCGGTGTGATCATGCTCATCGTGCTGGCCGGCTTCTCCGCCGTCTACGTGCGGCTGACCGCGAAACAGGACTAGGACGGACGAGGAAATGGCACAGGACTCCGCCACCCGGACCCTCATCTCCCAGGCCCAGCTCGAACGGGGACGCGGCCGGATCATCTACTGGACGCTGCTCGCCGTCGTCGTGGTGGCGTTCACGCTCGTCTTCATCGGGCCGCTCTACTGGATGGTCACCGGCGCGCTCAAGTCCGGCCAGGAGATCGCGCAGACCCCGCCGTCGCTGTACCCGAAGGACCCCCAGCCGCAGAACTACGTCGACGCGTGGAACAACCTGGACCTCGCCAAGCTGCTGTTCAACACGTTCTACTACGCGACCGGCGCCGTGCTGTTCCAACTCGTCCTGGACACGGCGGCGGCGTACTCACTGTCGAAGCTCCGGCCGATCTTCGGCAACGCGATCCTCGGCCTGATGCTGGCGACGCTGATGATCCCCGCGATGGTCCTCATCGTCCCGCAGTACGTGACGGTGATCGACCTGCCGATCCTGCACCTCAACCTGCTCGACTCGCCGTTCGCCATCTGGCTGCCCCTGGTGGCCAACGCGTTCAACATCTTCCTGCTGAAACGGTTCTTCGACTCGATCCCGGAGGACCTCATGGCGGCGGCCTTCGTGGACGGGGCGACCCCGCTGCGCACGCTCTGGTCGATCATCCTGCCGATGTCGCGCCCCATCCTCGGCGTGGTCTCGATCTTCGCGGTGACGGCGGTCTGGAAGGACTTCCTCTGGCCGAAGCTGGTCATGCCGTCGCCCGAGACCCGGACGGTCAGCGTCGGCATCTACGCCTTCGCCGGTGGCACCCCGATGAACGTGGTGATCGCCGCCTCGGTCATCGCCGCGATCCCCACCGTCGTCATCTTCCTGATCTTCCAGCGCAACATCATGTCCGGCCTGACCACCGGCAGCCTCAAGGGCTGACCGGCCGGACACCACCGGCGTAACCACCCGAGGCGACCGACGACCGTTCGCCCGGCACATCCAGGTCCGGCGAACCCGCCGACGTACCGACGCAGAAAGCAGGTGCTCGTGTCCACAGCAGACAGCGGTCCGTGGTGGCGTGGAGCGGTGATCTACCAGGTGTACCCGCGGAGCTTCGCCGACGGCGGTGGCGACGGCATCGGCGACATCGCCGGCATCCGGTCCCGGCTCCACTACCTGTCCGAGCTCGGCATCGACGCGATCTGGTTCAGCCCCTGGTACCCCTCCCCGATGGCCGACGCCGGCTACGACGTGGCCGACTACCGCGACATCGACCCGGTCTTCGGCACCCTCGCCGAGGCCGAGGCGCTGATCAGCGAGGCGCAGGCGCTCGGCATCCGCACCATCGTCGACGTGGTGCCGAACCACTGCTCCGACGCGCACCCCTGGTTCCAGGCGGCCCTGGCCGGCGGGCCGGACGCGCCCGAGCGGGAGCTGTTCTGGTTCCGGCCCGGTCGCGGCCCGAACGGCGACCAGCGGCCCACCGACTGGGTCGGCGAGTTCGGCGGCCCCACCTGGACCCGGACCGTCAACCCGGACGGCACCCCCGGCGACTGGTACCTGCACCTGTTCGCCCCCGAGCAGCCGGACTTCAACTGGGACCACCCGCGGGTGCGCGCCGAGTTCGAGGACGTCCTGCGGTTCTGGTTCGACCGGGGCGTGGACGGCATCCGGATCGACTCGGCCGGGCTGCTGGTCAAGGACGGCACGCTGCCCGAGACCCGCCCCGACCGGCCGCACCCCTTCCGGGACCTCGACGGGGTCCACGACATCTACCGGAGCTGGCGGCGGGTCGCCGACTCCTACCCCGGCGACCGGGCGCTGATCGGCGAGGTGTGGCTGCCGGACCGGCAGCGGTTCGCCAACTACCTGCGCCCGGACGAGCTGCACGCCGCCTTCAACTTCGACTTTCTCGGCTGCGCCTGGGACGCCTCGGCGCTGCGCGAGAGCATCGACGGGACGCTCAGCGCTCACGCGCCGGTCGGCGCACCGGCCACCTGGGTGCTCTCCAACCACGACGTCACCCGGCACGTCACCCGCTACGGCCGGGAGGACACCCGGTTCAGCTTCGCGGCCAAGCGCGAGGGCATCCCCACCGACCTGGAACTGGGCACCCGCCGGGCCCGGGCCGCCGCGCTGCTCTCCCTGGCGCTGCCCGGCGCCGCGTACGTCTACCAGGGGGAGGAGCTGGGCCTCTGGGAGGTCGAGGACATCCCGTACGAGCTGCGCCAGGACCCGATGTGGGAACGGTCCGGCCGGGTCGACCCCGGCCGGGACGGCTGCCGGGTGCCGCTGCCCTGGGCCGGTGACACCCCGCCGTTCGGGTTCAGCCCCGACGGCGCGGCGGTCGGGCCCTGGCTGCCCCAGCCGGCCGACTGGAAGGACCGCACGGTCCGCGCCCAGACCGGCGACCCGCACTCGATGCTGGAGCTCTACCGGGAAGCCATTGCGATCCGCCGGTCCGAGGCCGCGCTCGGCGACGGCACGCTCACCTGGCTGCCCGCCCCCGACCGGGTGCTCGCCTTCGCCCGGGAGCCCGGCTTCACCTGCCTGGTCAACCTCTCCGCCGCCGCCGTGCCGCTGCCCGGGCACGAGCGGCTGCTGCTGGCCAGCGGCCCGCTCGACGACGACCGGCTGCCGCCGGACACCGCGGTCTGGCTGCGCACCGGCTGACCCGTCCCCGGCGCCGGCGGCCCCTCCGCCGGCGCCGCCCGCCGCGCCACCCGAACAGGAGGGAGGGAGGAACCACCGCACCGCACGGGGGACCTGGCCATCCGACGAAAGGGAGCGCACCCCTCATGGCCGATCACACCACCCCGCACCACCCCCGCCGCAGCCGGCTCCGCGCGGGGCTGGCCGTCCTGGCCGGCGCCGCGCTGGCCGCCACCTCCGTCACCGTCGTGGCGCTCAGCACCACCGCCACCCCGGCCCGCGCCGCCGGGCTGTCCCCGTTCGCCATCGCCGGTCGCGGCGCCACCGTCGGATTCGTCGAGCAGGAGGCGGAGAACGCGGCGCACACCGGCACCCGGATCGGTCCCGACCGCCGCTACGGCACCCTCCCGTCGGAGGCGTCCGGCCGGGAGGCGGTCACCCTCGACGCCGTCGGCGAGTACGTCGAGTTCACCCTCACCGCCGCGGCCAACGCGGTCACCTTCCGGTACAGCCTGCCGGACAACGCCGCCGGCACCGGCCGGGACGCCAGCATCGACCTGCGCGCCGGCGGCGCCCTGGTCAAGGCGGTCCCGGTCACCTCCCGGTACGGCTGGTACTACGGCGGCTACCCGTTCAACAACAACCCCGGCGACACGAACCCGCACCACTTCTACGACGAGACCCGCACCCTGTTCGGCACCACGTACCCGGCCGGCACGAAGATCCGCCTCCAGGTCTCCTCGACCGCGCAGTCGCCCAGCTTCACCATCGACCTGGCCGACTTCGAGCTGGTCGGCGGGCAGATCGCCAAGCCTGCCGGCGTGCTGGACGTGGTCACCGACTTCGGCGCCGACCCGAGCGGCGCCACCGACTCGACGGCGAAGTTCCAGGCCGCCGTGGACGCCGGCAAGGCCCAGGGGAAGAGCGTCTGGATCCCCGCCGGCACGTTCACCCTCTGGGACCACGTGGTGGTCGACGGGGTGACCCTGCGCGGCGCCGGGCCCTGGTACTCGGTGCTCGGTGGCCGGCACCCCACCGACCGCAAACGGGCCGCCGGCATCTACGGCAAATACGTGCCCGGCGGCGGCTACGGCGGCGAGATCCGGCCGCACGAGGCCGGCGGGCCCAGCCGCAACGTCACCCTGCGGGACTTCGCCATCATCGGCGACATCCGCGAGCGGGTCGACGAGGACCAGGTCAACGCCCTGGGCGGGGCCATGTCGAACTCGGTGGTGGACAACCTCTGGTTGCAGCACACCAAGGTCGGCGCCTGGATGGACGGCCCCATGGACAACTTCACCATCCGCAACAGCCGGATCCTCGACCAGACGGCCGACGGGGTGAACTTCCACTGGGGCGTCACCAACTCCACGGTGACGAACACGTTCGTCCGCAACACCGGCGACGACGGCCTGGCCATGTGGGCGCAGAGCGTGCCGAACGTCAACAACGCCTTCACCTTCAACACCGTCGGCGTCACCATCCTGGCCAACAACCTGGTCACCTACGGGGGCCGGGACATCCGGATCACCGACAACGTCACCGCCGACTCGGTCACCAACGGCGGCGGCATCCACGTGGCCAACCGCTATCCCGGCGTGAACGGACCGACCGCCGTCGCCGGCACGATCACCGTCGCCCGCAACACCCTGATCCGCAACGGCAACTCCGACTACAACTGGCGCTTCGGCGTCGGCGCGCTCTGGTTCTCCGCGCTCAACGAGCCGATCCAGGGCGCCACCATCAACGTCACCGACACCGACATCCTGGACAGCTCCTACGCCGCGCTGCACTGGATCGAGGGGCAGACCAGCGGGATCAACCTGAACAACGTGCGCATCGACGGCGCGGGGACCTTCGCGCTCCAGGTGCAGGCGCCCAGCCAGGTCAGCTTCACGAACGTCCGGGCCACCGGCATCGCCCAGGCCAACCCGATGTACAACTGCGTCGGCAGCGGCTTCCAGATCACCCAGGGCGCCGGCAACTCCGGCTGGTACTCGGCCAGCCCGTACTGCGGGCCCTGGCCCGAGCCGCAGTGGGGCAACGGCCCGTCCACGCCGCCCACCCCGACCCCGACCAGCCCGACGCCGAGCCCGACCCCGACCACCCCGCCGCCGTCGGGCGGCAACCTCGCGCTCGGCCGGCCGGCCACCGCGTCCAGCAGCACCCAGACGTACGCGGCGGCGAACGCGGTGGACGGCAACGCCGGCACCTACTGGGAGAGCGCCAACAACGCGTTCCCGCAGACGCTGAGCGTGGACCTCGGCGCGGCGCGCAGCGTCGACCGGGTGGTGGTCAAGCTGCCGCCCGGCTGGGAGCGGCGTACCGAGACCCTGTCCGTCCTCGGTTCCACCGACGGGTCGACCTGGACCACCGTGAAGGCGTCGGCCGGCTACACCTTCGACCCGGCCACCGGCAACACCGTGTCGATCCCGCTTCCCGCAGGGCAGCGGCGGCACCTGCGGCTCAGCGTCACCGGCAACACCGGCTGGCCGGCCGGCCAGGCCGCCGAGTTCGAGGTGTACGGCGGCAACAGCACCACCCCGCCGCCGACCACCACGCCACCCCCGACCACCACCCCGCCGCCGCCCAGCGGGAACCTGGCCGCCGGGCGGCCGGTCACCGAGACCAGCCACGCCGACGTGTACGGCGCGGCCAACACGGTCGACGGCAACGCCGCGACGTACTGGGAGAGCGCCAACAGCGCCTTCCCGCAGTCGCTGACCGTGGACCTCGGGGCGACGTACCCGGTGTCCCGGGTGGTGCTGAAGCTGCCGCCGGCGTCGGCCTGGCAGACCCGCACCCAGACCCTGTCGGTGCTCGGCTCCACGGACGGCTCGACCTGGACCACCGTGAAGGCGTCGGCCGGCTACACCTTCGACCCGGCCACCGGCAACACCGCCACCGTCACCTTCCCCTCCGCCGGGCGCCGGCACCTCCGGCTGACCTTCACCGGCAACACCGGCTGGCCCGCCGGCCAACTCGGCGAGTTCGAGGTGTACGCCAGCTGACCGCCCCCGGGGTCCCCGCGGCGCGGCGGGGACCCCGGTCACCCCCACCACACCCACCTCTCCACGTCCCCGGAAGAAGGTGTCCCTCCACCATGTCCAGATTCCGTACCCGGCTGGTCGCGGTGCTCGCCGCGGTCGCGCTGGCCGTCACGGCCCCGCCCCCGTCCCCGGCCGCCGCGGCCGGCGGCCCCAACCTCGCGCTCGGCCGCACCGCCACCGCCAGCAGCGTCAACGGCCCCTACGCGGCCGGCAACCTCACCGACGGAAACGCCGGCAGCTACTGGGAGAGCGCCGGCGCGTTTCCCCAGTGGGCCCAGGTCGACCTCGGTTCCGCCCAGTCGGTCGACCAGGTCGTGCTGAAGCTCCCCACCGGCTGGGAGACCCGCACCGAGACCCTGTCGGTGCAGGGCAGCACCGACGGCGGCACCTTCACCACCCTGGTCGCCTCGGCGGGGCGCACCTTCAGCCCGGCCAACGGCAACACGGTCACGCTGGGCTTCCCGGCGACCAGCACCCGCCACGTCCGGATCACGGTCACCGCCAACACCGGCTGGGCCGCGGCGCAGCTCGCCGAGCTGGAGGTATACGGGTCGGCGAGCGCGTCGGCCAACCTGGCCCTGGGCCGGACCATGGCGGAGAGCGGCCACTCCGACGTCTACGGCGCGGGCAACGCCAACGACGGCAACCCGGCCACCTACTGGGAGAGCGCCAACAACGCCTTCCCGCAGTGGATCCGGGTCGACCTCGGCGCCGCCGTGGCGGTCAACAAGGTGGTGCTGAAGCTCCCCGCCGGCTGGCCGGCACGCACCCAGACGCTCACCGTGCAGAGCAGCACCGACGGGTCCACCTTCGGCGCCCTCGCCGGCTCCGCCGGGTACGCGTTCAACCCCGGCACCGGCAACACGGTCACCGTCACCTTCGGCACGGCCACCACCCGCTACCTGCGGCTGCTGTTCACCGCCAACACCGGCTGGCCCGCCGGCCAGCTCGCCGAGCTGGAGGTTTACGGCCCGGCCACCGGCGACACCCAGCCGCCGAGCGCCCCCGGCAACCTGGCCTTCACCGAGCCCGCCGCCGACCAGGTGCGGCTCACCTGGACGGCGTCCACCGACAACGTCGGCGTCACCGGCTACGACGTCTACGCCAACGGCACGCTGCGCACCAGCGTCAGCGGGTCGACCCTCACCTACACCGACACCCAGCCGGCCGGCGCCACCGTCGCCTACACCGTCCGGGCGCGCGACGCGGCCGGCAACCAGTCGGCCAGCAGCAACACCGTCACCCGCACCGGCAACACCGGCGACACCACGGCGCCGACCGCGCCGGGCAACCTGGCGTACACCCAGCCGGCGAGCGGGCAGATCCGGCTCACCTGGACGGCGTCGACCGACAACGTCGGGGTCACCGGCTACGACGTCTACGCCAACAACGCCCTGCGGGGCAGCGTCAACGGCTCGACCCTGACGTACACCGACAGCCAGCCCGACACCGCCACCGTCTCGTACCACATCCGGGCCCGGGACGCGGCCGGGAACGTCTCGGCGACCTCCAACACGGTCACCCGGACCGGCAGCACCCCGGGCGGCACCAACCTGGCCGCCGGCAAGCCGATCACCGCCTCCTCGGTGGTGCACGTGTTCACCGCGGCCAACGCCAACGACGGTGACGTGACGACCTACTGGGAGGGCGCGCCGGGGGTGTACCCGAGCACGCTGACCGTCGCGCTCGGCGCCAACGCCAGCATCAGCGCGATCGTCGTCAAGCTCAACCCGGACCCGGTCTGGGGGCCGCGCACGCAGACCTTCCAGGTGCTCGGCCGGGAGCAGTCCGCGTCCGGGTTCACCAGCGTGGTCGGCTCGGCGACGTACTCGTTCAACCCGGGCAGCAGCAACACGGTGACCATCCCGGTCAGCGCCACCGCCGCGGACGTGCGGCTCCAGTTCACCGCGAACTCCGGCTCGTCGAACGGGCAGGTCGCCGAGTTCCAGGTGATCGGCACGCCGGCGCCGAACCCGGACCTCACGGTCACCGCGGTGTCCGCGGCGCCGTCCGCGCCGGTGGAGACCGACGCGGTCACGCTCTCCGCCACCGTCCGCAACGCCGGCAGCGCGCCGGCCGCCGCCTCCGCGGTCACCTTCTCCCTGGGTACGACCAAGGTCGGCACCGCGGCCGTCGGGGCGCTCGCGGCCGGTGCGTCGGCGACCGTCACCGTGGGCATCGGCGCGCGCAACGCCGGCAGCTACGAGGTGACCGCCACCGCCGACGAGGCGAACACGGTCATCGAGCAGAACGAGTCGAACAACAGCCGGACCACCGCGCTGACCGTCAGCCCGGTGCCCAGCTCCGACCTGGTCGCGGGCGCGGTGAGCTGGTCACCCGGCACGCCGAGTGCCGGCACCGCGGTCAGCTTCGCGGTGTCGATCCGCAACCAGGGCACGGTCGCCTCGGCCGGCGGGGCACACGGCATCACCCTCACCCTGCTCAGCGACACCGGCACGGTGGTGCGCACCCTGACCGGCTCGTACAGCGGAACCCTGGCGGCCGGGGCGACCAGCCCGCCGGTCAACCTGGGCGGCTGGACGGCGGCGAACGGGAAGTACACGGTGCGGGTGGCCCTGGCCGCCGACGCCAACGAGCTGCCCGTCAAGCAGCAGAACAACACCACCGAGCGGCCGCTGTTCGTGGGCCGGGGCGCGAACGTCCCGTACGACATGTACGAGGCCGAGGACGGCCGGGTCGGCGGCGGCGCGCAGGTGCTCGGCCCGAACCGGACCGTCGGCGACCTGGCCGGTGAGGCGTCCGGCCGCCGGGCGGTCACCCTGAACACCACCGGCGCGTACGTCGAGTGGACCACCCGGGCGCCCACCAACACCCTGGTCACCCGCTTCTCCATCCCGGACGCCCCGGGCGGCGGCGGGATCGACTCGACGTTGAACATCTACGTCAACGGGGTGCTGCACAAGCCGATCAACCTGACTTCGAAGCACATCTGGCTCTACGGCGCCGAAGCCGGCCCCAGCGACGCACCGGGCGCCGGCGCACCCCGCCACCTGTACGACGAGGCGAACGTGATGTTGAACTCGACCGTACCGGCCGGCGCCACCATCCGGCTCCAGAAGGACCCGGCCAACAGCACCACGTACGCGATCGACTTCGTCAACACCGAGCTGGTGTCGCCCCGGGCCAACCCGGACCCGGCCCGCTACAAGGTGCCGACCGGCTTCAGCCACGCCGACGTGCAGAACGCCCTGGACGCCGTCCGGATGGACCCCACCGGCAACCTGGTCGGCGTCTACCTGCCGCCCGGCACCTACGACACCGCGCAGAAGTTCCAGGTGTACGGCAAGCCGGTCCGGGTGGTCGGCGCGGGCATGTGGTACACCCGCTTCCAGACGCCCACCAACCAGCAGAACACCGACGCCGGCTTCCGGGTGGAGTCCTCGGCGAGCGGCTCGACCTTCGCCCACCTGGCGTTCTTCGGCAACTACACCAACCGGATAGACGGTCCGGGCAAGGTGTGGGGCGAGCTGAAGGACGTCGACAACATGACGCTGGACAGCGTCTGGGTCGAGCACACCGTCTGCGCGTACTGGGGGGTCAGCGTCAGCGGGCTGACCATCCGGGACAGCCGGTTCCGCGACACCTTCGCCGATGCGGTCAACATGACCAACGCCAGCACGAACAACCTGGTCACCAACTCGGAGGGCCGCTCCAACGGCGACGACGCCTTCGCGTTGTTCTCCGCGACCGACCAGGGCGGCTCGGGCGGCAACCACGGCAACGTGTTCGAGAACCTCACCGCCACACTGACGTGGCGGGCGGCCGGCGTGGCGGTGTACGGCGGCTACGACAACATCTTCCGCAACCTCTACATCGCCGACCAGCTGACCTACTCGGGCATCACCATCAGCTCGCTGGACTTCGGTTACCCGTTCGTCGGGTTCGGCGCCAGCCCGCCCACCCAGTTCCAGAACGTCTCACTGATCCGGTCGGGTGGGCACTTCTGGGGCCAGCAGACCTTCCCGGCCCTGTGGCTCTTCTCCGCCTCCAAGGAGTTCCGGGGCATCCGGATCTCCGACGTGGACATCGTCGACCCGACGTACTCCGGGATCATGTTCCAGACCAAGTACAACGGCAGCCAACCGGAGAATCCGGTCACCGACACGGTGCTGACCAATGTGTCGATCTCCGGGGCGAAGCGCAGCGGTGACGCCTTCGACGCCAAGTCCGGCTTGGGCATCTGGGTCAACGAGATGCCCGAGCCGGGGCAGGGTCCGGCGGTCGGCTCCGCCACCTTCACCAACCTCCGGCTCACCGACAACTACCAGGACATCAGGAACACGACCAGCACGTTCACCATCAACCGGAACTGACCCCTCGGTCAGCGGCGCCGCCGGGAGGAGCGATCCTCCCGGCGGCGTCGTGCCGTGGCCGAACGCGTCACAGCCCGGCGCAGGCCGCCCCGTCCACCGTGCAGCCCTCCGGCCCCGTGGCCGACAGGTCGGGATCCCGCACGTCGAACCGGATCGTGGTCGACCCGCCCGCCGGCACCGCCGCACCCGTGAAGGTGACCACCGCACCGTCCTGCTTGGCCTCGGCCCCGTTGACGCTGCTGACCGTGGCGTCGTCGCCCAGGGTCACGGTCACCGTCCAGTCCTGCTTCGCCGCCGGACCGGGATTGCGCAGCACCACCTGGCCCCGGTAGCCGAAGACCCGGTCGGAGACGGTCTCGTAGCTGGCGGCCAGCGACGCGACCGGCCGGGGGCTGGGGCTGGACGTACGGGTCGGGGCGGCGGACGCGGTCGGGCTGGGCGCGACGCTGCGGCGGCTGGCCGACGGCGTGGGCCGGGACGGGGTGGCCCGGGGCGGCGTGCTGCTCGTGGCCGGAGCGGCCAGCGACGACGGCGGTGTCGACGCCGGCGCGGCGGCCGGCGCGGTCGGCGCGGGCCGGGTGGCCCACACCGTCGCACCGGCGGCCACGCCGAGCATCGCCAGCACACCGGCCGCCAGCAGCACCAGACGCCCGGTCCGGCCGCGCGCCTCGCCGGGCCGGACCACCGGCAGTTCGGCGGTCAGCCCGCCCTCGGCCCGGCGCAGGTCGACCTCCTGGAACGCCAGCCAGTCGAGGATCGCCGGGAGCCGTCCGGTCACCGCCCGCTGGTGCTGCTCGGTGCGCCGGTCGGCGTCCCAGTCGCCCTCCTCCAGCACCTCCCGCACGGACAGCCGGCAACCGTGGCCGATGGGGGCCAGGTCGCACGCAAGCCGGGTGCTCCGGTCGCCCTCGCGGCAGCGCAGCACCAGCCGTTCCGGCGCGCGCAGCTCGACCACCTCCACCTCGGTGTCGGCGTCGTAGCCGGGCAGCCCCCCGGTCCGCAGCAGCGTTCGGTCACCCAGCGACTCGCTTCCGGCGAACCACTTGGCGAGCAGCGCCTGCTCCGTCAGCGCCCGCCAGATCCGTGCCGGCGGGTGGAACAGGTCGACCTCGGTGGCGATCTCGATCACGCGGGAGACTCTAAGGCCAGCCCGTCCCACCATGGGGAACGGGCGACCGGCTACTCCGCGGACCGGTCCGGGTCGCCGTCGTGCCAGCGGGCGCGGAAGGCCGCCTCACCGGCCTCGTGGCTGGCCTTCTCCTCGTACACCGCCCGGCGCAGCGCGGTGCGGGCATCCGCCATCATCGCGAGTTCGACCGCGACCAGCGCGACGCAGATCGCGGTGAGCAGCCCGAGCGCGGCGAGCGCGGGCAGGTGCCGGGCGACCGGCAGCCCGACGGCGAGCGCGGTCAGGGCGGCGACCCGGGTCCACGACACGGTCTTCAGGGTGCGCAGCTGGAACGCCATGTCGGCGGCGAGATAGAGCATCACCCCGCCGAAGAGCAGTGGCACGGCCGGCCCGTGGGCCCGCTCGGCCACCCCGCCGACCGGGTCGGTGATCGTCCGCACCAGCTCCTCCGCGCCGATCGCGAACAGGATCACCCCGGCGATCATGGGTAGGTAGAGATAGGCGTACGCGTCCCGGGCCATCGCCACGCGTGGGTGCCCCTCGGCGGCGTGCAGGGCGATCCGGGCGGCCGGGCCGATCATGTCGAAGTGCACCCACCAGAGTGCCGCGGTGAACAGGATGCCGAAGATCGCCGCGGGGATGGCCGGCCAGGTGACGGGCTTGCCGATCAGGTTGCCGCCGACGCCGACCGAGATCACCGACTCGCCCAGCGCAATGATCAGGATCAGGTCGTAACGCTCGGTCCAGTGCTCGGCGGAGGTCACCTGCCAGCCGTGCGGGCCGGACAGCAGGCCGCTGGCGTACTGCACGACGACCACGCCGATCCAGAGTCCGTCACGCAGCCAGAGTCCGAGGTCCGGGTCCGCGATCCTCGGCGGGAGCAACGCCGCGACCAGCAGCAGGCAGGTGGTGATCAGCACCTCGGGCACGAACTGCCACAGCTTGCGCCGGCCCGCCGGGTCGCCCCGGGTCGCGTACACGTAGAGCGACAGGTGCACGGCGCGGATCACCACGTAGCTGACGGTGACCAGCATGGGCCCGGCGCTGCCCTGTTGGAGGTCGCCGAAGGTCTGCGGCAGGGCCAGCGCGAAGGTGAACAGCGCGATCATGCCGATCACCATGAGCGCCGGGACGAAGCCCTCGCCCAGCCGGAGCCGGCTGGCCACCACGCTGTGCACCACCCAGCACCACCAGAGCACGGCGAGGACCAGCATGGCGTGCAGCAGTTCACGCCCGGTCACGTTCGCCGCGGTGGCCCGCGTGATGATGAAGAACGACACCACGAAGACGAGGTCGAAGAAGATCTCGAACTTGTCCACCCGGGCGGCCGGGGCGATCGGCATGGCGGGACCCAGCCCCTTGCGCCACCGGTCGCCGCCCACCGCACGAGTCTGTCAGCGCCGGACCGGCCGGCGGGGCGGAATCGGTCGCCGTGCCGCCCCGCGCCGGACCGTCGACGCAGCTCAGGTGGTGGACCGCCCGAGGTAGGTGAGCGGGCCCGGGTCGGGCACCGGGATGACGTGGAAGCCCAGCCGATCGTAGAAACCCCGCGCACGGACGTTCGCGGTGACCATGCCGACGTGCAGCGCGGGCGCGCCGGCGCGGGCGGCGGCGGCCAGGAACGTCTCCAGCAGTCGCCGGCCGTGGCCGCGCCCCTGGTGGCTGGGGAGCAGGTCGATGTGCAGGTGGGCCGGGTAGCCGGCCAGCTCCGGCAGGAGCATCCGCTCGGGATGGTGGTGCAGGGCGATCATCTCCTCGTCCGGGGTGCGCGGGTCACCGGCCGGCGCGGGGTAGCGGTGCGCCAGCCGGGGGATCCAGACGCGCCGTTAGGCGCGGACGAAGGCGGCGGTGTCGGCGGTGCCGACCACGTAGCCGACCACCCGGCCGGCGTCGGCCAGGACGAACGCCAGGTCCGGCTCGAGATGCAGGTAGGGCCCGGCGAACAGGTCGGGCATGAGGTCGTCCGAGGCGTACCGGCCCCGGGCGTCGCCGCCGGCGTCGGCGGTGCGCACGCAGATGTCGTACACCGCGTCGTGGTCGGCGGGCCGGTACGGCCGCACGGCCGCCCTGGAAGTCGTGGTGCCGCTCATGCCGGGACCGTACGGCGTGGTACCGCTCTCACCGAAGCCCCGCCCGACCGCGGCTATCCGCCCAGCCGCTGGCGGGCCAGGAACTTCGGCACCACCATCCGCCATGCCTCGCACACCAGCTCGGTCATCTGGTCGTGGTCGAGCCGTTCGAGGTGGCAGCAGACCCAGTTGAAGCGCAGGTCGGAGGGGCGGGGCAGGAAGAACAGCGCCGGGTCGGCGGCGATCAGCCCGTCCCGCTGCTCCTTCGGGTAGCCGAAGCCCATGGTCTGCTCGTCGCGGCTGAACGCGACGTAGACGATCGCGCCGACCCGGAACTTGATCCGGTCGTGGATCAGGTGCTCGCTGGTGCGGGGCAGTGTGCGCGCCAGGGCGCGGACGTCGTCGACGGTGACCACGGCGGGGACGCTAGCCGCACGGTGTGACAGTCAGCCGGCCGCCGGGGCGGCGTGGGCCAGGGCGGTCCGCAGCGTGTCGGTCAGCGGCTGGTCCGGCTGCTCGAGCCACTGCTGGACGGCGACCCGCAGGGTGGCCAGGAAGGTGGCGGTCAGGATCCGCGCGCGCAGGGTCGCGTCGGGGCCGGTGAGCCGGCGGCCGAGTTCCCCGGCCAGCTCCCGCTCGATCGCCGTGTACGCGGCCACCTGGTGTGCCAGCAGGCCCGGGTTGCCGTGCAGCCGGCGGCGCCGGTTGAGCCAGGACTCGGCGGTCTCGCCGTCCATCTCGTCGGCGTGGCGCAGGGCGGCGCGGCTCAGCGCCGCCCACGGGGTCAGGTCGGCGGGTTGGGTGGCGATCAGGTCGAGCAGTTGGCGCAGCCGCATGGTGTCGCCGTGGTAGAGGGCCTCCTCCTTGCTGGAGAAGTAGTTGGAGAAGGTCCGCCGGGAGACGTTGGCGGCGTCGGCGATCGCCTCGACGGTGACCCGGTCGGGCCCCTGCTCGGCGGCGAGACGCAGGGCCGCCTCGTGCAGGGCGAGGCGGGTCGCCGCCTTCTTCCGCTCGCGCAGCCCGGTCGACTCGTCCATGGCTCCCCAGCGTACGTGATCCGTTTCTCAATGAGCAAACTTGCCTGATGGGCAAGATTCGCGAATCATTGCTTGAGGCAACCAAGGCAGGGGAGGGGAAGAGTGGACGCGACCAGCCGAGAGCTCGTCGCCCGGTTGCAGGACCTGCTGACCGGCGTACGGGTGCTCAAGCAGCGCCGCGCGCACGACCGGCCGGCCGTGCCGCCCGGCCTGGTGGGCCTGCTCCGGCACATCGACCGGGACGGCGACACCGGCTGCCACGCCCGGGACCTGGCGGAGCGGAGCCGGCTCGACCCCTCCACGGTGAGCCGGGCGGTCGCCGCCCTGGTCGCCGACGGCCTGGTCGACCGGCGCGCCGACCCGCAGGACCGGCGGGCCAGCCACCTGACCATCACCCCGGCCGGCCGGGCCGCCATGACCGAGGCCTACGACTGGTACGGCGGTGTGGTCTCCCGGGCGCTCACCGACTGGACCCCCGACGAGGTGGCGGCCCTGTCCACCGCGCTCGCGCGCCTCACCCGCGACCTTGAGCTCGCCCTCACCCGACACGACAACCTGGAGGACGCGCGATGAGCGCACCCACCGCGACGGCGGACGCCGCGCCCATGAGCCGGCGGAAGACGCTGGAAGCCCTCAGCGGCCTGTTGCTGGTGCTCTTCGTGGCCATGCTGAGCAGCACGGTCGTCTCGACCGCCCTACCGAAGATCATCGGAGCCCTCAACGGCTCGCAGACCCAGTACACCTGGGTGGTCACCGCCACCCTGCTCACCGCCACGGCGACCACCCCGATCTGGGGCAAGCTCGCCGATCTGTTCAACAAGAAGCTGCTCATCCAGGTCGCCATCGTGGTCTTCCTGGCCGGCTCGGTCGCGGCGGGCTTCGCGCACTCGGCCGGCCAGCTCATCGCCGCCCGCGCCTTCCAGGGCATCGGCGTCGGCGGTCTCCAGGCCCTGGTCCAGGTGGCCATCGCGGCGATGATCCCGCCGCGGGAACGCGGTCGCTACAACGGCTACCTGGGCGGCGTCATGGCCCTCGCCACGGTCGGCGGCCCGCTGCTCGGCGGCCTCATCGTGGACACCGACTGGCTCGGCTGGCGCTGGTGCTTCTTCGTCGGCGTGCCGGTCGCGGCCGTCGCGCTGCTCCTGCTCCAGGCCACCCTGCACCTGCCCACCGCGCGCCGGGACAACGTGAAGATCGACTACCTGGGCGCCACCCTGATCGCCGCGGGCGTCAGCCTGCTGCTGATCTGGATCTCGTTCGTCGACGACTCGTTCGCCTGGCTGTCCTGGCAGACCGGCGCGATGGTCGGCGGCTCGGTGCTGCTGCTCGCCCTCGCCGTCCTGGTGGAGTCGCGGGCCGCCGAGCCGGTCGTGCCGCTGGAGATCGTCCGCGAGCGCACCACGGCGCTGGCGATCCTCGGCAGCCTCGCGGTCGGCATGGCGATGTTCGGCGGCGCGGTCTTCCTCGGCCAGTACTTCCAGATCGGTCGCGGCTACAGCCCGACCGAGGCCGGCCTGCTCACCATCCCGATGATGGCCGGTGTGCTGCTCTCCTCGATCGTCGCCGGCCGGCTGATCACGTCCTCCGGGAAGATCAAGCCGTACATCGTCGCCGGGTCGATCATCCTGGTCGTCGGCTTCGCCCTGCTCGGCACCATCGACCACCAGACCTCGCTGGTCCTGGTCGGCGCCGCCATGTTCATCGTCGGCGTGGGCGTCGGCATGACCATGCAGAACCTGGTGCTCGCCGTGCAGAACACGGTGGCGCTCAAGGACATCGGCGCGGCCAGCTCCAGCGTCGCGTTCTTCCGCTCGCTGGGCGGCACCATCGGCGTGTCCGTGCTCGGCGCGGTCCTGGCCCGCCAGGTCACCGACCGGATCACCCACGACCTGGCCGCGGCGGGGATCCCCACCTCGGGCGGCGGCGGCAGCACACTCAACCTCGCCGCGCTGCCCGCGCCGGTGCAGGAGATTGTGCGGGCCGCGTATGGTGACGCGACCGGGCACATCTTCCTGATCTCGGCCGCCATCGCGGTCGTCGGGATCCTGGCCGCGCTGCTGCTCAAGCCGGTCACCCTGCGGTCCAGCCTGGACCTGCCCGACACCGCCCGCTCGGTCGCCGTCGCGGCCGACGCGGTCGACGGGGCGCCCGCCTTCGACGAGGTGGCCGTGGACGTCGCGGGGCCGGGCGAACGCGCCCGCCGCTGACGCCCCGTCGTCCCAGGGCCGTCGCCGATCCGGCGGCGGCCCTGGTCCGTGCCCACCCGGGCCGGCATGACGCCGGCCGTGACCGAATCGAGGCGCCGTGGACACCACGCAGCCCGCGCCACCACCGGTGGCCGTCGACGCGCGGCCGACCGGGGCGGTGCGCCGGGCGGTCCGCGAGCTGACCCTCGTCGCCGCGCTCTTCCTCGCGTACAAGGCGGGCCGGGTGCTGGTGGCCGGGCGGTCCGGCACCGCACGGGCCAACGGGGAGCGGATCTGGTGGCTGGAGCGGCTGCTCCACCTGCCGGACGAGGCCGCCGTGCAGGCCCCGTTGCTGGTCCACGAGCTGCCCGTCCGGCTGGCCAACTGCTACTACGCCTACGTGCACTTCCCGGCCACCGTGCTCTGCCTGGTGTGGCTCTACCTCCGCCATCCCGTGCACTACCGGTGGATGCGGCGGGCCCTCGCCGTGCTCACCGCGGCGGCGCTGGCCCTGCACGTCCTCGTGCCGCTCGCCCCGCCCCGGATGACCGCGCTCACCGGCCTGGTGGACACCGGCAGCCGCTACGGCCCCGCCGTCTACGGCCCGCCCGACACCGACACGCTGAGCAACCAGTACGCCGCCATGCCCTCCCTGCACGTCGGCTGGGCCGTGGCCGTCGCCGTCGCGCTGGTCACGGTCACCTCCGGGCGGTGGCGGTGGCTCTGGCTGGCCCACCCCGTGCTCACCCTGCTGGTGGTGGTCGGCACCGGTAACCACTACTGGCTCGACGGGATCGTCGCGGTGACGCTGCTCGGGGTGATCCTGGCGGGGCTGCCCCGGCCGGGCGCGTCCCGCCGGCGACCGGCCGGGCCGGAGTCCGCCGCGCGCCTGCGCCCGCACGTCGTTCCCGCCCCGCGCCGCCCGGGCAGCGCCGGCCGCCGACGGAGCCCGCGGACCCCGTCGGCGGCCGACGGTCGGCTCCGGCCACCCCGGCGGGGGTGACCGCGGCCCGGTTCACCCCGTGGCGCATACGGTTCCGTTGAGCCGGAACGCGCCGGGCGGCACGTTCGGCCCGCTGTACGCGCCGACGAACCCGGCACTGGTGCTGCCGCCACCGGCGGCGAGCCGGCGGTTGTCGGCGGTGCTGGTCGCCGTGACCCGGGTCCCCGCCTGCGACCAGTTGGCGCTCCAGCCGCTGCTCACCTGCTGCCAGTTGGTGGGCCAGGTCCAGGTGAGCGTCCAGCCGTCGATCGCGCTCGGGCCGGTGTTCACGATGTCGACGGTCGCCACGTAGCCGTTGCCCCAGTCGGTGTCCGGGTGGAAGCGGACGGCGCAGGTGCTGGCGGCCGGGCTGCCGGTGGCGAAGGTGAGCGGCGGAGAGGACCAGGAGACCCGGCCCGCGGTGTCCCGGGCCAGCACGTTGACCGTGTACCGGGTGCCGGGTTCGAGGTTGCCGACCGTGAGCGAGGTGCGGGCCGTCTCGCCGAGCTGCTCGCTGACCGCCCCGTGCTGCCGGTACACCTCGTACTTGGCGATCGGCGCGCCGCCGGGCGCGGCCGGCGGCCAGGTGATCGTCGCCGTCCGGTCGGTGACCGCGCCGGCGGTGGGCCGGCCCGGCGCGCCGGGCCGGCCGGCGACCACGCCGGCCGGGCGCAGCACGAGCGTGGTCAGCGAGTACGGCGGCAGCGTCCGGCTGGTCGCGTCGCCGGACCGGCCGGTGGCCACCCCGTCCGCGCCGTTGGACAGCGTGTGCACCGTCGGGGCCTCGTCCGCCGGGGTGAAGCCGGCGTAGTCGATGGCCACCGGGTACGCGGTGTCCGGGTCCTTGTTCAGCAGCAGGACCGCGAGGCTGCCGTCGGGCCGGCGGGCGGCGTGCGCGGTGACCAGGGGCTGGTCGGTGGCGGCGCGGACGAACTGGTCGCCGGCCCGGGCGAAGAGGTTCATCATGGACAGCCCGTGGTACGGCGCGAAGGGCGTGTTGAACGGCGGCTCGCAGACCGACCCGTCGGCGGTGCACCCGCCGCTGGAGAGCAGCCCGAAGTCCCCGTAGTCGGTCTGCCCGGCGACCTGCGAGACCGTGCCGATCCCGTTGTGCGTGTTCCACCACTGCACGGTGAAGACACCCTGCTCCAGCAGCCCGCTGTAGGCGTCGGCCAGGAAGAGCGCGCCCGGCTGGGTGTTCTGGCCGGCGCCGACGTTCAGCTCGGTGAAGCTGATCCCGATCCGGCCGGCGTCCGGGCCGGCGTAGCGGGCGATCTGCTGGCGCAGCAGCCAGGCGGCGTCGGGGAGGTGGCTGGTCCGGGCGAGGGACTCGGCGGCCGTGCCGCCCGGGTACCAGTGCACGTCGACGAAGTCGATCTTCGGGCCGGCGAGGGAGAGCACGGTCTGGTTCCAGGGGCCGGGGTCCGCGCCCGCGGTCAGCCCGTCCGGCCAGTTGCCCGGCATGGTCAGCACCGCGCCGACCTTGATGTCCGGGTCGACCGCCTTCATGGCGTCGGCGTACTCGACCACCAGTCGGGCGTACTGGCTGGCGCTCTTGTCGGGGTGGTCGTCGGCCTCCCAGGCCGAGCCGTAGTGGCCGTTGCCGTAGTTCTCGTTGCCGACCGTCCACCACCTCGCGTCGTAGCCCTTGGTGACGTTGGCGTACCGCACCCACTCGGCGGCCTCGGCCGGGGTGCCGGTGCCGTAGTTCGCGATGATCATCGGCTCGGCGCCGACCCGCCGGGCCGCGGCCATGAAGGTGTCGAAGTCGGTGTTCGGGGCGACGTACCCGCCCGGCGCGGTGTGCGTCCGCCAGTGGTAGATGTCGGCGTACGAGCCGCCGGGATAGCGCAGCATCGTCACGCCGGCCGCCCGGAGCAGGTCCGACGTCTCGGTGCTGCCGAGCTGCTCGTCCCAGATGGCGTGGTTGACGCCGAGCGCGGTGTCCGGCACGGTCGCCAGCCCGGCGCGGGCGTTCACGGTCACCGTCACCGGGTCGGCCGCCGCGCCGGCGGCGGGCGGGCCGACGGCGGCCGGCGCGGCGAGGGCGAGCAGCAGGCTCGCCGCGTACGCCGTGACCCGGCGCGGGGTGGAGGGGGTTCTGCTCATGCGGGGTTCCTTCGGGGGTCGGGCGATCGTCTGTCCTGCGTCGCCCCCCCGGTATCCGGGTGCCCAAGGAACGACGGTCGGCCCCGCGCAGAGCCATCGACGCCCCAGAATCCCATGCCGGCGCCGGAGCCCTCAAGGACGTCCCCGGATACGCGGCTTAATTTATAGACAGGAGTCTTTACTGTTAACAAGGTTTAATTTATGTTCATTGACATCTCCTCCCACCGCCCCGAAGGAGTTGCCGCCATGCGCCGAAGAATCACCCTGCCGCTGCTCACCACGGGTGCCGTCACCGCCACCCTGGCGGTCGCCGCACCCGCCCAGGCCCACGGTTACGTCTCGTCGCCCCCCAGCCGCCAGGCACTCTGCGCCCAGAACCGGGTGCCCGACTGCGGCCAGATCAAGTACGAGCCGCAGAGCGTCGAGGGACCCAAGGGCCTCAAGAGCTGCCACGCCGGCATCGCCCAGTTCGCCGTGCTCAACGACGACAGCCGCGGCTGGCCGGCCACCTCGGTCGGCAGCTCGGTGACGTTCACCTGGGTCAACACCGCCCGGCACGCCACCTCCAACTGGGAGTACTGGATCGGCAACACCCGGGTCGCGGTGGTCGACGGCGGCGGCCGCCAGCCCGGCGCCACCGTGTCGCACACCGTCAACCTGGGTGGCTTCTCCGGCCGGCAGAAGCTCCTCGCCGTGTGGAACATCGCCGACACCGCCAACGCCTTCTACTCCTGCGTCGACCTCCAGATCGGCGGGGGCGGTGGCGGCAACCCCACGCCCAGCCCGACGCCGACCCCCGCGCCGACGACCCCGACGCCCCGGCCCACCCCGACCAGCTCGCCGGCCCCCGGCGGCACCTGGACCGCCGGGCGCGCCTACCAGGTGGGGGACACGGTCACCTACAACGGCCTGACCTACCGCTGCCGGCAGGCGCACACCGCGATCCCCGGCTGGGAACCGCCGAACGTGCCGGCGCTGTGGCTCCAGATCTGACCGGACGGGTGCGGCCACGCCCCGCGTGCGCCGCACCCACCCGGTGTGCCCCCGCCCGGAGGGCCGGCCTGCGTGGCCCGCTCGCCGCCGTCCTGCTGGCCGTGCTGCTGGCCGCGGCCGGCTGCACCGGCCAGCCGGCGCCGACCGCCGCCACCGATCCCGGGCCCGCCGCCGAGACCGCGACCAGCGGCATCGACGCGCTCTTCCTGGCCATGATGGTGGCGCACACCGAGCAGACCCTGGACATCGTGGGGCTCGGGCTCGACCGGACCACCGACCCGGAGATCCGCACGCTGATCGCCGCCGTGCGGGCCACCGAGACCGACGAACTGGCCACCATGCGCGGCTGGCTGCGCGAGGCCGGCCCGTCCGCGGTGGCCGCCGCCGAGCGGCACGACCACTCCGGTCACAGCGACGCCGCCGCCGGGCTGGCGCGGCTGCGGGCCGCCCCGCCCGGCGAGGCCGACCGGGTGCTGCTCGACGTGCTCGGCGCCCACCAGCGGACCGCCGCCGAACTGGCCCGCGCCCAGGTCCAGGCCGGCACGAGCGCCCGGGTACGCGACCTCGCCGGCCGGATCGAGCGATCCCGCACCGCCGAGGTCGCGTTGCTGGCGAAGCTGCGCGCCCGGTGACCCGGACACCGGTCAGCCGGGCAGCGACCGGGCCACCAGCAGCGCCACGCCGAGGCAGCCGAAGGCGGCGGTGTTCAGCACCGCCCGGACCACGTTCCAGCGCACCCAGGCGCTCTCGAACGCCGCGCGCAGCTCCGCCGGGTCGGCCAGCCGGGCGGCCCCCGCCTCCAGCCGGTCGTTGAGCGGCACGTTCACGGCGGCGGTCACCGCGAGCACCAGCACGTAGAGCGCCAGGCCGGCGATCAGCCAGGGCAGCGGCCCGCGCAGCCGCGCGGGCAGGTGCAGCAGGACCGCCGCGAGGGTGCAGACCAGCGCGCCGCCGAAGCAGAGCGCGAACCAACCGTTGAGGATGGCCTGGTTGATCGACCGCATGCCGGCGACGAACGCCCGGTCGTCGACCCGGGCCAGGCCCGGCATCACCGCGTACGCGAAGGCCGCGAAGAGTCCCGCCGTCAGGCCCGTGGTCATGGTGGCCAGCAGCAGCACGCCGGCCCGGATGTTCGATGCGGTCATGACGACCATTGGACACGGGGAACGGTGGACGCTCCATGGCCGGAACGCCCCGAACCATACGCGAGCGTCTACGCTCACCGGGTGGACGTGCTCGCCGACGTGCTCCGCGGGCTGCGCGCCCGGGACGCGTTCCTGCTCCGTACCGTGATGGACCCGCCCTGGTCGATCCTGGTCCGCGACGCCGCCCCGCTCAGCGTCACCACGGTGGTCCGGGGCAGCGCCTGGGTAGTGCCCGAGGGCGGCGCCCCCGCGGTGCTGCGCCCCGGGGACGTGGCCGTGCTGCGCGGGCCCGACCCGTACACGGTGGCCGACCACCCGGACACCCCACCGCAGGTGGTGATCCACCCCGGGCAGCGCTGCACCACGCTCGCCGGGCAGGAGCTGACCGAGACCATGGCGCTGGGCCTGCGGACCTGGGGCACCCGGCCGGACGGCACCACCGCCCTGCTCACCGGCACGTACGCCAGCAGCGGCGCGGTCGGCGCCGGCCTGCTCGCGGCCCTGCCGCCCCTGGTGGTGCTGACCGCCGCCGACGGCGAGCTGCCGGTCGTCGCGCTGCTCGCCGAGGAGCTGGACCGCGACGGACCCGGGCAGGAGGCGGTGCTGGACCGGCTGCTCGACCTGCTCGTCATCGGGGTGCTGCGCACCTGGCTGGCCCGCCCCGGGGCCCGACCGCCCGGCTGGTACCGGGCCTACGCCGACCCGGTCGTCGGCCACGCGGTCCGGCTGGTCCAGCACGATCCGGCCCGGGCCTGGACGGTGGCCGGTCTGGCCGCCGCCACCGGCGCCTCCCGCGCCGCGTTCGCCCGCCGGTTCACCGAACTGGTCGGCGAGCCGCCCATGACCTTCGTCACCAACTGGCGCCTCGCGCTCGCCGCCGACCTGCTGCGCGACACCGAGCTGACCCTCACCGCGGTGGCCCGCAGAGTCGGTTACAGCAGCCCTTTCGCACTCAGCGCGGCGTTCAAGCGGGTCCGCGGCGTCAATCCGCGCGACCATCGCGCCACGGTCTGACCCCGTCGGGCGTCGCCGCCGATCCCGGTAAACCGGCCGCGCGATGTCGCAGCCGGTCGCTACGCTTCCTGCCGGACGCCGCCCCTCACCGCACGTGACCCGCGCCCTCACCGGCGCGGCGCGGCCACGGCCTCCGACCGGACCCGAACCAGGAGACTGTTTGTGACCCAGCAATCTGTCGCGACATCGAACAAGCTCGACGCCGCGGTGCTCAAGGTGGCCGGCGTCGTCGTGCTCGGTGCGATCATGTCGATCCTCGACGTGACGGTCGTCAGCGTGGCGCTGCCGACGTTCCAGAGCGAGTTCGGCGCCACGTACGCCCGGGTGGCGTGGACGATGACCGGCTACACCCTCGCGCTGGCCACGGTGATCCCGCTCAGCGGGTGGGCCGCCGACCGGTTCGGCACCAAACGCCTCTACATGGTGGCGCTCGCGCTGTTCACCATCGGCTCGGGGCTGTGCGCCACCGCCGACTCGATCGGTGAGCTGATCGCCTGGCGCGTGGTCCAGGGCCTCGGCGGCGGCATGCTCATGCCGCTCGGCATGACGATCATGACCCGGGCCGCCGGCCCGCACCGGATCGGCCGGCTGATGGCCGTCCTCGGCATCCCGATGCTGCTCGGCCCGATCGGCGGCCCGATCCTCGGCGGCTGGCTCATCGACACCGCCAGCTGGCACTGGATCTTCCTGATCAACCTGCCGATCGGCGTGATCGCGCTGATCTACGCCCAGCTCGCCCTGCCGAAGGACAACCCCGAGCCGTCGGAGTCGTTCGACTTCCTCGGCATGCTGATGCTCTCGCCCGGCCTGGCTCTCTTCCTCTACGGCGTCTCGTCGCTGCCGGAGGCCGGCACGGTGCGCGACAACAAGGTGTGGCTGCCCATGCTGGTCGGCGCCGTGCTCGTGGTGTCCTTCGTGTTCTACTCGTTCCGGCCCCGGCACCCGCTGCTCGACCTGCGGCTGTTCCGCAACCGCAACCTGACCATCGCCACGGTGACCCTGTTCGTCTTCATCATCGCGTTCATGGGTGCGGGTCTGCTCTTCCCGAGCTACTTCCTGCAGGTCCGCGGTGAGTCGACGCTGACCGCCGGCCTGCTGATGGCGCCGCAGGGTCTCGGCGCGATGCTGACCATGCCTATCGCCGGCATGCTGGCCGACAAGGTGCCGGTCGGCCGGACGGTGCCGTTCGCGCTGGTGCTCATCGCCGCCGGGTTCTTCACCTTCACCCAGGTCGACCCGCACACGTCCTACTGGCTGCTCTGCGGCTCGCTGTTCGTGATGGGTCTGGGCATGGGCGGCACCATGATGCCGATCATGACCTCGGCGCTGAAGACCCTGCACGCCGCCGAGGTGGCCCGCGGTTCCACGCTGGTCAACATCCTCCAGCAGATCGGCGGCTCGGTCGGCGCCGCGGTGATGTCGGTGATCCTCACCAGCAAGCTGAACGGTTCCGAGGTGATCCCCGGCGTGACCGACCCGAGCGGCAAGCCGGTCACCCAGGCCGGTCTCGCCATCGCCGCGCAGCAGCGGCCGGAGCTGCTCCAGCAGTTCCCGGTGCCGCCGTCGCTGATCGAGCGCGGGCTCGACTTCGCGGCCAGCTCCTTCGCGACCACCTTCTGGGTCGGCTTCGCGCTGGTGCTGCTCACCTTCATCCCGGCCGCCTTCCTGCCCCGCCGGCGGGAGCCGTCGCACCTGCTCGACGGCGGGACGGGCGAGGAGCAGCGTCCCACGCCGGTGCCGATCCACTGACCGCCGGTCGGGCCGCCGGGCGTCGCCCGGCGGTTCGATCCCGGTCCGGCTCGCCGTTGCGGGGCCTGACGCCGAACGGGCGTCAGGCCCCGCCGGCCGTTCCGGCCCCGGTGGCGCGGCGGATGTCGAGCAGGTGGTGCTCGGCCTCGTGGACCGTGTGCCGGCCGAGCCAGCGCAGCGTCCGCGTCTCGCGTCGCGGCCACGGGTAGACGCCGGTGCGGGCCAGCTCGGTCTCGCCGAGGGTCGCGAAGCGGGTGGCGAATCCGTCGGCGGCCGTGGCCAGCTCGGCGAGGACCACCTCCGGGTCCTGCGCGTTGTAGCGCTCGGTGACCACCAGCTCGTCGCGGCCCATCGGCGGGAACTCCGGCGCGGCCACGCGCAGGGCCAGGGCCAGCCGCTCACCCTGCACGCGGAACACGTCCCGGACGTGGCAGGCGTACTCCAGCGGCGACCACACCTCCGGCGCGGGGCGCCGGCGCGGGTCCGGCACCCCGCGTAGGGCGGCCGGATAGCGCCCGGCCAGGTCGCGCAACCGCTGCGGCAGCGCGCCGCTGTCGAGCGCGGAATAGACGAACAGGCACTCGTCACACCGATCCACGCGTTCAGGGTAGGTGGCGCGGCGGCGTGCCGGCGGAATGCGGTGCCCCGGTGGGAGGACGGCGCGCCGAAGCCGCCCCAGGGGTGGGCGAGCCGGCGGAGGATGAGCGGGGCGGCCGAGGTCCGGGGCGCCCGCCGCAGGACGAGAACGGGAGCCGCCGATGACCGCCAACCGGGAGATCGTCGCGGACGCCTTCGCGGCCTGGTCCGCCGGCACCGGCGGCATCACCGGCATCTTCGCCGAGGACATGCGCTGGGAGATCACCGGCCGCTCCGTGGCGGCCGGGACCTACCATCCGGCCCGCCAGTTCGTCGACGAGGTGCTGACCCCCTTCGACGCGCGCTTCACGGCCGAGGACCCCTTCCGGCCCGTGCTCATCCGGGGCATTCACGAGGACCCGACCACCGACACGGTGATCATCGCGTGGAACGGCGCGGGCACCACCACGATCGGCACGACGTTCACCGACACGGTCGCCTGGTTCCTGCGGATGCGGGACGGCAAGGTGGTCGAGGGGACCGCCTTCTTCGACAGCACCGCCTTCAACGAACTCTGGCAGGACGTGCCCGCGTAGCGGAGGTCGGCCCCGCCCTTGCGGCCCTGCCCCGCCCTTGCCGTCGACCTCGACGAGACTGGACGGCATGCTGACGACGGTCGCGCCGGTGATCCCGGGCCACGACGCATTCGAGCCGGTGGCCACTCTCTTCGACGACTACCGTGCGCACTACGGCCAACCGCCGTCCGCTGCGCGTACCCGCGGCTGGCTGCACGACCAGGTCGTACAGCGCCGGCTCGCGGTCGCTGCCGCCGTCCGCGGCGCGCAGGTCTGCGGCTTCGTCACGACGGCGATCACCCCGGCGTCGCTGCTCCTGGGTGCCGCGTGGTCGATCCGCGATCTCTACGTCGACCCGCACCACCGGCGCAGCGGGATCGCGAAGGCCCTGCTCCAGCACGTCGTCGACGAGGCGCGCGCAGCCGGCGCGCTCCGCGTGTCCCTGCAGACCGAGGTCGACAACACTGCCGCCCGGACGCTCTACGCCGAGGTCGGTTTCCGGCCGGTGTCGGGACTGGAACTGCTCAACCTCACCCTTGCCCCGAACCGCCCGGAATCAGATATCTCCGCCGATTGACCGGTGTCACCGCGTTACATCGACGTTAACTGCTATACCAATCATCGTTATACGGCTATATGATGCCGATCAACAGATCAGCAAAGCCTCACGGAACACCAGCCTCAGTCACATTTTCCACGCCTGCGGTCGCCGCGCGTCCGAATCCACCCGTGCCCGACGGCCGATTCCCACCACCTGTGCCGCACGTGCACCGGTCATTGTCCGGCGCGTGGAAAAAGCCTCACGAAAAGGGTGGAACGGAAGGGCGGATGATGGCGGGGGTGCCGTCCTTGGTCATCGGTATCGCGTCCTCGGCCGCGGAGCGCCGGCAGTTGGCCCAACTGCTCGGCGGCACCGAGACGTTCCTGATCGTCTCCAGCGCGCACCAGGCGCGACGGTTCCTCGACCTGCTCCGCGCGCCCGGTGCGGCGCGCCCGGGCCCCGCCCGCGACGCGGCCGCCGACGACCCGCCGCCGGCCGGCCCGCCGGTGTCCGGCCTGGACGTCGACTCCGACCGGCGCGTCCTGCGCTGGCGGGAGCGCGAGGTCGGGTTGACGCCACTGGAGCACGACCTCCTGCTCTGCCTCGCCCGCACACCGGGCCAGGTCTGGACCTACGCGCAGCTGCACCGGGCGGTGTGGGGCAACGACCACCTGGGGCGCGGCTCCGACATGCACTCGGTGGTGCGCCGGGTCCGGCGCAAGCTGGGCCGGATCGGCGCCGTGCCGACGATCCTCGCGGTGCGCGGCATCGGCTTCCGCCTCGCGGCGTCCTGACCCGGCACGCGCCCACCGACGGGCCGCCGAGGCCCCGCGCGCAACCCCTCTGAGCACAGCCCCGAACGCGGTCCGGCCCGCCCGGTGGGGGAGCACCGGGCGGGCCGGACCTGACGGTCGGCGGTCAGTGGTCAGCAGCGGATGGGGGACAGGGTGAAGTCCTCGACGGTGGGCGTGGTGTTGTTGATCTTCGTCTGGCGCGTCTGGGGCTTCCAGCCGTCCTTGGCGACGATGATGCTGAGCGGGTTGTTTCGCCGGTCCATCCAGTAGGCGTACCTGCCGTCGGCGTCGGTGGCGAACGTCCAGGACATCGCCCACGAGTCGACCTGGACGACCGCGCCGGGAAGCGGTGCGACGGCGCCCTGGCAGCTCCTGCCGGAGACCGTGCCCATCAGCTTGCCCCAGCTGGTCGGCGGCTGCGCGATCATCGTGACCGCCACCGGCGGCACGGTGTACGGCGTGTTCTCCTTGATCGCGACCGACGCCGAGTAGGTGCCCGGCTGGTCCACGTTGGCCGTCATGCCGACGGTGACCGTGACCTTCTCACCGGGCGCCAGGGTGACCTTCGACTTGTCGATGGTCAGCCAGCTGACGTCCGCCGGCCCCTCGGCGCACTCCTCCAGGCCGGGCAGCACCTCGCTGTCCTTCGTGGCGTTGAAGCTGCCCGAGGAGCCGCCGATCTTGTAGAAGCCGCACGCCGCGCCACCGCGGTAGCGGGGGGTGTTGGCGTTGGGCAGGTTCGCCCACGAGTCGGTGGCCGGGTCGTACGCGAAGCCGGCGTTGGTGATGGCGCCGCCCTGCGAGCCACCGACCACCAGGAGCTTGCCGTTCGCGACGGCGAACGAGCTGGCCCAGTTGTCGGCCGGGGCGTCCGCGACGGCGGTCCAGGCGTTGGCGGCCGGGTCGAACGCGTAGCTGGCCTTCTGCGCGACGGAACCGTCGTTGCCGCCGGTGCAGTAGACCGTGCCGCCGATCCCGCCGCAGGACGCGAACGCCACCGACTTCGGGTAGTCCGGCAGGGTCTCCCAGGCGTCGGTGCCCGGGTCGTAGCGGACCACCGAGTTGGACATCGGCAGACAGCTGGCCGTGGTGCAGCCGCCGATGGCGTACAGCTTGCCGTCCGCGACGGCCTGACCGGCGGCGGCCCGCGGCGCGGGGTTGTCGGCCTTCCTCGTCCAGGTGTTGGCCGCCGGGTCGTACGACCAGGTGGTGACGTCCGGTCCGGCGGCGCCCCAGCCACCGGTGGCGATGATCTTGCCGTCGACCACCCCGACCGTCATGGCGTTGCGGGCGGCGGGGAGGTCGGCGATCCCCGTCCAGCTCTGGGCGATCGGGTCGTACACGTAGTTCTTCGCGCTGGACGTCGTGCCGTCGCCGCCGGCGATCGAGTAGATCTTGCCGTCGAGGTTCACCACCCGGTTGTCCATCACGTTGGCCGGGTAGTTGGCGATGCCCGTCCAGGGCTCCGCCTGGGGGCCGGCCGGCGCGGCGGCCGCGGTGGCCGACTTGCCGGACGGACGGGCGGCGAGCGACGTCGGGGTGGTGAGCCGCTGCGCCGGCGCGCCGGTCGAGCCGAGCAGCTTCTGCTCGGACAGCTGCGACCCGTCGGCCCGCTGCAGCACGAACCCGCCGTCACGCTCGCTGAACTCGGCGGTGACCGGGGCCCCGCCGGTGTTGGTCACCGTGAAGGTCTTGCTGACCTTGCCGGTGGGCATCCGGACCGTGCCGGTCAGCGACGTCGGCTGCACGGCCAGTCGGCCCGCGGCCAGCTGGAAGTTCGCCGCCGTCGCCCAGTCGGTCTCGACGTCGACCTGCTTGGTCTGGCTGACGTAGTTGCCGGCCCTGGCGGTGAACGGGTGCTGGCCGGTCAGCGACGAGAACATCCAGTAGAAGCCGTCGGGGAGCTCGGTGTCGTCCGGGGTCGCCACCGTGGTGGCCTTCTCCGCCGGGCGGTCGTCACTCGTGACGGTGGCGCCGTTGACGTAGCCGTTGTCGTTCTTGTCCCGGACGTGGCCGAGCACCAGGCCGCCCTCGACCGGCTTGCACACGATCTTGCTGCCGATCAGCACGTTGTCGACCTGCCACCACCATTCCCAGGAAGCGTCGTAGTAGTGGAACCGGACCCGGACCTGCGCCTGGCCCGCCGCCTGCGGGATGGGCACCTCGGTGACCCGCGGCCCGCGCACGTCGGCCGCCTGCCGGAGCACGTTGCTCCAGGTGGTGCCGCCGTCGAGGCTCAGGTCGACGTCCGCCCGGTCGGAGCTCAGCCAGTTGAAGTCCTGGTTGAACCGGATCACCGGTGCGGCGACGTCGGTCAGGTTCACGACCGGGCTGACCAGCGAGGTGTCCTGCCGGCCGCCGCTGCCGTAGTCGTCGCTGTCGATGATGGCGAACCCACCGGAGCCGCCGGTCAGGTTGCCCCGGTCACCGCTGTCGGTGAACTTCCAGACCTGGCCGGTGCCGGCGTTGTCCACGACGGACCAGCCGTCGGGCACGCTGGTGCCGTCGAAGGTCTCGTACTCGCCGTCGGAGCTGTCGGTGTAGCCGGGCGCCGTGGCGCACGCGTTCGGATCGGCCGGCACGGCGATGTTGCTGGTGGTGTTGCCCGAACCGACCACGACCTCCTTGGTCACGGTCGGGTAGCCCGGGTACTGCGACTCGACCTTGAGCCGGTAGGTCGCCCCGGCCGGCAGCTTCAGGCTGTAACGGCCGTTGGCGGGAGTGGTGTAGTCGGAGACGGGGAGGCCCTCGACGCTCACCTTCGCGTAGAGCGGCCAGCCGTGTCCGGAGCCGTCCGTGACCTGGCCGCTGACGGTGACGCTCGGCACCGCCGTCAGCGCGACGTCGAGCGTCGTGGTCGCGTTCTTGGTCACCGTCGCCGTGAGCGTCCTGGTCTGGTAGCCGAACGCCGAGACGGTGACCTGGTAGTCACCCGCCGGCAGCAGCGACGAGTACGTCCCGTCGGCGGCGGTGGTCAGCGAGCGGGTCGCCGGACCGGTCAGGGCGATGGTGGCGCCGGCGACCGGGGCGCCGGTGGCCGAGTCGGTCACCTTGCCGGCAAGGGTGCCGTTGTCGCCGATCGGTGCGGCGTTGAGCAGCGCCAGCGCGTCCAGCCGGCCCTCGCCGTAGACGTTGTTGTCGTCGGTGGTGCCACCGCACTGGGTGTCGGCCTTGTCCACCGCGGTGTCGTTCAGCAGGGCACGGGTCGCCGTGACCTCACCGACGAGCGTGGGCGCCGCCGACCAGAGCAGCGCGATCGCCCCGGCGAGGTGCGGCGCCGCCATCGAGGTGCCGCTGTAGCTGGCGTAGGAGTTGTCCGGGACGCTGGACCGGACGTTGACCCCGGGCGCCGACAGGTTGGGCTTGATCTCGCCGTTCTGCCCGGTGCCGCGGGAGGAGAAGCTGGCGATGTTGTTGTTGACGTCGTACGCGCCGGCCGAGTAGTTGCTGGCCAGGCTGCCCGGGGAACCGCTGGTCTGGCAGGCCGGCCCGTTGTTGCCGTTGGACCAGGTGCCGAAGATGCCCGAGGCGGTCCAGGCGTTGGTCACGTCCTCCATGAACGGCTCGGTGGAGGGCAGCGTGGTGCCCCACGAGTTGTTGATGATGTTCGGCCGCTTGCTAGCGTCCGGGTTCTGCCCGTTGAGGTCGGTGGGCTCCAGCATCCACTGGCCGGAGGAGACCAGCGCGGCGTCGGTCGGGCAGCACCCGTTCGCGGCGATCCACTTGACCTCGGGGGCGACGCCGATCTGGTTGGCGCCGTCGGAGCCGGCCATGGTGCCCATCGTGTGGGTGCCGTGGCCGTCCTCGTCGCACGGGGCGGTGGCGCAGGTGCCGGCGGCGTCGAACCAGTTGTAGTTGTGGTCGAAGGTGCCGTCACCGTTGCTGCCGCGGTACGAGTTGACCAGCGCCGGGTGGTCGAACTGGACGCCGCTGTCGATGCTCGCCACGGTGATGCCGGCGCCCTTGACCCCGTACTGGGACCAGACGTCGTCGGCGTTGATGTTCGCGATGCCCCACTCCAGGGTGTTCACCGACTTCTCGTCGGTGCCCTGGGTCACCTCGGGGAGCTTGTACTCGACCGGGGCGTAGAGGCCGTCCACCTCGGCGTGGGCGGCGAGGTTCTGTGCCATGGTGAGCGAACCGCCGGTGACCTTGATGGCGTTGGTGGCCCAGAAGGTCTGGTACTTCGTGCCCGAGCGGTCGAGCTCGGCGCGGATCTTCGCCTGGCTGTCGGCGGCGGTCTTCTTCAGCGCGTCGGCGACCGCGGTGCCCCGCTTGGCCCAGTCCTTGACGGCGCCGGCCTTGCCGAGGTCGGCCTTCGCGCCGAAGTGGATCCAGAAGTCGCCCTCGCTCTTGCCCTGGAGCTGCCGGGTGAGCTCGGGGCGGATCTTGTCGCCGGCGGACGCGCCGGTTCCCGTTCCGGTCTGCGCAGCCTGTGCGCCTGTGCCGGTGGCGGCCATGGCGGTCGCGGCGAGAACCAGGGCCGCGCCCGCGCTCACCAGCCGACCGGCCAGGCCCCTCCTGTGTGGACGTCTCAGCATCGGTGCTGCCTCCTCCAGAACGACCCGCGGATGTTCGAGCCATGGCGGAAGGCGCAGGAGAACCCTCTCCCGTCGGATCACACCGGATTGAACGAGCCCCCCAAGCCCCCTGGGCGCCGTGCGGGTCTACGCCGGCTGCCTGAGTGGACACTATGATCGACAGGAAAGCGCGATCAAGCACTCTACGTGAGCAACATGTCACCAACAGGCCCCCGTCGGTCGGCCCGGTTGACATTGACTGTCATGGCGATTCTCGACAGCGGCGATCCGTGCCGCCGGTTGCTCCGGGCGGGGGTGACGGTGACCGAGAAGGACACGAGCGGGGTGACCGGTGGTCCCGACCCGGTGGAGCATCCGTTCCCGCTGGTGATCGGGGTGACGTCGTCACCGGCCGAACGGATCCGCCTCACCGAACTCCTCGACGGCGTCGCGCCCCTGCTCCTGGTCGCCGACCTCGACGAACTGCGCAGGCTGCTCACGCCCGCCGCCCCACCGGCGGATCTCGACGTGCCGCCACCCGCCACCCCGCCACCCGCCACCCCGGCGCCCCCGGCACCGGACGACACGCTGGTGATCGACGCCGCCCGCTCCACCGCCCGGTGGGGCGACCGGGAGATCGTCCTCACCCGCCTCGAACGCGACCTGCTGGCCTGCCTGACCACCGAGCCCGTCCGGGTCTGGAGCTACGCCGAGCTGCACCGCTCCGTCTGGCACGACGAGGGGCTGCGAGACAAGGCCGACGTCCAGTCCCTGGTCAAGCGGCTGCGGCGCAAGCTCGACCAGTTGGGCACCGGCGTCACCGTCGTCGCGGTGCGCGGTGTCGGACTCCGGCTGACCGACCACCGGCGGCCCCGGGCGCAGGGCACCGGCCACCCGCCGAACGGCCGCTAACGCCAACGCGGACCGTCCACGCGGGTCGCCGACTACGTCGGGGAGCGTACGGGGTGTACCCGCCCGGGCGTACCCCGGAAGCCGCGCCACGTCGGATGGCACGCCGCCCGCGCGCTGACACCATGACTGGCCGATGGGGGCGCGTGCCGGCTCGTCCGGCCGCGTCCGGCCACAAGGGAGGGCTGAATGGGACCGAATCGGATCAGGGAAGCGGACGACGCGGCGCCGCCGCGGGCGGCGGATGCCCCGGGCCGGCGCTGGGGCTGGTGGGGCATCGTCTTCGTGGTCGCCTTCGTCGCCAGCATCGTCGCCGGCAACGCTCTGAAGGTGGGGGAGAGCCTCTACCTGCCCGACGCGTCGGCGGCGCAGCTGCGTGACTTCTACGCCACGAGCGCCGTGGCGGTGCTGGTCCAGTCGGCGTTGCAGATCCTGGCGGCGGTCGCGCTGTACCGGTTCGGGTGGCGGCTGCGCGCCGCTCTGCGGACGGAAGGCACCCGTGCCGGTGCGGTGCTGGGTTGGGGGACCGCGATCACGGCGGGCTCGCTGCTCGCCTCGGTGGTGTGCGGCCTGGTCCTGCTGCTGGTCGCGGAGCGGGCCGGCGACCCGACCGTCGCCGCGCTCGGACGGGCCGCGCTGGTGCTCGGCGGTGCGGCGCACCTGCTGGGCAGCGGCCTCCTGATCACCGCGGCCTCGGCGGTCGCGCGGCGTTCCCACCGGCGGCCGCGCTGGGTGTTCGCCTACGGGCGGGTGGTGGGACCGCTGGTGGCGGCCTCCGCTCTCTCGGTCCTGGTGCCGCCGCTCGTCCGGCCGGAGCCGGCGTTCCGGCTCCTCGCGGCCGTCTGGCTGGTCGGTGTGGGCATCGGCGTCCTGCGGGGGGCCTTCGACGAAGTGGGGCAGGACGTGCCGGCGTAGCGCCTAGGCTGGCGGAAGGAGGTGGCAGCGGTGGGTGCGGGCGGGGACCGGTCGGCGGCGCGGCGGAAGCGACTGCTCCTGGCCGGCCTGCTGGCGGTGGTCGGGCTGATCCTGCTGCTGCTCGGCCTCACCGTGGCCAACGGCGCCGTGGCCGGGGTCGAGGTCGTGCTGGCCCTGCTGCTCCTGATCGGCAGCTACGCGATTCAGCACGTGGCCCGCCGCGACACCCTCTACCGCGACGAGCGGCCTCGGTGAGCGGGCCGGGCCCGGAACCCGGCTAGGCTGGCCGGCGTGGATCAGGAAGACCGGATCGCGCTGTTCCTCGACTACGAGAACCTGGCGCTGGGTGTGCGCGACCATCACGGTGGTCGGCCGTTCGATTTCCGCCCGATCGCCGACGCTCTCGCCGAGCGCGGCCGGGTGGTGGTGCGCCGCGCCTACGCGGACTGGTCGTACTTCGACGAGGACCGGCGGATGCTCACCCGGTCGCACGTCGAGCTCATCGAGATACCGCAGCGGATGGGCGCCTCCCGCAAGAACGCGGCCGACATCAAGATGGCCGTCGACGCCGTCGAGCTGGCCTTCGAGCGGGGTTACATCTCCACGTTCGTGATCTGCACCGGGGACAGCGACTTCACGCCGCTGGTGCACAAGCTCCGCGAGCTCAACAAGCGGGTGATCGGGGTCGGTGTGGAGAACTCCACCTCGGCGCTGCTCCCGCCCGCCTGCGACGAGTTCCTCTTCTACGACCGCCTCGAAGGGGTCGACGTGCCGCCCGCGGCCGGCCGCCGGGCTCGGGCGGCCCGACCGGCCGGGCCCGAGACGCCGCCGCCGGCCGAGGCGCCGGCCGAGGTCGCGCCGGCCGAGGTCGCGCCGGCCGTGGAGGAAGCCGCCCGGGACGTCGACACGCTCGCCGTGCTGGTGGCCCAGACCGTGGCCGGCATGCAGGGCAGCTCCAGCGGCGAGGTGACGGCCTCCGGCCTGAAGCGCACCCTGCTCCGCAAGGACCCGACGTTCAGCGAGTCCGACTACGGCTTCCGCACCTTCGGAGAGCTGCTGCGCCACCTGGCCGGGCACAACGTCATCGAGCTCGCCGCGGGACCCGCCAAGGGCGACCCGGAGGTGTCGCTACCCGAGCGTGGCGATCGGGAGGTGGCCTTCGCGCTGCTGCGGTCCGTGGTGGTGGACCTGGCCGGCGAGGGCGGCGCGGTGGCGCTGTCCGGGCTCAAGGACCAGCTCCGGCGGGCGCGGCCCGACTTCAGCGAGAAGAAGCTCGGCTACCGCAGCTTCCTCCAGTTCTGCAAGGCGGCCGCCACGAGCGGCGGCGTGGCGCTGCGGTGGAGTCCGGAGGCGGAGGACTACCTGCTCACCCCGCAGACCCCCTGAGGGCCGGTGCCGCCTCCGTTCAGGTCCGGCGGCACAGCAGCGGGTCCAGCACCGGCAGCCGGAGCGGATCCAGGCAGATGCCCGCCACCGCGGGCTCGCTCGGGGACGGCGCGCCGGTCGGGGTCACGGTGGGGCTCGCGGTCGGGGCCACGGCCGGGGGTGGGCTCCCGGTCGGCCTGACCGGCGGACGGGTCGACGGCGCGGTCGCCGGGGGCGTCGTGGCGCGGGACGATGCCGGCAGCGCGATGGGCTCCGTGCCGACCGGGACCGGAGGCCCGGCGACTACGGGCGCCCGGCCACCGTCGGCCGGCCGGGGCGGCCGGGTGGGGTCGCCGGAGGGCGACCGGGCCGGGCCGCCGTCGGGCTGGCCGGGTGTGGTGCGGACCGGGTCCGGTGCGAGGTCGTCGTCGGAGGCACCGGCCGGGCCGACGTGGGCCTTCGCCGCCGGGTGCACCGGCCCGGCCGTCGCAGGCCAGGTGCCCGCGGCCGTCACCCCGAGGAGCACCGCGACCGCCACGGCGCCGGCCGCGACCAGGCGCTCGGGGCGCCGCCGTTCCGCCGGGGCGTCCGCGACACCGAGCGGTCGCGGCGGCCGCGGCCGGGCGGCGCGGTGCGCGGCCAGCAGCGCGTCGAGCTGCGTACCGAGAGCGTCGCGGGTCCCGGTGGCGGTGGCGTACGCGAGGGTGAGGTAGAAGCGGAAGTTCGCCGCGCCGGTGACCGGCACCCGCAGGCCGCCCGGGCGGCGGCCGTCCTCGGGGTGCAGCAGGGTGACCGGCAGGTCGGCGTGGTGTCCGAGGCCGAGCAGGTCAGCGTGGGCCCACTCGCGGCGGCCGGCCCGCCCGGCGAAGGCGACCCGCCGGTCGGTCACCACGGCTGCGCCGCTGTCGACCACCCGCAGCCCGGCCGGGAGCGCGCCGTCGGCCGGGTCGAGCAGGTCCGCGGTCAGCGCCGGAGCCGGCGCGGGAAGCCCGGGCACGTGCCGGGCCTCCGCCTCGACCAGCTCGACGACGGGCACGATGCGGTAGACCACCTCGCCGTCGTCCAGCCCGACCGGCAGCTCCGTGCCGGGCAGGGTGCACCCGTGGAACGCGGTCGCCTCGATCCGCAGCCGCTCCAGGTGCTCGTTGCGCCGGCGCCACGTCCGCGCCGCCACCTCGTAGGCGCGCCGCCGGCGTTCGTTCTCGCGCCGCGCCCACGCAATCTGTCGTCCCAGCTCCGGGTGACGCCCGGCCGGGGGAAACCGTCTCGCCGTCACAACCGGTACAACGGCCTCCACCCAGCGTGGACACGTGAGGATGGCTATCGTCCGCTTTGGTGCCGGTACGTCCATGCGAGAATCGGCGCATGCCGCAGATCGTCCAGTTGCTGGCCTCGCCGGTGCACCGCTACGTGGGCCGGCCGGCCGACGGCCCGGCCCCGGCGCCGCCCGGCGAACTGGTCGAGGACGTCCGGATCCGGGCCGGCCTGGGCATCGTCGGCGACCGCTACTTCGGCCGGCCGGCGCACCGCGAGGCGAGCGTGACCCTGATCGCGCAGGAGTCGCTGCCCCCCGGTGCCGACCTCACCCAGGTCCGGCGCAACGTGCTGACCCACGGCATCCCCGTGGACGAGCTGGTCGGCCTGGTGCTCACCCTGGACTCCGGCGACGGGCCGGTCCGCCTGCGGGTCCACCGGGCCGCGCCGCCCTGCGCCTGGCTGGACGTCACCGTCGCGCCGGGCACCTGGAAGGCGTTGCGCGGTCGGGGCGGGGTGCGCTGTGCCCCGCTCAACGACGGCGTCCTGCGGGTCGGGCCGGTCGAGGTGACCGTCGACTCCTGACCCGCCCCCGGGAACTTTCCGGCCTCGCCGGCCGACCAACCTGCGACCGTCCGGCCGGCGGCGGGGTGACGAGGAGGACGGCGGGATGAACCGAGCGAGGCCCGCGTCCGTACCGTCGACCATGACGGTGGTGGACCGGCGGGCCGGTCGCGGATGAGCGCGGAGCCCGACGACGAGCAGGTGACCCGCTGGGCACAGCGGGCCGGCCGGGGCGACCAGCAGGCCGCCGCCGCGTTCGTCCGGGCGCTCCAGGGCCCGGTGTGGCGGTTCCTCGCGCACCTGGCCGGTCCCGCCGAGGCCGACGACCTGACCCAGGAGACGTTCCTGCGCGCGCTGCGCGGCCTGCCCGGTTTCGCCGGCCGGTCCGCGGCGCGTACCTGGGTGTTCACCATCGCCCGCCGGGTGGCCGTGGACCACGTCCGGGCCGCGACGGCGCGGCCCCGGGTGGCCGCGCTGCCGGACTGGCAGGCCGCCGCCGAGGCGGCCGGGGCGGTCACCCCGGGCGGGGACGAGGCCGTGACCCTGCGCGGGATGATCGCCGGGCTCGCCCCGGAGCGGCGGGAGGCGTTCGTCGCCACCCAGGTGCTCGGCCTCTCCTACGCCGAGGCCGCGGAGGTGTGCGGCTGCCCGGTCGGCACCATCCGGTCCCGGGTCGCCAGGGCCCGCGAGGACCTGGTCGCCGCCTGGCAGGGCGGCGCCCGGCCCGCCCGGGGCAACCGGGTGGTCTGACGGCGCCCGGACCGTCAGGCGGCCCGGCGGTCGCGGGCCTGCGCGGCGTACGGCGTGGGCGGCAGCAGGCGCAGCCGGGCCGGCTCGGACGGCTCCTCGGTACGCAGCGACCAGCGTGACCCGGCCGACCGGCCCTGCCGGGGCGGCGTGCCGCCCGGGCGCCACCGGGGCCGGGCGAGCAGCACCATCACCACCCAGCCGACCAGCAGGAAGCCGTGGCTGACCAGCCGCTGCACCGCCACCTGCCCGGTGATCAAATCGTTCACCGACAGCAGCACCAGGGTGGCCACGAACGCGCTGAGCATCGGCAGCAGCCCGGCCGGGGCGGAGCGCCGCAGCGCCACGTAGAGGAAGCCGGCGCCCACGGCCACGTTCCACGCGGCCGACTCGTGCCAGAGGTGCTGGCCGGTGGTGTGCGCGTGGTCGATCACGGCCTCCCGGCCCACCTGGGCCAGGCCGAGCACCAACTGCACTGCGCCGAGCAGCCCGAGCACCCCGCGCAGCCCGAGCACCACGCGCTCCGGCCACCCGGGTCGGGCCGGCGGCGCGGCGGCGAGCACCGCGTCGACCAGGTCGGGCACCGGCGGGGCGAGCTGCGTACGGGCCCGCCGGGTCACCGCGACGGCCGACTCGAACCAGCCCCGGCAGCCGGCACAGCCCGCCAGGTGCGCCTCGGCCGCCGCGCTCTCCGACCGGGTCGCCTCCCCGTCCAGCTCCGCCGACAGGATCTCCCGCCACTGCTCACACGCCATGTACAGGTAGTCGTCCGCACCGGCCGCCTGGTTCCCGCGGCCCGGGCCGACCCGTCGCTTGGAGCCCGAGGAATTCCAGGTAGGCGTCGCGACCAGTCCAGCGGGCGCTCCACCGCCTCCGTCGTTGTTGCCACGGACCGACCGGCGAGGTGCACCCCGCGGCCCACCCACCACCGGCGGCGCATGACGCATCCCGGCCATGTCCATGCCCCCGTGACCGACGGGTCAGGCGTGCCCGCAGCCATCGGAGGTGATCACTGGCGATGATCGCAGGGGCGGTTCATGACCCAGCCGGCGTCGAACCGCAGTGGCAGTGGTGCTCGCTGCCGGCGTGCCCGGTGGTGCCCAGGTCGTCGTCACGGCCGGCGGCGAGGCGCGACCACTGGGAGGTTGGCCGCCCGTCGAGGCGGAACTGGTCGCCGTCGGTCCGGAAACGCTGGGACCAGCCTTCCGGCGAGTTCTCCCAGTCCTCTTGGCGGCCGTAGACGGTCATGTCGAGCAGCCCGTACGAGGGTGCCATCGCCTCGCAGCCGCGCCCGGTGGTCCAGTAGGTCTCGAACACGCGGTCGCCCTGGCGCAGGTAGCACGCCTTCATGCCGAACGCGCGCCCGGCGACGAGCGGGTCGAGCGACTGCGCGGGCACGGAGTACCAGGGCGCCTGCCAGCCCATGAAGTCGCGGTAGCGCGACGACTCCTCGAACGGCCCCTGGCAGAAGACCGCGAACGTGACGTCGCGCGAGTGCAGGTAGGCCAGCTCGAGCACCTGGCCGGTGAAGAACGTACAGCCCTCGCACTGGTCGGCGGCCGGCCTGCCCGTGTGCCACATGTGGTACGACGCCACCAGCTGGCTCCTGCCCTCGAAGACGTCGAGCAGGGGCACCGGGCCGTCGGGACCGACCAGGCGGGTGGCCGGGTCGACCTCGACCATCGGCAACCGCCGGCGGGTCGCGGCGATGGCGTCGCCCTCGCGCGTGTGCGCCTTCTCGCGGAGCCGAAGCTCGTCGAGTTGCTTCTGCCAGGTCTCGCGGTCGGTGATCGGGGGTGCCGCTGGCGTGGTCATGGGTTCCTCCTCAGGCAACGAACTATGAGGCTAATAGTGGCTGCTATGGTGGGGCAAGTATGAAAGGTGGTGTTCGGTGCCGGCTCAGCGGGGTTATCGACAGGCTTGTGGCGTCGCGCGCGGCCTCGACATCGTGGGGGAGCGGTGGTCGCTGCTCGTGGTGCGCGAGCTGCTGCTCGGGCCGAAACGGTTCACCGACCTCCAGCAGGCGCTCCCAACCGCCAGCCCGAACGCGCTGTCCGACCGGCTGCGCGAGCTGGCCGACGCGGGCGTCGTACGCCGTCGGCAGCTGCCTCCGCCAGGCAATGTGCGGGTCTACGAGCTGACCGCGTGGGGACGCGGCCTCGAGCCGATCGTCCTCGCGCTCGGCACCTGGGCGCTGGCCGCCCCGCCGACCGCGGAACAGCGGTTCGTCAGCGCGGACAGCGCCATGCTGACCATCCGTACCTTCTTCGTGCCGACGCAGCAGCGGCCCGAGGCGACGCTGCGGATCGAACTACGCGACCACGGCCCTGCCGGGGTGTTCGGCGTCCGCCTCACACCGGACGGCGCCGAGGTCGCCCACGAGCCGCCCGAAGAGCCGGACGCCGTCCTGGTCACCACGACGGATACCCTGCTCGGCGCCTTCGGCGGCGACGACCTGGCCGGGCTCGTAGCTGCCGGCGCCGTCATCGGCGATCCCGAGGTCGTACGCCTTCTCGTCGCGAACGTGCGGATCCCGGCCTCCACACATCAGTAGGCGACCGCCACCTCCCGCCTCGGGGGCGACCGGCGCGCCGCCGGACGCTGTCCAGAGGGTGACCCACCACCGTGCCAGGCTTGGTCGTGGTCAGCGCCTGGGCGTGGGGCACCCGTAGCGGCCGTGCCGTCGGCGTGGCTGTCCGCCGATGGCGCGGTGAGCCCGAAACGTCGTAACCACGTCCTACGGTGAGACCATGGACTGGAAGATCGAACTCATCCCGGTTCCGGTGACCGATGTCGACCGGGCCAAGGCGTTCTACGAGAAGGTGGGCTTCAACGCCGACCACGATCACAGGGTGCACGAGGGCCTGCGGTTCGTCCAGCTGACCCCACCCGGCTCGGCCTGCTCCATCGTGATCGGCGAGGGCATCACCGACAAGACTCCCGGCACACAGGAAATCCAGGTTGTGGTCGCCGACGCCGAGGCGGCGCGCCGGCAACTGCTCGACGCCGGCGTCGATGCCAGCGAGGTCGAAGTGCAGCCATGGGGCAACTTCGTCTACTTCGGCGATCCTGACGGCAACAGGTGGTCGCTGCAGGCGATCGAGTCACGCCCCAACGGCTGATCGCCGGCCCACAACGGCCTTGGCAACGCACCGATTTGCTGCTGTCCGCGCCTTGCCTCGGGCCGGCGCGGTGCGCGGTCGTGCCGATGGGCGGCTCGGCCTCTGCTCGGCTACAGACTTCCCGAGTCCAGCCAGTTCGACCAGTGAGTGTTGGGCTGCAGTCTGGGCGTGTAGGGCGTGAGGTCGCCGGTCGTCAGGACATCGGCAATCTGGCGGAATGTCTCAGACTGGCTAGGTGCCAGCCAGGCCCGGGTGGTTCCACTCGTCCAGCCGCAGAACCTCAGGTATGTCGACCCGGATCCGGCCCCGCAGCTCCCCCTCCTCAGCCAGGAGAGGTGAGTGCGACGGTTGACCGGTTGACAGAAATCAAGCTGGCGAGTGTCGGATCTGCCGGATGCCGTTCGTAGCGTATGCAGAGACGGACGTCGGGTCCGGGGAAGATCAGAGGGAGTGGACATGCCTGAGTACCTCATCTACTTCAATCAGCAGTGGGTGGGTGACCAAACCGAGGAGTGGTTCCGCGGGCGCGGTCCACTCGCCAGGGCGGTTGTTGATGAGATCAAGGCCGCCGGGGCATTCGTCTTCGCCGGGGGCCTGGAGGAAGAGGACGGCCCGGTCTTCAACGCAGACGCCACAAGCGGTGCATTGGTCTTCACCGACGGGCCCTATGTCGAGAGCAAGGAGTTCCTGGGTGGCCTGACCATCGTGGACGTGCCGGATGAGGCGGCCGCCCGGATGTGGGCCGGCAAAATCGCGGAGGCATGCGGCTGGCCGCAGGAGGTTCGCCGGTTCAAGCCGCGGCGCGTCTTGCAGGGATGAGATCGTCACTCGTCGGCTGAGGCTTGAGCCGACACGTGGCCGGCACCGGGGTGACGTCGCTGCTGCGGTATCGGCAAGGATTCGACCAGGCACGGGGGCGGCCAGCAGGTGCCGCCCCCGGAGCTGGCCGACGAAAAGCGCTTCGCCGTACTCGTCTGCCGCTGAGTGTGCGCGGATCTGTCGATGTGCGAACGCTGTGGCTCTACAGATTGACGCGGCTCGTGGCCACCGGTCCGGCGACTCCAAGGCCCTTCGCTGTACCGCCGCTGACAGAGCGCGTGGCTCTGTCGCCTCGGTGTATGAAGGGTTTCGTCAGCCGACAGCGCCCAGATGGCGTAAGGCGCGGGCGGTGGGGGTGCCGTGGTCGGCGGTGATGAAGACGACTTGCTGGTCGTCGGGGATGGTGAGCACGTCGCAGTTGAGGCGCAGCGGGCCGAGCTGTGGATGGGTGATGGTCTTGATCCGGTGGCTAGGGGCTCGTACCGGGTTGGTGTTCCAGATCTCGGTGAACTCGGGACTGGCGGCGCGCAGCCCGCTCAGGAGGCGGGAGAGGCGCTCGTCGCGGGGGTAGCGATCGGCGGCGGCGCGCAGCCGCGCCACCGCGATGTGACCGAATTCTTCGGCGCTGGAGCTTTCGTAGCTGCCGAGGCCCAGGAACCGTCGGCGGGCCAGGTTGGGCTCCTGCCTGAGGTTACCCAGCAGGGCGTCGGCGAGCGGATTGAAGGCGATCACGTCGTAGCTGGCGTCGGTGACGACGGCTGCTGCCTCGGGGATGCGGCGCAGCAGGTTGACCATATGCGGGCGGACCTGGCGTACCGGCCCGGCGGGTGGTGCCGGAGTCGCCCCGGCCAGCCGGAACAGATGGATCCGCTCGGCTGGGGAGACCCGCAGCGCGTCGGCGAGGGAGTCCAGAATCCGCGGCGACGGATGGGGGCCCCGGGCCTGTTCGAGTCGGGCGTAGTAGTCGACGGACATGTGGGCCAGCTGGGCGACTTCCTCACGGCGCAGGCCGGGGGTACGACGGCGCGGACCGGCGGGCAGGCCGACATCGGCGGGGCGTAGGTCTTCCCGCCGCTGCCGAAGGAACCACGCCAACTCCTGTCCCGCCATGATCCACCCCTCCAGAGCCAGGTATCGGTTATCCCTGGATCGGCTTGGTCGCCGTCTGCATCGTTGCAGCATGAACACCATGAACGATTCCACGGCACTGGTCACCGGCGCCAACCAAGGCATCGGCAAGGAAATCGCGCGGCAGCTCGCGGCCGCCGGGCTGATCGTCTACCTCGGCTCTCGCGACCCAGAGCGGGGACAGCGGGCTGTCGACGAGATCGGTGGCAACGCTCGACTACTCACCCTCGACGTCACCGACGGCCAGAGCGTCGCCGAAGCCACCCGTCAAGTCGAAAACCTGGACATCCTTGTCAACAACGCCGGCATCTCGGTCGACCTGAACCCGGTGACCGAGACCGACGTTGACGCCTTCCGCCGCACTTACGAAACGAACGTGTTCGGGGTCGTGGCGGTCACCAACGCTTTCCTGCCCGCGTTGCGCCGCTCCGCCCGGCCCCGGATCGTGAACCTCTCCAGCGGCACTGGATCACTGGGCTGGAGTACCGGCCCGCAGCCGCAGTTCCCCGCGACGGGCTCACTCGCCGCATACCGATCGTCCAAGACCGCACTGAACGCGCTGACAGTCTTCTACGCCCAGGCGCTCGCCGGCGACGGCTTCAAGGTGAACGCCCTCGCGCCCGGGCTACGCAAAACCAATCTCAACGTGACCGCCGCCGCCAGCGGCGGAGACCCGGCCGAAGCCGCAGCTGGCGCGGTCCAACTGGCACTGCTGCCCGACGACGGCCCCACCGGCGAATTCCTCTCCTGGGACGGAACCCGCGTGCCGTGGTGATCACCACTCGCGCAACCTGCTCAACCTCGGCGTCATCGCATCCGAGTCAGCGCTGCGCCTGCCTCGCCAATCGAGACACACGCTATTGCCGCGATCCGGGCGTCGATCTTCCGGGGGACATCCGGATCTGCCGAGAACAGTGTTTCCGATCATGACCGAGAGGTAGGCGGGTATGAGATTCCGCCAGTTCCTGCATGACTGATCAAGATGCATCTCGCAGGCCTTGCCGTGTGCGCGACAGTCGGACATCCGTCAACCGCGTTCTTGCCTTGCCATCCCGTCCTACGATCAACCACGTGCCTGGGTTAAGTGCATTCGGGTTCGGTATTAGCCTGACAGCCGATGAGCTCGCTTCGTTGGCCGACCGGTTCAGGCGGGACCCGGTCTACGGCGGTCCCTGCCTAATTCTGAACCGACACTCCGGCTTGGCTTTGGATGCGCGAACTGACGCTACGGCCGGTGGACATACCACGCTCTGGACCGCCCATGCAGCGCCTTGGCAGCAATGGCGGATTCGCAGGGCCAGTCGGGGAAATGTGCAAATCATTAGCGAGTCGTCAGGGCTGATGCTTGCCACAATGCGGGCAGCTTCCGACTGGGGTGAGGTGTGGTTGCACGATAAACCGCGACCTAAATGGTCAACCGAATGGCAGCTGATTCCCACCGACGACAGAGTGGCATTTGTTATCGAAAATGCCACGTCGGCACACGCGCTCGACCCCGGTCACATCGCGGCCGATCATCAGGGAGTCGATCCGCACGTGTGGAGCACGCACTGGGAACCGTGGCAGCAGTGGATGGTAGTTCGGCTTCCTCTAGCCTGACAATCGACTGGCACGGGGCGAGCGGCGGTTAGCTGCGCATCCCGCTGGCCGGTATCGAACTGATCGCCGGCCCGAACCCTGCTCCTGGACTGCGACCTGGCCCACGCCAATCCGAATTAAGGTATAGGAATGTTCGAATCAGCAGGTGCGTTTGTGCCGCAATCGATGGCATGGCTACCCGCAGTCGTTAGCGGCCTTGTGGCATCTATCGTAACCGTGTCAGTGAATAATTGGCTCCAAAATCGCCGAGAAGAGCACGCTTGGCGGCGCTCGCAACAAAGGTGGCTGCTTGACCGGAGGCTTCAGCACTATGTCGACATTCTAGAATATGTGACGAGCTTGCGTCGCGTCTTGAGAAAGAGCGGGCTAGAGAGAAACGAAAGCGCCAACGATGTCTTCGCCGGAAGCCGCGACCTTAACCTACGCATCCGTCTGATGTCCTCTAGCCGCGTTCGAGTTCGTTGGAAGCCGATTTTGGACCTCATCGAGAATTGGCATTGGGGGAATATTGGCGATTCTAGCGAAGCTCGAAAGAAGCTTTGGGGGCTGTCCGACGACTTAATCGACCAGTTACGACTTGAACTTACGGAACTCGACCACCCGGCGTGATGGCTGCACTGTCCTGCCGCGATCCGCGCGTGGCGGAGCGTGACGGCGGCCTGCCACCGATCGGCATCCTGATCTGCCGAGATGTGCGCACCCGATCACGGCGGCAGCGATGCCGACGACAGCGCGTGCGGGCCGTGGGGCACGCGGTCGCCGGGCTCGCCCTCGTGGCACCATGTTGCGCTATGGATCATCAGGGGCAGCTTCGTCGTGCAGCGCTCGCGTTGGGCATCCCGGACGACGAGGTCAGCCGGTTCATCCAGCACCTCCGTTTGTCGATCCGGTTGAGCGGAGGATCCAGCGGTGTTCCGGTGGGGCAGTTCGGTGGGTTGCCCCGGCTGCCGGTGGGCATGGACTGGCCCTCCGACGGGGTCAGTCCGTTGCCGTTCATCTTCTCGGTCGACTGTGCGGCGCTGCCAAGAGTCGACGGCTTCGGCCTGCCGACAGACGGCTCGCTGCTGTTCTTCCTGGACCACGAGCAGGCCGCTGCCACCGGGGAGCGGAGGTACGGGCGAGTCGTGTATGTGCCGACCGGCACCGATACCGAGGTGGCGGCAGGATCCACCGACCACGCGTTCGTCGACAAGCAGTACGACGTCGGCGCCACGCTGCGCGCGGAGTTCCCCGATTGGTTCGGGGCGGACGACGAGGACGAGGAAGACGAGGACGAGGACGACCTGTCGCCCTTCCAGCAGCAGTTGGCCCGTGACCTCGAGCGTGACCTGCCGCACCTTGACGAACTCTGTGCTCTGGCCAACGATCTCTGGCCGCCTGACAACGGTTACGCCAGCGCCTATCTCGGCGGGTATGCCGACGAGGAGGTAATCAAGAGTATTGCGGAGCAGACCCTCGCGTGGCGCGAGAAGATCGGCGAGATCGTCATCCCGGTCGCGAAATGGTATTCCCATGTGGAGAAGGAGACGCACCGGCTGACGAGAGAGTGGGTGTCGCTCGCCCGCTTTCCCGTAGACAACGAGCTCTATTACCGGAGTGACGGGAGTTTCGTGATCCGTCACGACGACCTGGTCGCTGGTCGGCTGGACGAGGCGCTTCCCGTGGCTGAGTTGATCCCATAGAACACGGGCGGCACCGGATACGGCCACGATCTGCGTTGCCGGCGATGCCGACGTCAGATGCTGGGCACCCGCTATTGCCGAGTTGAGGGCGTTTGATCATGCGGACTGGTGTCCCATTGGTGGCGGTCTGTTCGTTACTGGCGATGTCCCGGGCTGTGCTGGTTTCCGCTCGCCGTGGGCGTAGTCGATGAACCCGAGTCAGTCGCTGGGCGCCGGCGCGGTGTCGTTCTCAGGATCGGACACGCCACTGGGGTAGTTGTCCCACCAGCGGGGTAGCCCGATGTCCGCCCGTTCTGGTTGGGTGAAATGGAACGGCACCCCGAGCGCCGCAGCTACCGCTTGGCCCTTGGCGATGTCCTCAGGGTCGGCGACGCCCAACGATCCCAGGCCGACCTCGTCGAAATGCGGGTGCTGGTGGCCCGGACGCGCAACGATCGCGACCAGCCGTGCGTGCCAGCCGAAGCTGTCGCCGTCCCAGTAGCCCTCTACCGCAACCACCCGGTCGGTGATCCGGCGCGCCCGTTCGACCAGGGACTCGTGGCTCACTTCGGTTCCGGCTCGATCTCACCCCGTCGGGACAGCTCGCTGACGCGGGCGGCGACGACGTCCTGGGCATCGTTGAACCGCAGTGCGTGCCCCACGAGTAGCCGAATGGCGTGGAACAGGCTTCGGCCGCGAACCAGCGCGTCGATCTCGTCGCGCAGTTGATCCGGCAGCCGCAACCACAACTGCTCCGCGCCGCACGCCGAGCACAGCACCGCGCCACCACCGGCCGCCCGCATCCAGAACGGCTGGGCGCACTGCGCGCATTTCACGGCTGAATCGTTCCTGCTCCGCCACTGCCTTGACAAATCGATCCGTCGTAGCGACGGATGCATGTCATGCCGCAGACCGCGCGTCACGCACGGCAGGCAGCGGGTGTCCGCTGTCCCGGGCGGTGGCCGCTGGTTGCTCACGTGTCAGCAGCGGTGCTTCCCACTCCTACAACACCGCATCCTGCTCGGCCGACGTGACCCCTCCGTCATCATCGAGAGCCGGATAGTCGAAAGTGGAGCGGGCCGTTCACGAGACGGCCCGCTTCTCGGAGCCCTTGGAATCCAGGAAGAGTTCGAGGGCCTCGACGACGAGGCGGTGGTCGTCGAGTTGGGGCAGCCCTGAGACGGTGACGGTGCCGACCGGGCCGGTGCCCCTGAGGATGATCGGGAAGCAGCCGCCGTGCGCGGCGTACAGGGCGGCGTCGAGGTGGGATTGTTCCTCGAAGGTGGTGCCGCGGTCGCGGTAGGTCTGGCCCACGAGGTAGGAGCTGTGTCCGAATCGGCGGACGACGCGGATCTTGCGTTCGATCCAGTCGTCGTTGTCGGCGGAGGTGCCGTGCAGTGCGTAGTGGAAGAGTTGGTGGTCGCCGAGGCGGATGTCGACGGTGACACCGTGGCCGCGCTCTCTGGCCAGCTCGACCATGCGAGTTCCCAGGGCCCAGGCGTCGTCATGGTCAAAGCGGTCGAACTGGAGGCGGTCTTCCTGCTCCTGAAGCTCCGGCGTCACGGCGTACGTTCCCTTCCTCGATCGTCAGGACGATCTAAGCAGAGGCAGAAGCGGCGAGCGGAACGTTCGTCGCCTGGTGACGGTGTCACGGGCAACGACTCCACAAACCGACGTCACGGGCGGTCACGGCAGGGAATCTGCCGTCGGGGAGTACCGGCTGGCCGTTTTACGGCAAACCTCCCCGGACCGGCCCTGGTTGCGGGCAAGATGAGCTGGATTCGCCCAGCGATACGGTGAGCGGGGGTCGGCCGTGAACGACGGATTGGTGACCAGGCGGAGCGCCCGCGATGTCGGAGAGACGGTCTCTGCCCTGCGGGCCGAGGCCGAACGCGTGGGGGCTGCGGTGGCGGCGGTGGTCGACCATGCGGCGGCCGCCCGCAAGGCCGGGCTGAGTATGCCCGACACACAGGTGATCATCTTCGGGAACCCGCAGGCGGGCACCCCGCTCATGCAGGCCCGTCCCGAGATCGCCATCGACCTGCCAATGCGACTGATGGTGCGGGACGACGGCCAGCCTGGCTCGCTCGTCACCTGGCAGGACCCCGCGTACCTCGCCCGGCGGTACGGGCTCGGCGAGGATCAGCTCGCAGCGCTGAACGCCCCGGCCAAGATCGCCTCCGCGCTCGACGGCCGCTGACTTCCGGTGCGCCGGGCCGGGTCAGCCGCCCCGGTTCAGTCGCCGCAGCGTCGCGGCAGCGACCAGGCCGTACGCGACGTACGGTAGGGCGTCCTCGAGCCAGCCCTCGGCACCCCAGCGGCGCGGGTCCGTCACCCCGAGCGCGGTCATCGACCCGTCGGCCACCAGCATGCCGCCAATCCCGATCACCCCCGCCGCCACCGGCAGCGGTGGCCGCCGCCGCCCGATGAGCACCGCGAAAAGCGACACGGCTGACACTCCGTTGACGAACCCGAACACGGGCCCAAACCCGGCACGCCGTTTCGCCGCCCGGTCTGCCGGGCCCAGGTTCACGTGGGCCAGATCCACCATCCGCTGCACGGCACGCTCGTGCGTGTCGCTCATCGGTCGAGCCCGGAGGCCCACGTCGAGATTGCTGAACAGTTCGCGGGCGAGCGTAGCGGCGGCACCGGCCACGATCCCGTTCGTCAGGCTGGCCAGCCAGTTCCTTGCCATGAGATCACCTCGGCCTTGTCCGTTGTCGCCCGCATCCCGCCGACCTCTGGCCGCGGCGTCCGGCATACCCATCCCGTGCCACGTCATGAAGGCATTCGGGACGCGTTGCGTGATTCCTCTCCGCTACCTGGCTGAGGAGAGGGCGACGGGAATCGTCAGCGGCGTTCGCCGGCGGCGCACTCACTTGCCGCCGACAAGGGGCGGACCCGACCAATCCGGCCAGCGGAGCGCGAGTCAGGCGCCGCCCGCAAGCAGGTGAGGGCACTATCGTTCGGACGTGCACATCCGTTTCGACGTCCCAGCCGATCCGACCTACCCAGGCCGCGTGGCCGCTGCGCTCAGCAGTGTTCGACTGCGCAGGTACGGCTATATCGGCGGGGTGCTGGCGGCGGTCGGGGCGATCGGCTTCGCCCTCTCGCGGAGCTTCGCGGGGGGCGACCGGATCTCGCCACTGTGCGTGGCGCTGGTCGTCGGTGGCCTGCTCTCGATGGCGTACTCGCCGTGGGTGCGCTGGCGCGCCCGGCGCCGCTCCAGTCGCTACGCCGTCGAGGGCGCCTACGACATCACCGACGACAACATCATGATGCGCAGCGGCTCGGAGTCCGGCGGCATCGCCTGGGACGGGGTCGCTCAGGTCAGGGACACGCCTCAGTTCTGGATCGTGTACGTCGGCCGGATGCCGGCCACCGTGATCCCACGCCGCCTGATGTCCGCCGAGGACGCTGAGACGTTGCGAGCCTTCATGGCCGAGCGTGGGCTGCTCCAGCTTCGGTGAGCTCATGCGCCGCCGGCAGCGCTCGGTAGATTCACCCCCATGTACTCGACCCGGGTATCCCAACTCGTCAAGGCGCCGCGTTCAGCCGTCTTTCGGGCACTGCTGGACCCGGCCGCGGTCGCCAGGTGGCGAGTGCCGACCGGGATGAACGGCCACGTGCACGAGTTCGACGCGCGCGAGGGCGGATCGTTGCGCGTCTCGCTCACCTACGAGGCGCCGGACAACACCGGCAAGTCGACGGCACACACCGACACCTACCACGGCCACTTCGCCAAGATCGTGCCCGACCGGCAGGTGGTCGAGGTCGTCGAGTTCGAGACCGACGATCCGGCGCTCGGCGGTGCGATGACCATGACCACGACGCTCACCGACGTGGACGGCGGCACCGAAGTCGCCGTCGTCCATGACGGCATCCCGGATGCGGTCCCGGCCGAGGACAACGAGATGGGTACGCGCATCGCCCTGACGAACCTCGCCAGACTCGTCGAACTGGGCTAGCGCGGCCCGGTCGTACCTCGTCGGTCGGTTGGGAGACGGACCCTGATTCCGCCTCTCAATTCGACGCCGTCGCCGGACAGCCGGCGCCGTGCGTCGTTCGATCCGATCCGGGGGCTCGGCGCGGGCACCCGGAGCACGGTCGGTGTGCCATCGTTGGCCTCCGGTCCGGGCCACCATGGCGGTGCCCGGCGGAGGAAGGGAACGGCCATGGGGGAGGACTCGTCGGGGCCGCTGCACGGAGTCCTCGTGGCGGACTTCTCCCGGATCCTGGCCGGGCCGTACGCGACCATGCTCCTCGCCGACCTGGGCGCCGACGTGGTCAAGGTGGAGGCGCCGGGCGGCGACGACACCCGGACCTGGCAGCCCCCGGTCCGCGACGGGGTCTCGACCTACTACCTCGGCGTCAACCGCAACAAGCGCTCCCTCGTGCTCGACCTCGCCGATCCCGACGACGCGGTGCTGGCCCGCCGCCTCGCCGCCCGTGCCGACGTCCTGATCCAGAATTTCCGGCCCGGCGCGCTGCGCCGCTTCGGCCTCGACCACGACACGGTCACCGCCGCCAACCCACGGCTGGTGTACGCCTCGATCAGCGGGTTCGGCGCGGCCGGCGGCGCGGACCTGCCCGGGTACGACCTCATGGTGCAGGCGGCGTCCGGGCTCATGAGCCTGACCGGGGCGGCGGACGGCCCGCCGTACAAGGCGGGGGTGGCGGTCTTCGACGTGATCGCCGGGCTGCACGCGGCGGTCGGGATCCTGGCCGCGCTGCACCACCGGGCGGCCACCGGCGTCGGGCAGCACGTCGAGGTGGACCTGCTCACCTCGGCCCTGTCCGGGCTGGCCAACCACGCCAGCGCGCACGTCGCGGCGGGCGTGGTGCCGCACCGGATGGGCAATGCCCACCCGAGCATCGTGCCGTACGAGCCACTGCCCACCGCCGACGGCGAACTCGTGGTGATCGGCGGCAACGACGGCCAGTTCCGCACCCTGTGTGAGGTGCTCGGCCTGCCCGGGCTGCCCGACGATCCCCGGTTCCGGCGCAACCGGGACCGCACGGCGCACCGCGACGCGCTGCGGCCGTTGCTGGTGGCCGCGCTGGCCCGGCGGACCAGCGCCGAGTGGTTCCGCGAGCTGCGCGCGGCGGGGGTGCCGTGCAGCCCGATCAACACGGTCGCCGACGGGGTGGCCCTGGCCGAGGGGCTCGGGCTCGACCCGGTGGTCACGGTCGGCGGCGTGCCGGGGGTGCGCCACCCGATCCGCCTGTCGGCCACCCCGGCCCGCCACGACCTGCCGCCGCCGGGGTTGGACGAGCACGGCGTGGAGCTGCGGGCCTGGTTGGCCGGGTGAGGGGTCAGCGTCCCGCGGCGGCCAGCAGGTCGTCGACGAGGCCGGTCGCGGTCTGCGCCGCCGCGGCGGCGTCCGGGCGGCCGGCGCTGCCGTAGAGGCCCTCCACGACCAGCCAGATCCGGTCGGCCAGCCGGCGCGGGTCGGCCGCGTCCAGCCGGGCCACCAGGGCGTCGATCTCGGCGCGGGTGTCGCGCAGGTAGTCCCGGGCCACCCGGCCGGGCTCGCCCGCGTCGCCGGGGAACTCCGCGAGGAAGAGGCGGAAGGCGCAGCCGCGGAAGTCGGCGGCGGTGGCGGTGGCGGCGATCTCCGCGACCAGCGCCCGCAGCCGGGTCGCCGGGTCGTCGGGCAGCCCCTCGGCCGCCGCGGCGCCGGCCCGCTCGCGCTCGCGCCGGCACGCCCGCAGGTACGCCGCCACCAGGTCGTCCTTGCTCGGGAAGTGCGTGTAGAGCAGGTTCTTGCCGCAGCCGGCGGCGTCGATGACCTGGTTCATCCCGACGGCCCGGACGCCGTGGCGGTAGAACAGCTCGCCGGCGGTGCGCAGGATCCGCTCCCGGCTGCCCGGGGCGGCGGTGCGGGCCATCGTGCCTCCTTCGGTCGTCTGTGGCGAGGATAACGGACCGATCGGTCCGGCGACGATTGACCGGTTGCCGACCCGTGGCGCAGTATCGGACCAATCAGTCCCGGACCGATCGGTCCGGCAATGGTCCGAGGAGGCAGCGATGCGCGACGCGGTGATCGTCGAGGCGGTACGGACCCCGGTGGGTCGGGCGAAGCGGGGCGGGGCGTACCTCGACGTCCACCCGGTGGACCTGCACGCGCACGCGCTGCGCAGCCTGGTCGCCCGGGTGCCGGGGCTGGACCCGGTCGAGATCGACGACGTGGTCGGCGGCGCCGTCGCCCAGGTCGGCGAGCAGAGCACCAACACCACCCGGCTCGCCGCGCTCGCCGCCGGCTTCCCCGAGTCGGTGCCCGGCGTGACCGTGGACCGGCAGTGCGGGAGCAGCCAGCAGGCCCTCAGCTTCGCCGCCCAGGGCCTGGTCGCCGGGGCGTACGACATCGTGGTCGCCTCCGGCGTCGAGTCGATGAGCCGGGTGCCGATCGGCAGCGCCGCCATGGTCGACGGCGTCCGCACCGACTTCGCCGGGCCCGCCGTCGCCGCGCGCTACCCGGGCGGGCTCGTCCCGCAGGGCATCGCCGCCGAGCTGATCGCCCGCAAGTGGGACCTGTCCCGCACCCGTCTCGACGAGTACGCCGCCACCAGCCACCACCGGGCCGCCGAGGCGTGGCGGCAGGGGCGGTTCGGCGGCCAGGTCGCCCCGCTGCCCGGCGTCGACCTCGCCATGGACGAGACCGTCCGGCCCGGGACCACGGCGGCCCGCCTCGCCGAGCTGCCGCCGGCGTTCGCCGCCGACCACTGGACCGCCCGCTTCGGCGAGCTGGACTGGAAGGTCACGGCCGGCAACTCCAGCCCGCTCAACGACGGCGCGGCGGCCCTGCTGCTCACCACCGGCGAGACCGCCCGCCGCCGGGGCTGGCGGCCCCGGGCCCGGATCCACACCGCCACCGTGGTCGGCGACGACCCGATCATGATGCTCACCGGCATCATCCCGGCCACCGCCAAGGTGCTCGCCCGGGCCGGCCTCGCCATCGACGACATCGACGCATTCGAGGTCAACGAGGCGTTCTCGTCGGTCGTGCTGGCCTGGCTGGCCGAGACCGGCGCGGACCCGGCGAAGGTGAACGTCGACGGCGGCGCCATCGCCATCGGCCACCCGCTCGGTGCCAGCGGCGCCCGCCTCGCCACCACCCTGCTGCACGTCCTCGAACGCACCGGCGGCCGCTACGGCCTGCAGACCATGTGCGAGGCCGGCGGCACCGCCAACGCCACCATCATCGAACGCCTCGACGGCTGACCGGCCGGGCGCGGCAGCTCAGTCCGCGATGCCGCTGAACGCGACCACGTGCTCGGCGTGCAGCCGGACCAGCAGCTCGCCGGGCACGGCGTTGCGCCGGCCGTACTCCTCGGCGCGGTCGGCGCCCATGTAGCGGGCGGCGATCCGGGTGGACCAGGGCAGCGACTCGGCCGGGTCCTCGCTGATCGTCACCGGGCCCCGGAGGGTCACGAACGCGTACGGCGCGTGCTCCTCGTCCACGGTCAGCGCCGCCCGCGGGTCGCGGACCAGGTTGCGCCCCTTCACGCTGCCGCGGCCGGTGTTGAAGACGAGGTCGTCGCCGTCGAGCACGAACCAGATCGGGGCCACGTGCGGGGAGCCGTCGGCCCGCACGGTGGCGAGCTTCCCGGTCCGGGTGCCGGAGGTGACGAAGGCCCGCCACTGGTCGTCGCTCATCCGCTGCGCCATGCGCCCATTCTGGCCCACCACCCCGACGCCGCCGGCCGGTGCCCGCTCCCAGCCAGTTCACAGCCGCGCGACCTGTCCGGCCGGCCGGGCCCGGCATACCCTGGACCGGCCTCGCCACCCCCTCTGACCTGGGAGATCACACCGTGTCGTACCCCATCACCGCCGGACCGGCCGGTCCGGTCCCGCCGCGCCGGTCCGCGCGGCGGCCGTGGCCGCGGTGGGCCCGGTGGTGCGTGGCGGTCGGCACCACCCTCATGACGCTGAGCGGCGTGGCGCTGGGCGGCAGCGCCTACCTGCTGCACGCGGCGACCGGCGAGGTCACCCAGCAGAACCTCCTGGGTGCCGCCGCCGCGCCCGCCGAGCAGCACCGGACGATCACCGGGGCCAAGAACATCCTGCTCGTCGGCGTCGACACCCGCGCCAACCAGGACCCGAGCCAGCTCACCCGCGCGGACTCGATCATCCTGCTGCACATCCCGGCCGACCACACCCAGGCGTACCTGGTCTCGCTGCCCCGGGACTCGCTGGTCACCATCCCCGCCTACGACAACGGGGCCACGCCGTTCCGCGGCGGGCAGAACAAGATCAACGCGGCCTTCGCGTTCGGCAGCCGGGGGCTGACCGGCTCCGCGGCGCTCTCGCACGGCTTCGAACTGCTGGCGCTGACCGTCCGCGACCTGACCGGCATCACCCCCGACGCCGGCGGGATCATCGACTTCCAGGGCTTCAAGAAGATCGTCCAGGTTCTCGGCCAGGTCTGCATGTACGTCGACGAGACCACCACCTCGATCCACGTCGGGCACGACGCCGCCGGCAGGCCCGCCGCGCCGTACGCGATCAACCCGGACGGCACGGTCAACCACCGCATCCCCGGCGTCACCCCGAACGTCTACACCAAGGGCCAGCACTGCCTCGACCCGGCGCAGGCGCTGGACTTCGTCCGGCAGCGGGACCTGCTGGCCAACCACGACTTCGACTACGGCCGGCAGCGCCACCAGCAGCAGTTCGTCAAGGCCGTGCTCGCCCAGGTGGTCAGTAAGGGGCTGGACTCGCCGACGAAGCTGCCCGGGCTGCTGTCGGCGGTCGGCCGCACCATGACCGTGGACGACGGCGGCATCCCGCTCGCCGACTGGGCCTTCGCCATGCGCGGTGTCAAGCCCGACGCGATCACCACGCTCAAGACCAACGGCGGCACCTTCAACAGCCGTACCGTGCCGGGCGTCGGCAGCGCCGAGATCCTCAACCCCACCAGCATGCAGCTGCTCCACGCGGTACGCGACGACACGGTCGCCGCGTTCGTCGCGACCCACCCGACCTGGGTGGCCGACTCCGGCCCGGCGTCCCCGGCGCACTAGGGTCTGTTGCGGAGTGGGCAAGGTCGCAGGTGAGTGATCATCAGGGGCCACGCAGGCCGTCGGGCTCGACCACTCGAAAGCGTTCGGCTACGACGAGAGTCTCATCGTCAATGACCGGGGTGTGACCCAGGAACTCGCTGACGCCATTGCTCCGGAAGAACTCTTCGTGGGCTGTCCGCCACTGTGCCACGTCGGAGTAGCCGCGTCCCTCGGCTCGCGCGAAGTCGTCGTCGATCTCCTTCATAGGAACGACGCGTACGTCGACGAGCTCGATCGTGACGGCCGGACGACCATCGGAATCAAGCACTGAGAATCGCTGACCGGTCATTGGTACTGCTTCCCCGACGTGCTCGTAGATCTCCAGGAGGCCCGTGAGCGTGGTCTTCTGACCGCTCAGGATCGCCGCCACACCGCGGTCACGCTCCGGTCCGGGGAAGGCGAGTTCAAGGGTCGGAAGGCCGTCATGTCCCATCGGGCGAGGGTACGAACCCCGGTCATGTTGACCAAGGGCTTATCGCCCTGCTCGTTCCCGGTGCCCACAGCGGGCGCTTCCGCCACACGTCCCAGCCCCGGCCGGGTAGGTTCCCGAGCCGGGGCCTCGATCACCGCGGGGGACGTTCCGGCGGCCTCAGGTGCGCGGGGCGGCCACGGCGGCCTGGGCGTCGACGATGCCCCAGCCGTAGAGCGGCGTGTAGACGCCGCGCAGACCGACGACCGGGGTTCGGGCGGTCGACATCAGCACCGCGTACACGTTGGCCACGCTGCGCCCCTGGGCGGCGAGCAGCGCCGCCACCCCGGACACGTACGGCGTGGCCATCGACGTGCCGGCGTAGGCGTCGTAGTCGCCCTGCCCGCAGGTAGCCGCGCCGGCGCCCACCGGGACGGTGGACCAGATGTCGTCGTCGCAGTTGACAAGGCCGGCGCCGCCGGGCGCGGCGACGGCCTTCAGGTCTGCCTTGACACCCAGGTTCGAGTACCACGCCTTGACCTCGTTGCGGTCGGTGGCCGTGACGCAGAGGGCCCCGGCCTCCCAGGCCGGGGTGTCGCACAGCGGCGCGGTCTCGTTGCCGGCGGCCGCGATGACGGCGACGCCCTTCGCCTGCGCGTACGCGATCGCCTCGGTCGCCGCGGACTCCAGGCCGGTGATGGTGAGGGCCTGGCTGCCGGGCAGTGCGCCGAGGCTGAGGTTGACCACCTTGGCGCCGTGGTCGGCCGCGTAGCGGATGCCGGCGGCGATGTCGGCGAAGCTGCCGCTGCCCGCCTCCAGCACCTTGATCGGCATGATCTTCGCGTCGCGGGCGACGCCGGCGACACCGACACCGTTGCCCGTGGCCGCGGCGGCGATACCGGCCACGTGGGTGCCGTGCTCGTCGCCGGCATCGGGCACGCCGTTGGGGCCGCGCCAGTCGCCGTTGCCGCACGAGGCCGGGCCGCAGTCGATGAAGGTCGCGCCGGGGACGAGCTTGGCGGCCAGGTCCGGGTGGGCGAGGTCGACGCCGGTGTCCACCACCGCGATGACGACGCCCGCTCCCGTGCTGGTCGCCCAGGCCTGCTCGGCGTGGATCTGCCGCAGGCCCCACTGCTTGTCGTACAACGGATCGTTGACGGCCGCCTGGGCGGGCGTCGCCGCGGTCGCCACCAGTGCGGTGACCATCGCGGTGCCGGCGAGTAACCGGGTGAACGACATCTGATCTCCCTTCCCCACGGACAGCACTTCATCTATGGATCGGGGATGGGGCGCGAAACGCAACAGCGGTGGGATCGCCCGACCGGCCCCAACCATGACGGTTGACGTCGACGCCGAGACCACCACCTCGATCCCGTGCGGAGCGCGGCGGGCACCCCTGGCGCGTCCCCGGCCCGTGGTGAACGTGGACCGTGACCGTCGAGAGGTCAGTTCTCACGGGTCCAGGCGGGCGTGATCCGCTGTTCGCGGATTCGCCAGCCCGCCGGCGTGCGTACCACGGTGCCGGCCGTTCGCAGGCCGCCGGTGAAGTGGGGTGCTTGGCCGTCGCGGTAGTAGTACACCAGTGAGTTCGCCGTGACGGCGGCCTGGTCGCCGTCGATGTCCACCAGCAGGTCGGTGGTCGTGTGCTGGGTGTGCTGCCCCTCGACCTCGCTCTGTCGCATGAAGCCGACGACCTTGTCGATGCCGCGGAGTTCGCCTCCGCGGGGCGAGTGCACCGCGACGTCGTCGGTGAAGACGGTGTCGGCGTCCTCCCACCGCTTCTCGTCGAGCAGGAGCGCGAAGCGGGTGAACAGGTCGGTGATCTCGATGCGGTCGGCGATCAGCGTCTCTCTGGACATGGCATCCTCTTTCATTTTCAACGGCGGATGTTGTCTTGTGCCGGGTGGCGAGTTCCGAGGACGAAGGGTTTAGCGGCCGGCCAGCACCGCGTTGGCCCGGTCCAGGACGATGCCCAGGACTCGGCCCGCGGCGGCCAGGTCCTCGGCCGGCAGGTCGCCCCACAGTTCCTGGGTGATCGGGCCGATCGTGGTGTGGACCCGCGTCCAGCGCGCCTGCCCTTCGTCGGTGACCTGGATGCGGCCGTCGCCGCCGTCGCGCAGGAACCCCGCGGCGGTGAGTTCGGTGATGCGTTCGGCCACCGCAGCCTGGCTGAACTGTGTGGCGGCGCCGACCCGGCGGATGAGCTCGGCCCGGTCGACGGCCCCACCGCTGAGCACGGTCAGCGTGAGGGTCACCCACTGGGGTTCGGTGATGCCGGTCCCGACGAGCTGCCGGTCCAGGATCGCGTTGAGCGCCTTCTCGGTCTGGCCGATGAGCGCGGTACCGAAGGCCTGAGCTGTGGTCGTCACGACGACCTCCAAATCCGTCTTCCTGGACGAACGTTCAGTCCAGAAACGTTTATGACACTAACGAAAGTATCTCGTTAGTCCGACGAACGCAACCGGGTATGGTCAGCGTCATGGACAGCGGGGCCGAAGCCGCGGACATGCCCGACGACGGCGGGATCAAGACGCCGGACAGACTGAGCCGGCGCGCCAGCCGGCTGCTGTCACATCTGGCCGCCCAGTCGGATCGGCTGGTCGCCGAAGGGCTGGCCGGAGCCGACGCCCGCAGGTGGCACTACGCCGTGCTCGCCTCGCTGCAGGAGTACGGCCCGGGCAGCCAGGCGACGCTGAGCCGACGCACCGGCATCTACCGCAGCGACATGGTCGGCGTCCTCAACGAACTGGCGGAGCGCGGCCTCGTCGAGCGGGCACCGGATCCCGACGACCGCCGCCGCAACGTCATCACGATCACCGCCCAGGGCCGCCGGCACCTGCGCCGCCTCGACAAGGTCATGGACGACCTCCACGAACAGCTGCTCGCCCCGCTGCTCCCCGCCGAACGCGACCAGTTCGTGCAACTGCTCACCCGCCTGCTGGACCACCACACGCAGCAGGCGCCCCGACCGCCGGTCCCCTGACCCCGGCATCGAGCGTTCTCATCTGCGCTGCCTGGACGCGGCTCCGCTCGCTGTCAGTCCGGTCATCCCGATCGTGACGCTTTCAGTCCATCGAGGACCAGCCCGACGACGCGGGACCGACTTTCGTCAGAGGTTGCGTGCTCCGCAGCGCGAGATGCTCCAACCAGCACCGCCATGAGGTCGGGCAACGCGAGATCGGGACGTACGGCGCCGACCCGTTGGGCCCGAAGGAGCAAGGCCGTGAGCGCCTCGGTGAGCTCGCGGGACTCCTCCGCCGAAGCTCTGTGGACGTCGACTCCAGCCTTGGTCAGCGCATCAGCGACGGCGATCTTCGTGGCGGAATGCTCCACGGCATCCGCGAGAAGGCTGAAGAAGGCTTCACCCGGATCCTCCGCGTCGGCTGTTGCGCGAGCGGCTTCGGCCATCCGCTGCAGCCGGCCTCGATACAGGGCCTCGAGCAAGGCCTCCTTGGTGGGGAAGTGTCGGAACACGGTGCCCACGCCGACGCCGGCGGCACGAGCGACGTCCTCGGTCGATGCCGAGACACCCTTGGCTGCGAAAACGACCTCGGCTGCCTCGAGCACCCTCGCGCGGTTGCGCCGCGCGTCTGCCCGCAGCGGCCGATCGGTCGCTGGCGTCACGGCTCCCGCCGCTCGACAAGCGGAGCGACGAGTCCGTATGGTGTAAGCGGAGTCACAAGTCCGATTATAGTCTGGAGCGCGCCACATGCCCGACCCAGCCAGCCCGCGAGACGTCTTCGACCGGCTTCTCGCCGGGATCAACCAGGCCCGATGGAGCGACCTGCCCGCCCTGTATGCGGAAGACGCCACAGTCGATCAGCCCTTCGCTGCGCCGCGGCGTCTCCGCCTCAATGGCCGCGCCGAGGTCGGGGCGCACTTCGAGGCAGCCGCGCGGGCGCCGTTCGAACTGAGGGCTCTCAACGTCGTCGTACACGAGGCCAAGGATCCTGAGGTGATTCTCGCCGAGTTCGACTACCACCTACGAAACGTGGCGACCGGACGCGAAGAGACCGTGGCCAACGTCCAGGTCCTGCGGGTACGTGATGGCCTCATCGTCGCCTCGCGCGACTATCACGACCACCTTCGGCTTGCCGCGGCAGCCGGACAGGCACAGCACCTCGCCGCCGCGCTCGACTGACGACATGTCAGCCGGGTCCGGTAGCAGTCAGTTGAGCTGCTCGGCCAGCGCGACGATGATGCCCTCCGGGCCCCGGAGGTAGCAGAGCCGGTAGATGTCCTCGTACCGCACCACCTCGCCGACGAGTTCGCCGCCGTGGGGCCGCAGGCGGGCGACGACGTCGTCGACGTCGTCGACGGCGAACATGATGCTGCGGAGGCCCAGTGTGTTCGGCGGTGCCGCGGAGGGCTCGGCGCTGATCGCCGCCGGCGAGCGGAACCTCGTCAGCTCGACCTTGCCGTGGCCGTCCGGGGTCCGCATCATGACGATGTCGACCCGGACGTCGTCGATCCCGTTGACCCGGTCCACCCACCGCCCCTCGATGGGCGCCTCGCCCTCCCGCTCCATGCCGAGTTCGACGAAGAACGCCACCGCGGCAGCGAGGTCGCTGACGACGATGCTGACGTGGTCCATCCGCTGAAGCGTCATGGGGCCGAGCATAGGGCGATCTCGACGGGCGGTCCCGCCGGTGGCGTGACGCGGGCGTGACGGCGGGGCGACGGCTCCGCGGGACCCTCGGCGGCGTGAGCAGCTTCCCGGGCAGTCCGCGTACCCTGCGCGGCGCCATCATCGCGGTCGACCCGCTGGGGCCGCTGTCCCGGGTGGTGGTGTTCCAGTACAATCCCGACCAGGTGCAGCGCACCATCGCCCCCCGGTCCGGCGGGGATTCCGGGCAGCGCGCCGCCGACGCGCACCGGGCCTGGGGCGCGCCCACCGAGACGATCACCATGACGGTCGACGTCGACGCCACCGACCAGTTGGAGAGCGGCGACCCGGTCGCCGCCACCGTCGGCGTCCTGCCCCAGCTGTCGGTGCTGGAGATGCTGCTGCACCCCGGCAGCGTCCGGGTGATCGCCAACTCGGTGCTGCTCGCCGCCGGGACCATCGAGATCCTGCCGGTGGAACTGCCCATGGCCGTGCTGGTCTGGGGGCCGGCCCGGGTGGTGCCGGTGCGGATCACCCAGCTCGGCGTCACCGAACAGGCGTTCAACCCGGCGCTGAGCCCGATCCGGGCCACCGTGGACGTCTCCGCCCAGGTGCTCACCTACGACGACCTGTCGCTGACCGACGTCGGTTACGGGCTCTACCTCGCGCACCTCGTCGCCAAGGAGGTCCTCGCCGTGGTGGGCGCGGTCTCCGGCGCCGTCGACGCCGTCACCGACCTCGCCGGAGCGTGACATGACCGGGCGCTACGACTTTGTACCCGTCGCCGGAACGACCGTGTCCGACGGCGCCGGCGGCCTGCGCGAGGTGCGCTACCTGCGGCGGCGGCCGCTGCCGGACCTGCGCGACGTGCGGGCCGCCGCCACCCACCGGGTGACCGCCGGGGACCGGCTCGACCTGATCAGCCACCGGTACCTGGGCGACGCCACCGCGTGGTGGCGGATCGCCGACGCCAACGGGGCGCTCGACCCGGAGGCGCTGACCGGACCGGACGCCGAGGGCGAGCTGATCGTCATCCCGCTGCCGGGGGTGTGACGTGCTGCTCGGGTCCGGGCTGCGGCTCACCGTCCTGGCGGGACGGACCGTGCCGCTGCCGCTGTCGGTGGACCTGGCCCAGCGGTGGCGCTCCACCCGGGTGACCGAGAGCGACGCCGAGCGCAGCGCCTTCTCGCTGGTCTTCGACGCCGGCCGGGCCGGCCCGCTGGCTCCCGTGGACAGCCCGTTCGGGCCGACCGGCCCGCTGGTCCCGTTCGCCCGGGTGGTCCTGGTGCTCACCTTCGGCGTGGTGCCGGTGGTGCTCTTCGACGGCATCGTCACCGAGACCCGGCTCGACCCGGGCACCGGCGCCGGGCGGGCCACCTTCACGGTCACCGGCGAGGACGTGGGCAACCTGCTCGACCGCGAGGACCGCGACGTCGAGCATCCCGCGCTCGACGACTACCTGACCGTGCTGAAGATCCTCGCCCCGTACGCGGCGCGCGGCATCCTGCCGAAGGCGCTGCCCGCCCCGGTCACCGACCCGCCGCTGCCGATCGACCGGATCCCCACCCAGCACGGCACCGACCTGGAGCACCTCGCGGAACTCGCCGAGCGGCACGGCTACGTCACCTACGTCGACCCCGGCCCGGTGCCGGGGATCAGCTCGTTCTACTGGGGACCGCCGGTGCGGCTCGGCCTGCCGCAGCCGGCCCTCGCCGTGGACCTGGGCTCGGACAGCAACGTGCGGGAGGTCTCCTTCCGCACCGAGGCGACCCGGCCGGCCACCGTCACGGGTGCGGTGCACGACCGGCGGACCGGGGTCACCCTGCCGGTGGCCGCGGTGGTGAGCACTCGGCCGCCGCTGGCCGCCGTGCCGTTCGCACTGGCCAACGCCGGGGACGTGCGGCGGCGCCGGCTGCGCGAGGGCAGCAGCGACGCGGTCTCCGCGTTCGCCCGCGCGCAGAGCGAGGTGGACCGCGGCGCCGACGCGCTGGTGGCCGAGGGCACCGCCGACGGCGCCCGGTACGGGGCGGTGCTGCGCCCGCGCGGCCTCGTCGGCGTGCGCGGCGCCGGCTGGAGCCACGACGGCCTCTGGTACGTCCGCCAGGTCGAGCACGACCTGGCCTACGGCGGCTACCGGGTCGGCTTCACCCTGTCCCGGGACGGGCACGGCTCGATCACGCCAGCGCTGCCCCGGAGCCCACTGTGACCACGCGGGAGGAGCGGCGATGAGGCAGTTCTTCGGCGTCTACCGGGGCAAGGTCGAGCAGAACGTGGACCCGATGCTGCGCGGACGGGTGCAGGTCTCCGTCCCGAAGGTGCTCGGCGACGGCCGGCTGGCCTGGGCCGAGCCCTGCGTGCCCTACGCCGGCAACGGCGTCGGCGGCTTCAACCTGCCGCCGGTGGGCGCCGCCGCGTGGGTGGCGTTCGAGGGCGGCAACCCCGACTACCCGGTCCTGCTGGGCTGCTACTGGCAGCTCGGCGAGTCGCCCGCGCCCGGGCTGCCGCAGCAGCGGGTGTTCCAGTCCGACTCGGTCAGCGTCACGGTCAGCGACCTGCCCATGGTGGGCGGCCTGACCATCGAGGTCGGCCCGCCGGCCGTGCTGATCCCGCTCAAGGTGGTGCTCGGCCCCGGCGGCATCGAGCTGTCCACCGGGGCCACCAAGGTCGTCCTCGACGGCGTGCGGGTCTCGGTCAACGACGGCGCGCTGGAGGTGATGTGATGCCCGGACCCCTCGTGCACCAGGGCGCCGTGGTGATCTGCGCGCACGGTGGGCAGGCCGTGCCCACCGTGCCGAACCCCCGGGTACGCGTCGGCGGGCAGGCCACCGTGCTGCTCGCCGCGCCGTGGACGGTGGCGGCGTGCCCGTTCCCGCCGGTCTCCGGCGGCCCCTGCGTGACGAGCGTGTGGAGCGTCGGCAGCGTCCGGGTGCGCTCCATGGGGCAGCCCCTCGTGCTGGCGAGCGGGCTGGCCACCTGCGCGCCGACCGGGGTGCCCCTGGCGGTCACGGCCAGCCAGTTCCGGGCGGTGGCCACGTGATCCCCGGCCGGCACGTCGGCTTCCCGCTGCGCGTGGGCGGCCGGGGCCGCACCGCACTGGTCGGCGACGAGGACTATCTGCGCGGCCTGGTCGAGGCCGTCCTGTTCACCCGTCCCGGCGAACGGGTCAACCGGCCCGACTTCGGCAGCGGCGTCGACCGGCTCGTCTTCGCCCCGGCCGGCGACGAGGTGGCGCACGCCACCCGGGCGCTGGTGCACGGCGCCCTGCAACGCTGGCTCGGTGACCTCGTGCAGATCGACGACGTGCGGGTCGAGGCGGTGGACGCCCAGTTGCGGGTGACCGTCAGCTACGTGCCGCTGGTCGCCGGGGCGGCCGTCGGCGAGCGCCGCACCCTCACCGTCGTGGGCGGTACCCCGTGACCGCGTCGCGGCTCGACCGGGAGGCCCGCCGGGCGCTCGTCGAGGGGGAGAGCACCCTCGACGGGATCGACCACGTCGAGGTGCTGTCGAACCGGCCCGGCACCCCGGACCACGTGCCCGGCGCGCCCCGCCAGCGCACCCTCCTCGTGCACCTGCTGCGCGGCCCGGTCCCCGCCGACCTCGACGCCGGCCGGGTCCGCGTCCTCGGTGGGGTGCGGGTCGACCCGCGGGTCAACCCGGTGCGGGTGCTCTGGGCGTACCCGGCGAGCGTCGTGGTGGCCGGGCCGCCGCCGGGGGTGACCGCGGCCGACCGGACGCTGGTGACCGGGGCGGTGCCGGCGCCCGCGCGGGGCCGGGTGCTGGTGGTGCGCACCTCCTCCAGCGGGGACTGGTCCAGCTACTTGCTCGCCCTCGCCGGCCCGGGCGGCGACGGCTTCCCGGCCGGCTTCGACGAGCCGCTGTCCACCTGCCCGTTCGCCTTCGCCGTCGACTGCCCCGACGAGCTGGACTGCCGGCCCGACGACGGCTGCCCGCCGGTGCCCGCCACCACCCCCGCCCTGGACTACCTGGCCCGTGACTACGCCGGCCTGCGCACCCGGCTGCTCGACCGGCTCGCCGTGCTGCTGCCCGGCTGGACCGACCGCAACCCAGCCGACCCGCTGGTCACCCTCGCCGAGCTGTTCGCGTACGTGGGGGACCGGCTCACCTACCGGCAGGACGCGATCGCCGCCGAGGCGCACCTGGCCACCGCGCGGCTGCGTCCGTCGGTGCGCCGGCACGCCCGGCTGCTCGACTACCGGATGCACGACGGCTGCGCCGCCCGGACCTGGCTGGCGTTCCGCACCACCGCGCCGTTGACCCTGCCGGCGCGTACCCCGGTGGCCGGGGTCGAGGACCCGCTGCCGCCGGACGCCGGCGTGGAGGTCGCGGTGGACGCCGGCGCCACCGTCTTCGAGACCCTGGCCCCGGTGCCGCTGCGCCCGGCCCGCAACCAGCTCGACCTGCACGCCTGGGGCGACCCGGACGCCTGCCTGCCGGCCGGCGCGACCACCGGCTGGCTGCGCCACCCGGCCGGCGCCGACCCGCAGCTGCGCGCCGGCGACGTGCTCGTCCTCGCACCGGTCGACGAGACGGGGACCGTGGTGGGCGACGAGGCCCGCCGGCGGGCCGTCCGGCTTGACCGCGACCCGGTCACCCGCGCCGACCCGCTCGCCCCCGCAGGCACGGTCGTCCGCGAGCTGCACTGGGCCGCCGAGGACGCCCTGACGGTACCGCTGCCGGTGGCCCGCCGGGCCGCCGACGGCACCGCCGCACCGGCCGCCGTGGCGCTGGCCAACGTCGCGCTCGCCGAGCACGCCGCCGCGCTGCCCCCGCGCGGGCTGCTGCCGCCGCAGGCCCCCGCCGACGGCCCGTACCGGCCCCGGCTGCCCACCGGGCGACACCCGGTGGCCTGGACCGACGCGGTCGTGGACGGGCGCAGCGCCGCCGCCGCGCTGCGCTCCGATCCGCGCCGCGCGCTGCCCGCCGTGCTGCTCGACGACGGCAGCCGCACCTGGACGCCGGTGCCCGACCTGCTGGCGAGCGGCCGGCTGGACCCGCACGTGGTGGCCGAGCCGGAGACCACCGGCGTGCTGCGGCTGCGCCTCGGCGACGGGATCAACGGCCGCCGGCCGGCGCCCGGCGTCACGCTGACCGCCTGGCCGCGAATCGGCGGCGGCGCCGCCGGGAACGTCGGCGCGGATGTGCTCACCCTTCTGCTGCCCACCCCGGCGTGGGCGGTGCCGGCCGGGGTGAGCGTGGGCAACCCGCTGCCGGCCACCGGCGGGGTCGACCCCGAGTCGGTGGACGAGGTGAAGGAGCTGGCCCCGTACGCGTTCCGCACCCAGCTCCGCGCGGTCACCAGCGCCGACCACGCCGCCACCGCCGAGGAGAACCCGGGCGTGCAGCGCGCGGTGGCGCGGCGCCGCTGGACCGGTTCCTGGTACGCCCAGGAGGTCACCCTCGACCCGGTGGCCCGCCGGGCCGGTGACCCCGGGCTCGCCGCCGAGGTGGCCGCGCTGCTCGACGTGCGCCGGCTGGCCGGCACCGACGTGGAGCTGGCCCCGCCCGCGCACGTCCCGCTGGAGATCGTCCTCGGGATCTGCGTCGCCGACGGCCACCTGGCCGCCGACGTGGAACGCCGGCTGCGCGCCGAACTGTCCACCCGGGTGCTGCCCGACGGCCGGCTCGGCTTCTTCCACCCCGACCGGCTCACCTTCGGCCAGTCCCTGTACGTCTCCGACCTGGTCGCCGCCGTCATGGCGGTGCCCGGCGTCGGCTACGTCGAGGTGGCCGACGACGACGCCACCGGCCTGCGGTTCCGCCGGCTGGGCCGCCCGCCCGCCGGAGAGGTGGCCCGCGGCCGGATCGACGCCGCCGCCCGCGAGGTGCTGCGCGCCGACAGCGACCCGAGCAACCCGGAGTACGGCCGGGTCGCCTTCCACCTGCGCGGTGGCGCGTGAGCTGCGGCTGCGGTGGCGGGTGCGGGTGCGACCCGCTGCGCCCGCCCGCGCCCGAGGTGACCAACCCGCCCGGCCAGCCCGCCCTGGCCTGGCGGGTCGCCCCGCACAGCCACGCGCTGGCCCGGATGCGGGCCGCGCTCGCCGACCCGGGCCTGCCCGCCGGCGTACGGGCGGTGGCCGGGCAGGACGCCGACGATCCACTGCTGGCCCTGCTCGACGCGGCCGCGGTCATGACCGACGTGGTGTCTTTCTACACCGAGCGGATCGCGCAGGAGGCGTACCTGCGCACGGCCACCGAGCTGACCTCGGTCCGGCACCTCGCCGGCATGATCGGCTACCAGCCGCGCCCCGGCGTCGCCGCCGCCGCGGACATCGCCTTCGACGTGGAGGACGCGCCGGGCGCGCCGCCGGCCGTGGACGTGCCCGCCGGCACCCCGGTGCAGTCGGTGCCCGGGCAGGGCGAGCTGCCGCAGACCTTCGAGACCGGGGCCGACCTGCGCGCGTACGCGGTGTGGAACGCGATCCCCGGCGCCACCGCCGGGCCGCAGGACATCGACTTCGCCACCGACGCGATCTGGCTGCGCGGCACCGCCCTCGGCGTACGGGCCGGCGACGGGGTACTCGTGGTCGGGGCGGAACGCCGCCGGTACGGGCGGACGCCCGCGCACAGCCGTGCGGCCGGCGACCGGCGGCGCGACGACGAGCGCTGGGACTTCCGCGTGGTCACCGCCGTCGAGGAGGGACCGCCCGGCCTGGCCGGCTGGACCCGGCTCGTGTTGGCCGAACGGATCGGCTGGCGGCGCTCGACGCCCCTGACCGCCGAGGAGGGCGTCGAGGTGTACGCCTTCGCCACCCGGACCAACCTGTTCGGCTGGAACGCGCCGATGGCCGGGCTGCTCGCCGGGAACGACCCGCCGCCGCCCGGCATCTCCGACGACGGCGAGTGGATCGACATCGACAACCCGTTCCCGCCCGGCGGCCCCGCCGACGTGGTCGAGGTCGACGGCGACCATCCCCGGATGGTGCCCGGCTCCTGGCTGCTGCTGGAGCGCCCCGACTACCGCGAGCTGTACGCCGTCGAGGCGGCCGACCCGGCGGGCGGTTCCCGGTTCGCGGTCAGCGGCCGGAGCACCCGGCTGCGCGTCGACATCACCGAGAACCTGGACATCTTCGGCCGCCGGGACACCCTGGTACGCGGCGAGTCCCGGCCGCTCCCGGCGGCCGAGCGGCCCCTCGTGGAGCCGGTCGGCGGCCGGCGGCTCACCCTGGTCGCCACCGATCCGCCGCTGCCCACCGGCCGGCGGGTGGTGGTCACCGGGTTTCCGCCCGGCGGGCCGCCCGCCGACCCGCTCGTCGCGGCGGCCACGGCGCCCCCGCTGGCCGAGACCGCGGTGGTGCTGGCCTGCGCGGTCGCCGCCGACGGCCGCACCATGACCGTCGACCTGGACCGCGACCTGGCGCTCCGGTACGACCCGCGTGGCCTGCGGGTGCGCGGCAACGTCGCGCCGGCCAGCCACGGCGAGACCGTCGTCCAGCCGCTCGGCAGCGGCGACCCCACGCTCGCCTTCCAGCGGATGCGCACCCGGCGCGGCCCGCTCACCCACGTCCGCGACGACAGCCCCGCCGGCGCCCGCAGCACCCTGGAGGTCCGGGTCGACGGGGTGCGCTGGGATCCGGTGCCCGCGTTGGACACCGCCGGCCCCCACGACCGGGTGCACACCGAACGCCTCGACGACGACGGCCTGGCCACGGTCACCACCGGCGACGGCCGGCACGGCGCAAGGCTGCCCGGCGGCGCGGAGAACGTGGTGGCCACCTACCGGGTCGGGGTCGGCAGTGCCGGCGCGGTCGGGGCCGGCCAGCTCACCATCCTGCCCCGCCGCCCGTACGGGGTGCGGGCCGCCGGCAACCCCGCCCCGGCCCGCGACTGGGCCGACCCGGAGCAGCTCGACGCGGCACGGGCGCACGCCCCGCTGCGGATCCGCACCCTGGACCGGGCGGTCTCGGTGGCCGACCACGAGGACTTCGCGGCCGGTTTCGCCGGGGTCACCCTGGCCCGCGCCGACGACGTGTGGGACGGCCGGGAGCAGGTGGTCGTCGTCTCCGCGCTCGGTGCCGCAGCAGGTGGCGGGGCCGCCCCGGCCGGGCCGGAGCTGGTCGCCGCGCTGCGCGCCGCGCTGGCGGCCGCCCGGGATCCCGGCACCCGGCTCGCCGTGCTGGCCGGGGAGACCGTCCCGTTCGGACTGCGGGTCGACCTCGCGCACGATCCGGCGTACCCGCGCGCCGACGTGGAGGCCGCCGTCCGGGCCGCCCTCGCGGCCGCGTACACGCCGCCGGCGCTGGGTTTCGCCACCGGAGTGGTGGCCTCCCGCGCCCTGGTCACCGTCCGGGCGGTGCCCGGGGTACGCGCCTGCACGCTGCCCCGGCTCGCCGCGCCGCCCGGCAGCGCCGGCGTTGACCTGCTGGCCGCGCTGCCCGGCCGGTTCGCCGGCACGCTGCGCCCCGCCCAGGTGCTCACCCTCACCGACGTGACGATCGGGGTGATGTCGTGACCGAACCCGCGCTGCGCCGCCTGCTCGACCTCGTCCCCGTGCACCTGCTCGCCCGCGACGCCCAGGCCGACGGCGGCACCGGCCCGCTCACCGCGCTGCTCGCCGCCGTGGCCGGCGAACTGGACCTGCTGGAGACCGACCTCGACCGGCTGCACGACGGGTTCTTCGTCGAGACCTGCGCCGAGTGGCTGGTGCCGTACCTCGCCGACCTGGTCGGCCTCGCCGAGCTGCCCCCCGACCTCGGGGTCACGGTGAGTCGGCGGGCGCTGGTCGCCAACACCGTCGCCTACCGCCGCCGCAAGGGCACGGTGGCCGTGCTGGAACAGGTCGCCCGGGACGTCACCGGCTGGCCGGCCCGCGCCGTCGAGCACCACCCGCTGCTGGTCGGCGCCACCCACGTCAACCACGTCCGCCCCGACCGGCCGGCCACCGTCTCGCTGCGCGGCGCCGCCCGGATCGAGGCCGCCGCCGTGGTCAGCCCGCCCGGACCGCGCGGCGCCCTCGACCTGCTCACCCACACCGCCGAGGTACGCCGCATCCCCACCCGCCGCGGCCGCTACGGCATCGACCACGTGGCCGTACACCTGTTCCCGACCCAGGCGTACGAGGTCGGCGCCCCCGAGACCGAACCGCCGGCCGGCCCGAACGGCGGCTGGTCCGCCGCCCGCGCCGTGGGTGACGCCTGGACCTTCGACCCGCTGGGCCGGGCCGTGCCCCTGTACGCCCCGCCCCGCCGCGAGGAGGCCGTCGAGCGGCTCGCCACCGAGGCGGACCTGCCCGTGCCGCTGCGCCCGCGCCGGCTGCTCGACCTGCTCGGGCAGGCCCGCGCCGGCGCGCTGGCGGCGACCGCGCTGCCGCTGGGCGTACGGCTGCGGGTCGGCGGCGTCGACCAGCCCGACCTGTCCCCCGACCGGATCCGGGTCTGCCACCTGGAGGACCCGGCCCCCGGCCCGGCGCCGCAGGTGATGGTCGACCCGGTCGCCGGCCGGCTGCGGGTCCACGCGCCGGCCGCCCCCGACGCCGTCTTCGTCCGCTACGCCCACGGCGGCCTCGCCGACGTCGGCGCCGGCACCTACGACCGCACGGCCGCCCACGAGGCGTTGCTCGCCACCGACCCGGGCGCCCCGGTCACCGCCGACGGCCCGGACGCCCCGCCCGCCGCCGGCCAGACCGAGGTGTGCGCCGGCGCGCCCGCCCCGGTCGGCAGCGTGCCCACCCTGGCCGCCGGCCTGGCCGCGGCCGAGGCGTCCTGGACGGCGCCCGGCAGCCCCACCCTCGGCGGCACGTACGTGGTCTCGGTCGCCGACAGCGCCAGCTACCCCGGGGACCTCGCCGTCACCGTGCCCGCCGGCACCCGGCTCGTGCTGGTGGCCGCCGGGTGGCCGACCCGCCGGCTCCCGGACGGCGAGGTGCTCGCCCCGGTCCCCGGCCGGTACGCCCCCGACGGGCTGCGCCCGCACCTGCGCGGCAGCCTGCGGATCACCGGCGAGCCGGGCAGCAGCGTGGTCGTCGACGGGCTCCTCGTCGAGGGCGACCTGGTCGTCGCTCCCGGCCAGCTCGGCCACCTCACCGTCGCCCACGGCACGGTCACCGGCGCGGTGCGGGTCGAGTCGGCTGCCGGCCGGCCCAACAGCCGGCTTCAGCTCCGGCTCAGCCGGGTGGTGGCCGGCGCGGTCACCCTCGCGGCGACCGTGCCGATGGCCACCGTGGACACCTGCGTGCTGGACGCCGCCGCCGGCGCCGGAACCGCGCTGACCGGCGAGGGCGTGCACGCCTGCCTGGAGGGCAGCACCGTGCGCGGCGCGGTCCGGGTCCGCAGCCTCGACGCGAGCAGTTGCGTGCTGGACGGGCCGGTGGAGGTGGCCCACCGTCAGGTCGGCTGCCTGCGGTTCAGCTACGTCGCCCCCGGCTCGCGCACCCCGCGCCGCTACCGCTGCGTGCCGGCCGACGGCGAACCCGGCCCGCTCCCGGTCTACGCGGCCACCGACCCGGCCTCGCCCGCGTACCCGGCCCTGGCCGGGTCCTGCCCGGCGGCGATCCGCGAGGGCGGCGAGGACCGGGCCGAGCCGGGCGTGCACCACCACCTCAGGCGACCATTGCGGCTCCGGGCGGCGCAGCGGCAGCTCGACCCCTACCGGCCGGTCGGCATCGAGCTCGGGATCTTCGGGAGTTGAGATGCAGGGAGACTTCACCCGCTGGACGTTCGACCCGCGCGACGGCTACCGCCAGGTGCTGTTGCAGCAGGGCCGGATGCTGCTCGACGCCGAGTGGAACGAGCAGACGGAGATCACCGCCTGGCACGACGAGGAGCGGACCCGCGACATCATCGGCGCGGCCGGCGGGCCGCTCGACGGGGCCGGCTTCGCCGTGGTGGACACCGCCGGCGCCACCCCCACGGCGACCGCGTGGGCGGACCTGCGGATCACCCCCGGCCGCTACTACGTGGACGGGGTGCTGGTCGACGCGACGCCACCGGCCGGCGGCGGGACCGGGCACAAGCTCGCCGACCAGCCCCACCTGCCGAAGGTGGGCGACCTGCCCGGGCTGCCCGAGCCGACCGCCGACGGCCGGTACGCCGTCCTGCTCGACGTCGCCGACCAGCACGTCACCGCCGATCAGGCGCCCCGGCTGCGGGAGGCCGCCCTCGGTGGCCCGGACACCACCACCCGGGCCCGGACCGTCTGGCAGGTCCGGCTGGTCAAGGTGGCCGCCGGCACGGCCTGCGCGGACGTGGTCGACCCGGTGCGGGGGGACCGGACCGCCCCGACCATGACCGCCGCGCTGCGCGAGGTGGACCCGACCGCCGACCCGTGCCGGCTGAGCGGCTCCGGCGGCTACCGGCGGCTGGAGAACCAGCTCTACCGCGTCCAGGTGCACGACGTGGCCACCGACGGCACCGCCCGCTACGTCTGGTCGCGGGAGAACGGCAGCGTGGTGGCCGGGCTGACCGCGATCGGCCCGCCCTCGGCGGCCGCGGCGGCGGCCGCGATGGACGCCGAGCTGAGCCTGGACCGGGTCGGCCGGGACGAGGAGCTGTCCTTCCGCGAGGGTGACCTGGTCGAGGTGACCAGCCCCGACCGGGAGCTGCACGGCCGGCCCGGCCACCTCGCCACGGCCGGAGCGCCGGACGGGACGGCGCTGCCCGTGACGTGGGCGGCCGGCGCCCCGGCCAGCCTGGCCGCGCTCGGCCGCACCCCGATCGTGCGCCGCTGGGACGGCCCGGCCCAGGTCGCCAACGCCAGCCCCGACGAACTGGACGACGCCGGCATCGAGGTGCGCTTCGGCGCCGGTGACTTCCGGGTCGGTGACCACTGGCTGATCCCGGCCCGCACGGTCCGCCTGGTCTACGGCGTCAGCGCCCTCTCCGGCACCATCGACTGGCCCACCGACGACCTCGGCAACGCCCTGGCCCGCCCGCCGCTGGGGCCCGTGCACCACGTCGCGGTGCTCGGCATCCTGCGCCGCACCACCGTCGGCAGCGCCGGCCGCTGGGCGCTCGACGAGGACTGCCGCCGGCTCACCCCGCCGCTGACCGACCTGGTCACCCTCGACCTGCTCGGCGGCGACGGGCAGCAGGCCCCGCCCGGCCAGCCGCTGCCCGAGCCGGTGCGGGTGGTGGTCCGCAACGGGGGCCGCCCCGTGCACCACGCCCGGGTCCGGTTCACCGCCGTCGACGGGCACCTGGCCACCGGCGTACCCACCGCCGCAGACCCCGCCCAGGTGGTCCTGGAGACCGACGCCCGCGGCCAGATCGACGTGCGCTGGCTGCTGCCCAGCACCGGCCCGACCACCCGGGTGCTCACCGCGGTCCGGCTCGACGACGCCGACGCCCCGGTCGACGCCGAGGTGCGCGTCACCGGCCACCGCGACGAGGGCGGCACCGTCTGCCTGGTGGTCCGCCCCGAGACCGACCTGGTGCACCTGTTCGCCGACCTGTCCGGGGTCACCGCGCTGGCGCTCTGCCTGACCGCGGGGGAGTGGACGCTGGACGAGCCGGCCGTGCTGTCCGGGGTGTCCTGCGTGCTGGTCACCGGGGTCGGCTCCGCCACCCGGATCGTCTCCGCCGCCGAGTCGGCGCTGCGCTTCGAAGACTGCGGCGAGGTGCAGGTCCGCGACCTGTCCGTGGCGGCCGTGCCGGCCGAGAGCGACCAGCGCAACGGCGCCCTCGACATCCAGCGCACCGGCCTGGTCCTCGTCGAACGGGTCCACGCCGAGATGGGCGACGCCCCCGCCGCCGTGGCGAGCGGGATCAGCGTCCGGGGCGACGACCGGGAGGGCGGCCGGCCGGTGGAGCGTGCCGTGGTCCGCGACTGCCGGGTCGAGGCGGGCCACGCGCAGACCGGCGTGCTGGTGCTGGACAGCCGGCGCACCGACGTGACCGGCTGCGACGTGCTGGCCACTGCCGACCCGGGCGCCGACCCGGAGAAGCGGTTCCTCGACTGGCTGAGCGACCCCCGCTTCGCCCGGCGGATCGCCCGGCGGGCCGTGCACCCGCTGCTCGCCGGGGAGGACGGGCTCGGCCTGCGCAAGGGCTGGTCGTCGCTGGTGGAGACCCGCAACCTGCGATTCGGCTCCGAGATCGACGACTCGAAGGGCTGGACCGCGTACCTCGGCGACCAGGAGGTCAGGACCGTCGAGGAACTCCAGGACGTGGTCCGCGACGACCTGGTCCGGCACAACCCGGACTCCCGGTTCTTCGACGAGCGGACCCGGTTCGCCGCCTGGCTGCGCCGGGTCGCGGAGGAGTTCGGCGCCGAGGCCACGGCCACCGCCGGCATCACCGTCGCCGGAACCACGGCCGCCGACGTGCGGGTCCGCGACAACACCGTCGCGGGCGCGCTCACCGGCATCAGCGTCGCCCTGGGCGACCCCGACGAGCAGCGCGAGACCGTACGCCGGGCGTGGATCACCGGTAACTCGGTCGCCCCGCCGGCCCGGGCCGCGACCGCCTTCCTGCACCAGGGCGTGTACGTCGGCGACTGCCACCGCCTCGACGTCTCGTCCAACGTGGTCGACCTGGCCGACGGCAAACCCGGGTACCCGATCCAGGGGCTGCTCTGCGCCGGCCGGCTCGGTCCGCACGCGGTCGCCGCCGCGAACACCTTCGACGGCACCGTGCTCGGCATCCGCGTGGTTCCCGGCCCGTCGGGCTCGCCCGCGCTGTGGGTGGCGCGCGACAATGTCTGCACCACCGGCCCGGCGCTGGTCGACGGCACCGGGTCGTGGCGCGACGAGGGGAATGTGGGCGTGTGAGGGTGGCGGAGGCGGCCCAGCCGTCCCGGTCGGCCGACCGGGACGAGCCCGAGCGCGCCCGCCCGGCGGGGGAGCGGCCGGCCGAGCGGTCGAGCCGGCCGGCCCGCAGCACCCACAGCGTCGCCCGCATTCCGGTGCACGCCCCGCCCGACCCGGCCGCCGAACACGACGCCCACGCCACCGCCGCCCGCCTCGTCGCCGCTCGACCCACCCGCGCCACCGCCGCCCGACCGACCCACGCCACCGCCGCCCGGCCCGCGCCGCCGTCCGCCCCGGCCCGGTCGGCCCGGCCGGCCGCCCGGCTCGCTACCGTGCCCGACCGCCGGCTGGGCGCCGGCCGGCCGCTGACCGGCGCCGAACGCGCCCGCTACGAGCCGGCGCTCGGCATGGACCTGACCGGGGTACGCCTGCACGACGGCCTCGCCGCGAAGCTCGCCGCCCGGGAGCGGCGGGCGCATGCGTTCACCTACGGCAACCACGTGGTCCTCGGCGCCGGGGCCGGGCCGAGCCGGGATCTGGTGCTCGCCCACGAGCTGGCCCACGTCCGCCAGCAGGCCCGCCCCGCGCCCGCCCCGGCCGGCGCGGCCACCGAGCATCCCGGCCGCGGCCCACCGGCCGCCCCGGCCCGGTCCGCGCCGCTCGGCGTGCAGTGCTTCGCGCTCGCCGACACCCCCGTGGGCCGGTTCGTCTCCGACACCGCGAGCGACGCCGCCGCGCTGGGCCGCGGCGCGCTCGACACCGCCCTCGACGTGGGCGGGGAGATCGCCGGGACCGCCCTGGAGGCGGCCTCCGCGGTCGTCGACCGGCTCGCGCCCGGCCTGCTGGAGTTCCTCCGCGGCGGCGCGCTGGTCCGGCTGCGTGAGCTGCTCTGCACCGGCGTCAACGCGCTGCTCGGCCGGCTGCTCGCCGGCCTCGCCGACCTCGACCCGATGTCCGCCATCGAGTCCACCTTCACCGGGCTCGCCCAGGGCGTCCGCGACGTCCAGGCCCGCCTCGGGAGCGCCGCCCGGTCCACCGTCGGCGCCCTGCTGCGCCCCGTGGTGGCCGCCCTCCAGGAGTGGGACGGCCCGATCATCCGCAACCTCCGGACCGCCGCGGACACCGTCAACCAGCTCTTCACCGGCCTCTGGGACCACCTCGCGGTCCCCGCGCTGGACCTGCTCGGCGCGGCCGGCGGCGCGGTCTGGGAGTCGTTCACCCGGCTGGGTGGCTGGCTCTGGGACCTCACCGCGCCCATCCGGGCCGGCGCGTCGTACGCCTGGGACTGGCTCTCCACCCAGTTCGGGCTGGCCTGGGACAGCACCGAGGGCGCCCGCAGCTGGCTCGGCAACCTCGCGAACTCGGCCTGGGAGGCCCTGCGCGCCACCCTCGCGCCGATCCGTACCCCGCTCATGGTGGTCGGCGGCATCCTGGTCCTGCTCTCCCCGCTCGGCCCCGTGGTGGTGCTGACGCAGGTCCTCCCACCGCTGTGGGACGGCCTGACCTGGCTCTGGGAGAACTGGAACACCCGCGAGATCCTCGTCGCCGCTCGGCAGGTGCTCCAGGAGCGCATCCTGCCCACGGTCATCGGCGCGGTCACCGGCGCCGCGGGCACCCTGGCCGCCGCGGCGGCCTGGCTCGCCGACGTGGCCGGGCAGGTCGGCACCGCGATGGGCGCTGTGCTCGGCGTGTTCGGCGCGAGCACCTGCCTCACGGCGGTGTCCACGCTGCTCACCGGCGTGGCCAACCAGTTCACCCGGATGGCCGCCTGGGCACGCGGCGGTTTCAGCGGGCTCACCGAGGCCCTGCACGCCGTCTTCGACGCGCTGGTCGCCATCTTCCAGCCCATCCTGGACTTCCTGGTCCGGCTGGCCGTGGTGGTGGCCAACCCGCTCATGCTGCCGGTCGTCATCGGCGCGGTGATCTGGCTGCTCTGCCCGGACGACCTCAAGCCACCGGTCATCAACTTCGTGCTCGACCTGCTCATCGTGGCGATCGGGGCGCTGCCCACCCTGCTCACCGGCCTGGGCCCGCTCGGCGCGCTGCTGCGCGAGGGCGTGGTCGGCTTCCTCACCCAGCTCCGGTACGGCGAGCGGATCGGCGACCAGCAGCGCATCGACGCCAGCAACAAGATCGCCAACCTGGCCGCCGGCGGGGGACTGTCCTTCGTGGCCGGCATGGCCTGGGGCATCGTGCAGGGCGTGGTCGACGGCATCATCGACCCGTTCCGGCTGCTGTTCATGCTGGCCCAGCTCCTGGTGGCCGCCGCCCGCGCGGTGGCCCGGGTCGTCCAGTCGTACGCCCCGGGTCTGCCCCTGGTCCGAGGCCCACCGGCCGCCGGTCCGGCCGGCGCCGCCGGGCCGACACCCGCTGCGGCCTCGACCGCCGCGGTCACCGCCGGACCGTCGGCGTCCGCTCTGGCCACTGCGGCGCCCACCGTCGGGGCGGAGGCGACGTCGGCAGCGGCCTCGGGGCTCACCGGAGCGACCGGTACCGGCCCCACCGCGACGACCGCCGGTCCGACGGCCACCGCCCCCGGTCCGAGCGTGGCCGCCGCCGGTCCGACAGCGGCCGGCGGCGGGGCGGGCGGCGTCGTCGTCGAGCCGGCGGTGGTGCCGGGGGAGCCGACCGACGCGCAGATCGTCGCGGCGCTGCCGGCCGGTGCCCTCGCGCAGGCGGCGGCCGGTGCGGTGGAAACCGATGTGGACCCCGCCATGCTGGAGACCGGCATGCGCGGCGAGGTGCAGAGCGAGGGCGCCACGGTGGGCGGGCTCGCCCAGCTCCTCGGCGACGCCTGGGCGGCCATGGTGGCCGGCGCCCAGTCGCTCGGCGCGCGGGCCGCCGACGCGCTGCTCGAGTTCATCATGCTGCCCGACTTCGAGCTGGGCCGGAAGATCGGCTTCGTGGCCGGGTTCCTGCTGCTCCAGGCCGCCATCATCTACTTCAGCGCCGGCAACTACGCCGCCCTCAAGGCCGTCGAGCCGGGGCTGCGCACCCTGCTGGTCTACCTGCTCCGCTTCCTGGACCTGGGCGGCGAGCTGCTCGGCGTGCTCGGCCGGGCGCTGCGCCCGTTGCGCGGGCCGCTGCTGCGCGGCATCGGCGCCGCGCGCGGCTTCCTCAGCCGGTTCCGCTTCGCCGCCGGCCTCCTCGAACGGGTCGAGGGGCTGGCCGGGCGGATGCTCGGCCTGGGCGACGAGGCGGCCCTCGCCGCGAGCCGAGCCGCACGGGAGGGGACCGAGGCCGGCGCCTCCCGCACCGCCCGGGAGGCCGTCGAGGCCGGCGTGGCCCGGGAGGGCGCGGCGACCGGCGCGTCCCGCACCGGCCGGGAGGCCGCCGAGGCCGGCGCCGCCCGCGAGGCCACCGAGGCCGGCACGGCCCGGGCCGGCCGGGAAGGCGCCGAGGGAGCGGCCACCCGGGAGGCCGACGAGCTGGGCGAGGGCGCGGTCCGCGCCGCCGACGAACCGGGCACCCCGACCCTGGCCGACGACGCGGCCAAGGCGGCCCAGTACCCGGAGGCGGTGGCCGAGGCCCGGGCCATCGAGGCTGCCAACGACGCGGTCGACAGCCCGGTGCCGGTGCTGCTCGCCTCGCTGATGGTGCTCAAGCGCCGGTACCGCTGGATCGAGACGTTCGCCGCCACCCCGGTCGGCCCCGGAATGTACGAGGTCGAGATGATCGCCAGCCGCACCTCACTCGGCCGTTACACCACCGGCGGTCCGCCGCACCTGCCCGGGGCGCGCAGCCCGCACGCAGCGGAGATCGACCGGCTGATGGCCGAGGCCGAGGGGCTCGGGCAGCGGCTCAGCCGGGAGGAACTGGAACGCGCGGCGGCGGCCGACCCGGAGGGCTTCGCGCAGTTGGCCGACCGGGTGCGGCAGGAGATGGCCGAGCGGGCCGGCGGGCGCACCGGCGTGGCCGCCCAGGCCGACGCCGAACTCGCCGGGGCGGGCGAGCACTTCGGGCCCGGTCACCAGGGACCTGGCCGACCGCGTCCGGACCTCGCCGTGGCGGAGAGCCACGCGGTCGCCCGGGAGGCCGGGGTGCCCGAGGCGATCCTCGGCGACGCCACCCCGATGACCCGGGCCGACTTCGAGAGCGTGCTGCCCACCAGCGCGCCCGGGCCGTCCCGGGCTGCCCCCGCCGCGATCCCGATCCGCGACGCGTCCGGTCAGTTCACCAGCCGTGGCGTGGGTCGCAGCAGCGTCCAGAACATCGACGTACGGCACGACATCGAGCTGCTGGAGGCGGCCGGCGCCAGCGACTTCCGGATCAACCAGACCCAGGTCGACGTCAGCGACAGCTTCCGGCTCGGCACCAACCGCCCCGACGTCCAGGCGACCTTGAACGGCCGGCGGATCCACATCGAGTACGACCGGGCGCCCGGCGACCGGGCCCTGGAGCACGCGCGGCGGATCCTCAGCAACGACCCGGACGCGATCGTCCTGCTGAAGATCGTGGACTTCTGACCCGGCTGCCACCGGATCATGACGAGCGGACCGTCCGGGTAGCCTCCTGCCATGATCGAAAGTGCGAAGGTCGCGGTCGTCGGCGTGGGCAACAACACCTCGGCGCTGGTGCAGGGCCTCAACTTCTATCGCCGCACCGGCAGCCTGGTGGGCGTCCACCGCGCCGAGCTGGCGGGGCTGGGTGTCGGGGACGTGGACGTCGTCGCGGCGTTCGCCATCTCCGACGCCAAGGTGGGCCGGGACCTGCACGAGGCGATCCTCCTGCCGCCCAACAACTTCCGGCTCGACGCGGACCTGCCGCCGTCGGGCGTGACGGTGCAGCGCGGTCTCGTGGACGCGACGGAGGTCGAGCGGGTGGCGCAGGCGCTGAAGGGCGCCGAGGTGCTGCTCTACTCCGCGCCGAGCGGCCGGCCGGAGACCGCCCGCGCCTACGCCGAGGCGGCGCTGCTGGCCGGGGTGGCGTTCGTCAACACCACCTCGGACGGGGTGGCCCGCGAGCCGTCCATGCTCGAACGGTTCGAGGCGGCCGGCCTGCCGCTGCTCGGCGACGACCTGGCCAGCCAGTTCGGCAGCTCCGTGGTGCATCACGCGCTGCTGCGCCTGATCGAGGAGCGCGGCCTCACCCTGGTCAGCTCCTACCAGGTCAACCTGGGCGGCACGGAGGACTTCCGCAACCTGGTCGAGAACCCCAACACCAAGCAGCAGTCCAAGGCCAACGCGGTGGGATCCGACAAGGTCCAGATGGCTCCCCTCGGCTACCTTCCGCACCTGGGCTCGCAGAAGATCGCCCACCTCAACGTCGAGGCGCAGGGCTGGGGCGGCACGGCGGTGAGCCTGGACGTGCGGCTGAAGGTGCACGACCCGAGCGGCGCGGCCGGCGTCAACATCGACCTGGTCCGCGTGGCCGCCGCCGCTCTGCGTTCGGGTCGCGGCGGCTACCTGCCCGAGGTGGCGACACTGCTGAAGTCCCCGCCGGGGACGGCGATCTGAGACCGGCGGGGGAGGGACGTCACCGGGCGGCCCTGCCGTAGCGGGTGAGGACCGCCGCGCCGACGCGCTCGACCGAGACGGTTTCCAGGTCCGTCGGCGGGCCGCCGGCGGGGAAGAGCCGCTCGCCGGTGCCGAGGACGGCGGGGAAGGTGAGCAGCCGGTACTCGTCGATCAGGTCCTCGGTCCGCAGCGCCCGCACCACACTGAGGCTGCCGGTGACGATGACGTCCCGCTGCTCCTGCCTGACGACCTCGACGAGGTCGCCGTCGACGAGGCGGGAGTTCGCCCACGCCGAGGTGTCGGTCAGCGACCGGGAGGCCACCAGCTTGGGCACCCCGTTCATGCGCGCGGAGAAGGGGTCGTCGCGTCCCGGCCAGATTCGGGAGAACAACTGCCAGGTGGTGCGGCCCAGCAGCATGACCCCGTCGTCCAGCACGCGGCCGAGGCGGAACTTGTCTCCGGTGACGCTCTCGGGGCCGTACCGGAATGCCCAACCGCCGGTCGGCGTGGCTGCGGACCCGTCGGGGTCGGACACGATCCCGTCCAGGGTGATGAACTCGATGACGATGACGCTCACGGCGGAAGTCCCTTCGGTCGACGCTCACCGGTACCTACCGGCGGCGCCGGCCGGACTCATCGCGGCGGGCGAAACTCGTCGGGAAGAATCTGCGTGGGCAGGTCGAACGCCGTGAGCGCGGCCGGGTCGGCGAACACCACGTTGTGCGCGACCAGACCCCCGGCGACGGTGAGGACCTGCACCGTGTGCAACTGGTGCCCGCCGCCGGGTTGCGGCGCGTACGCGGCGAGCGCCGGTTGCCCGTTGGCGGTGAGTCGGGTCATGACCCAGCCCGTCCCGCGCATCCGGAAGACCCGGTCCATGAACCGGCCGTAGTCGCGGCTGCCCCGGTACCACAGCGGCACCGGCGGCATCTCCAGGACGGCGTCGTCGGTCAGGAGCCGCACGAGCGCCGGTACGTCCGCCGCCTCGAACGCGCGGACGTACCGGTCGATCACCGCCCGCACCCGTGGGTCGTCCGGCTCGGTGACCTCGTCCACGTCGCCGACCTGGGCGAGGGTGGCGCGGGCGCGTTGCAGCGCGCTGTTGATCGCCGGGACCGTGCTCCCCAGCTGCGTGGCGACCTCGGCGGCGCTGAACTCCAGCACCTCGCGCAGGAGCACCACGGCCCGCTGACGGGCCGACAGGGTCTGCATGGCCGCCACCAGCGCGAGCCGGAGCCCCGCCCGGGCGTCGGCGTCGACCCGCGCGTCGGGAAACGGCTGCAGCCAGGGAATGTCCCGCACCGGCGTGAGCGGCGCTCCGGGGTCGCTGCTCGGCGCGCCCAGGCCCGACGGCAACGGCCGCCGGGCACGCCCCTCCAGCGCGGTCAGGCACACGTTGGTGGCGATGCGGTACAGCCAGGTCCGTACCGACGCGCGGGCGTCGTCGTACCGGTCGCGGGCCTTCCACGCCCGCAGCATCGTCTCCTGCACCAGATCCTCGGCCTCGTGGAACGAGCCCACCATCCGGTAGCAGTAGGCGATCAACTCACCCCGGTAGGTCTCGAACTCCACCCGCCCATCCTGGCAGAGCCGGTGACACCCCCGAGAACGGTCAGCCGGCCGCGTGTTGCCGTGCGCGTTCCCGCAGCGGGGTCAGGGCCGAGGTCCAGTGCACCAGCTCGTCGAGCATCGCCTCGGCGCTGGCCTCCATGGTCTCGTTGGGTCGCAGTGCGCCGTCGTCGTCGACGAACTGGGCGACGAACGGGATGTGCACGGCCTCGGGGATCGGCGTCATCTTCAACGTGGTCAGCACCTGCTTGATCATCTGCGCGGCGCGGGTGCCGGCGCTGACGCCGCCGTAGCTGACCAGGCCGACCGGCTTGTACGCCCACTCGTGCGCGAGGTAGTCGATCGCGTTCTTGAGCGGCGCCGTGTAGCCGAAGTTGTACTCGGGCATGACGATCAGGAACGCGTCGGCCCGGTCGATCGTGGCGCTCCAGTCCCGGGTGTGCTGGTGGACGTAGCGGCGCAGGCGCGGGTGGTTCGGCTCGTCCATGAACGGCAGGTTCCACTCGGCGAGGTCGACGAGCTCCACCTGGTCGAAGCCGCCGTGCTTCACGGCCACGGTGTTGATCCACTCGGCGACCGGCAGGCCGAGCCGGCCCGGCCGGGTGCTGGCAATGATGATCTGCAGGGTAGGCATGCTCGCGCTTCCTCGAAGTTGATGATGTATCAGCAACTTAACCACACGATGCTGACGTGTCAGCAATTCGCCGTAGACTGTGACGCATGACCCAACCGCGGTGGCTGAACCCCGAGGAAGAACGCCTGTGGCTGGCCTTCCTGCGCATGCGGCGCGCGCTCGACGTGGCGATCGACGGTCAGCTCGCCGAGGCCGGCCTGTCGCCCGCCGACTACGACGTCCTGGTCCCGCTCTCCCAGCGCGGGGAGGCCCTGCGCGTGCGGGACCTGGCCGCCAGCATCGGCTGGGACCGCAGCCGCATCGCCCACCAGCTCCGGCGGATGGAGCAGCGCGGGCTCGTCGCGCGGTCCGACAGCACCACCGACCGGCGGGGCACACTGGTCCACCTCACCGACCTCGGCCGTACGGCGATCACCGCCGCCGCGCCGGGGCACGTCGAGACGGTCCGCCGGGTGCTGTTCGATCAGCTCGACCAGGACGACCTGACCCATCTCACGGACATCGCCGAGCGGGTGGCCGACGCGGCCGGACTGACCGGCATCTCCCGCACCGGAGGCCCGGCTCCGCGTGGCCGGGCCCATGCGGACCGCCAGGGGCTCGAACCCTGAACCCTCGGATTGCCGGCGAACAGGCCGGAGAGTCCGGGTTCGGTGGAACCAACCTGTGCGAGCCATCGCTGTAGTGGAACTTTTCGTCGCCGGGTCCCAGGATGCTCATTGGGTTCCCGAGGAATCGGTGGTGCAGGTGGCCGGCGGGGACGTGGGTGAGGTCCTGGGCGGCGTCGACGATCTGGGCTGCCAGGTAGAGGGTCAGTGACACCGGGGCGTGGTCGTACTCCGCTCGCAGCTCCCGCCGCCGGGTCTGGCAAGACCAGTCGGCACCGCAACCGCCGCACGTCCAAGCCGGGGTGACCGGGAGGTGTGTCGTCATCGCGGCGCATCCTGGCTCGGCCAGTGGCCGCGGTTGATCGGAATGGGATGACGGCTCCGGCAGGGCAGGTCGCTTCCGAAGCGGAGGCGTCGGCAGGGCGGGTCGCACGTCTGATCCCCAATCCGTGATCATCAGAATATGAGTCAGTACTTTCAGGCGGGCGACCTCGTCCTGTGGAACCCTTCCAACCGAGTGGCCGAGTGGTTCGCCTGCACCAGCGAGGCGCTCGCTGAACTGGTTGACGTACCGACCGGGATCGGCCCAATGCGCGCCGACGACTATGAGATCGACCTCGACGTGTTCGTCAGCTTCGTGGATGCACTGGTCGCGCAGTACCTGTCCTCAAGCCACGCAATCCTCAGGTCCCTGCTGGAAGGCTTCACCGCCACCGCGCTCGTTATGGTCGACCGCGCCGGCCGAAATGTGCCTTCGCTCCAGGCCGCAGCCACGCTGGACCCGAGGGACGTCGCCGTAGGCCCAGGAGGAATCCGCCCCCTGGGCGACCCCGCGCGCCTATACGAACTCGCCAGCAAGCACGCCGCAGCCATGCCACGTTGACCACATCACGTGATCGTGTCCGCCGCGCCGCAGTGGGCGGAGGCGGATCTGAAGTACGACGACAAGCCGGTGTTCTGGGGCTTCCCCACGGACGACGACCGGCTGCTCTCAACGGGGAGTCTGGAGTAGAGGCCACCGTCGCGGTGGGCTCAGCGGAAGGAGCGGCAATGGTTGAGGTGTCGGTCGAAATACCAGCGCCCCTGAGCAAGTGCATCATCTTTTGCGAGGTCGAGTGTGTCCGCGCGTGCTGCGGAATTGACGCCATCTCCACCGATCCCGCCCTTATCGAGGCGTGGTGCCGTCAGGTGGGGTCGGTCGCGGTGGTCGAGGCTCGGCTTCAACTCGCCGAACTGATCGAGGTGGTCGAAGGCCGGTCGCACCGCGTCACGTCGACCTTCCTGAACCACCGCACACACGACGACGCCGCGCGGCGTCAGTTGCTGGACTTCCTGGCCGCCTTCGACGCAGGACTGGCGGCCGGCGACGCGTCGTGACCGGTCGAGGTGGTCCATCCGAACTGATTCTCTGAGGCTACTGTCAGCTTGGGAATCGGATTGATCACGGCGTGAGTGGCCGTGCCACCTGGCTGCCGAGCACGGTAGGGACCGGTCGAGAGCATCCCCGACAGGGAAGTCAGGCTGACCATTGGTCCACTGCTGTACTTCGCCGCTGTACCGGCCCCGATCAGGGCAACAGCGACCCCGATCGGGGTCGCTGACCTGCGGAGGAGCGGGCCGCCAGGGACTCGCACCCTGAACCTCTGGATTGCCGGCGAGCCGGCCTGATCGGGTGCGGTACGAGGTCATCCGGGCTGGGTCTGCCGCTCGCGCGTTTGTCGGATAGCTTGTCCGGTATGGACATCGGTAATGATCGCCGTCGAGCTGCTACTGGCAGCTCTCCGGGCGGGACCGCTTCGGTCTCGTCCCGGCCACCCGCGCCGGTGCTCATCGCCGCACTGCTCGTTGCCGCTGGCGCACTGGTGCCACTCGGGTTACTCGTCCTGGTGCTGACCGAGTTCGAGGCCCGGAATCTGGTGCCAGTGCTACTGCTCACCTTGGTCGGCGTGGCTGTCTGCGCGTCAATCGGGTACGGGCTGTGGCGCGGATGGCGGGGATCCCGGATCGTGGCCGTGGTGCTCGGCGTGCTGGTTCTGCTATCGGGGCTAAATTCGCTCGGATCCAGCGATTTCGGATTCCTGCCGATAGCGTACGGCGCATTGGTGGCGCTGCTCGTGCTGGTTCCCGCCTCCGCCCGAGCATGGTTCCGTCATTCCTGACGCGCCCTTCAACATGGGAACGAACCAGTGACCTCTTCGGTGTGAACGCACCTGGGCCTCACCGCTGGGTGCGGTCGGACACCGTTCCGTGTTGCCAACCATGGCCGCTGTGCTGTCCCGTGTACGTCTACTGCTGGCCGTTACTTCTGCCTTCGTTCTCTCATTGCTGCCCCACCCCGCCCGCCTGACCCGGGCTCCACCTCTGGGGCCGTCGGCGGTCGCCGGCGGCCTAGGCATTACGAGTCAGTCCCCGGGCGCTGGTTCACCGCCTGAACGTCGTGCCGGACGTGCCGTCCGCGATCATCCGCTGCTGCTCGCCGGTTTGGCTGCTCGCTTGGCTGCTCAGCAGTTGTTGGACGGCGCAATTCCTGGTCGTCCTGGGAGGTGATCGACCAGCTACGATCGGATGGCATGACTGTGGATCGTGACGAACAGGTCATCGCCGCGTACGCGGCTGGAGATGACGTCGGGCATATCGAGCAACGCTTCGGCATCTCAGGAGACGAGATCCACAGGATCGTGGCGATGGGGACGGGAGGCCCCTCTGCGGCCAGTCAGAACCTACGCAGCGCCGAACGGCCACGGCTGAGGCCATTGATCGCGGCAGGGATCCTCCTGATGGCGCTCGGTATCGTTGGGCCCTTGGCGGCAGGCATCCTGTGGCTCGCCGTGTACTACTTCTCCGAGGCGGCGTATCCGGTCTCTTCCTGGCAGGGCGGAAACGTATTAGTGGGCCTGAGTGGAATTTGTGCTGGCTCCGTGCTGACCGTGACCGGTCTTGTTCTACTGGTGGCGGCCCGCACCCAACGGCAATGATGACCCGCGAACGCCTGGCGATGGCCTGGACCTGGTCCTCGTCGGCCCCTTGGCCCCCAGGCAACAGTACTTCGCTGCTGTACCGGCCCTAATGAACGCAACAGCGGCCCCGCGAAGGGCCGCTGAGCTGTGGAGGAGTGGGCCGCCAGGGACTCGAACCTTGAACCTCTGGATCAGAAGGTACGAGGTCGTCGACCGGTGCAGACATCCACCGGCGCAACGGCAATCGACGGCGGTACTCATCGACCCGTGACGCGTACCGGAATGCAAGTCGGCCCGCCCGTGTCGCGGGCGGGCCGATTGCTGCCGTCGATCAGATCTGCTGCTGCCCGCCGTCGACGAAGATCTCGCTGCCGGTCATGTAGCTGCTCTGATCGGAGGCGAGGAAGAGCGCGGCGTTGGCGATCTCGTCCGGGTGGGCCATGCGGCGCATGGGCACGCCCGAGGCGATGGCCTGCATCAGGCCGGCGGCGTCCTCCGGGCTGGCCGCCAGGCCCGCGACCCCCGGTGTCTCGGTCGGACCGGGGATCAGGGTGTTGACCCGGATCTTCCGGTCCACGAGCTCTGCGGCCCAGGTGCGGCCGAACGAGCGGATCGCGGCCTTCGAGGCGGCGTAGACGCTGAATGCGGGGGTGCCGTTGACCGCGGCCGTCGAGCCGGTCAGCACGACTGAGGCGCCCGCGTTGAGTAGGGGCAGGGCCTTCTGCACGGTGAACAGGGTGCCGCGGACGTTGTTGTCGAAGGTGCTCGCGAAGTGCTCCACCGTGATCGAGCCGAGCGGGAGGAACTCTCCACCTCCGGCGTTGGCGAACACCACGTCGAGCCCCGCGCCTCGGTCCTGAATCGCCTGCATCACCCGGTCCAGGTCGTCGAGGCTGCTCACGTCGCCGGCGATGCCGGTGGCGCTGGCCCCGATGCTCGCCACGGCGTCGTCCAGCGGGCCCTTGCGCCGGCCCGTGAGGAAGACGTACGCGCCTTCGGCGGCGAAGCGGCGGGCGGCGGCCAGGCCGATGCCGGTGGTGCCGCCCGTGACGAGGGCGGTCTTGCCGTCAAGCTGTCCCACGATGGTTCTCCTTCTGTCGTTTCTGGTGCGGTTGTCCCGACCGCGGGTGCGCCGGCCGGTGGTCAAGGGGTTGCGGGGGTGAAGCTCGGCAGGAGAGTTGCCAGGTCACGCCACTGCGGCAGGGGCAGCGCGGGTCGATCCGGTTGGTCGGGCCGCAGTACGTGAAGGGCGAGGTGGTCCGCGCCCGCGTCCAGGTGCTCACGGATGCGGTCGCTCACCGCGTCGAGGTCGCCCCAGGCGACGAGGGCGTCGATCAGGCGGTCACTGCCGCCAGGGACCAGGTCGTCCTCGGTGAACCCCAGTCGGGCCAGGTTGGCCCGGTACGCCGGGAAGTCAATGAACATGCCGATTCCCGCCCGAGCGGCGGCGCGGGCCCGCTCCGGGTCCCGGTCGAGGACGACCGCCAGGTGTGGGGCGATCAGTGGCTGGGCGCCGAGGCGCTCCCGCTGCGCCGCGGTGTAGTCCGGCGTCACGAGAAACGGATGCCACCCTGCCGTTCGGGCGGCTGCCAGGTCCGCCATCCTCGGCCCGAGGGCACCCAGGATGCGCCGCCCGGCAGGTACCGGCCGGGGCGCGGCGTCGAGGGCGTCCAGCCAGCGGCCCATCGACTCGACCGGCCGGCCGTAGTCCTGCCCCGCCCGTGCGGCCGAGTGGGCGTCGCTCACCCCGAAGCCGAGAACCGTCCGCGGCCCGTGCGCGGCGTCCAACGCGGCGAGGCGGTTCCCCAGGGCCACCGGTTCCTGGCCCCAGATCGCCAGCACACCGAGGGTGACTGTGACGTGTGGCGCGGCTTCCAGCAGGTGGTCGACGTCGTCGACCGCTCCGCCTCCGTCGAGGCCGGGCACCCACAGCGCCCGGAATCCCCGCTCGTCGAGTTCGGTCGCCGCGTCCCGGACGGCCGGGTGGGCGGCGCCACGCAGTTCCGTGCTCCACACCCCGACCGCGGGCAGCGAGGTGTCCAGTTGAGTCGCCACACCATCCTCCAATAATTCTGTACCGATCGGTACGCATCTGACGGTAGCAACCGCTGACCTGGCCCGCAAATTTCTGTACCGATCGGTTGGGAGCCGAGTAGCATGAGCGCCGGGAGGTGGTGGGCGTGCGACAACGAGGACGGCCCCGGGGTTTCGACGCCGACGCGGCGCTGGAGAGCGCAACGGAGGTCTTCTGGCGACAGGGGTACGAGGGCACGTCGGTGAACGACCTCACCGCCGCCATGGGCATCAACAAGCCCAGCCTCTATGCCGCCTACGGCGGCAAGGAGGAACTGTTCCGCAAGGTGGTGGCGCGCTACGCCGAACAGGACATGGGGTACGCGCGTGACGCGCTGGCCCAACCCACCGCGTACCAGGTCGTCGCGGCGCTGCTGCACGACAACGTGCTCGCCGTGACCCGCCCCGACCGTCCGGCCGGCTGCCTGTCGATCCAGGGCGGCACCGCCTGCTCCACCCAGAACACACCGGTCGCCGCGTTCCTCGCCGCCAGCCGCCTGGCCGGCGAGCGCGCCCTCGCCGACCGGTTCACCCGCGCCGTCACCGAAGGCGATCTACCCGCCGACGCCGACCCGGCCGCGCTCGCCCGCTTCGTCATGGTGGTCACCGAGGGTCAGGCGGTACACGCCGCCGCCGGGGTCAGCCGCGCAGACCTGCACCAGGCGGCCGAGATCGCGCTCGCCGGTTTCGCCGCCGCGTCCGGTGCGCGCCCGCCCGGAGCGGCCAGCGTCGGCGATGGTGCCGGGCCGGGCACTCGAGGGTGGCCGATAGGGACCCCGGGTGCGGCCGGTCAGCGGAGCAGCGGTCAGGTAACAGGCTGAACGACCGCTCAAGCGCCAGGGCCTACCGTCGGCTGATGGGGTTCTCCATCAAGCTGGCACCTGGGGTGCGTATCCGTGCCTCCTCTCGCGGCATCCGCACCAGCGTCGGCCCGCGGGCGGCCCGGGTACACTTCGGCGCCGGCCGCACCGGCTTCTCCACCGGCGCGGGTCCCGTCGGCTTCTACACCTCCCTGGGAGGCGGCCGCCGCTCCAGCGGTCGGGCGACGTCGGCCGCGACCTATCAGCGGCAGATCGCGGCCCAGCAGAGGCAAGCGGCACACGCGCAGCGAGTCGAGGAGGCCCAACGCCTGGCCCAAGCCTTCCTCCGCATCCTGGAGCTGCACCGGGTCGACTTCCCCGCAGCCACCCGACCCATCGCACCGCAACCAGCACCCCCCGACCGGGAAAGCATTCAGAAGCACTACGAACAGCACGCCCTGGCCGGCATCGGCCTCTTCGAGCGCGCGAAACGAGCTCAGGCCAAACAACTCGCTGCCGGGTGGACCGAGTCCGAGATGCAACGGCAGTGGACGACCCGATGTGAACAGCAGGCAGCCTGGCAGCAATACCTCGACCAGCGGTGGCAGCAACTGTGCCGCAACTCGCCCGAGGTCGTCCTGGACACGCTGGAGGAAGCCTTCGAGGACAACGAGGCACCCAGTGCCGCCGTTGGCGTCCTCGCCGACGAGGTGTCCCTCGTGGTGCTCGTACCCGGGGTGGACCACGTCGTGCCCGAACGCATGCCCACCACCACCCAGGCGGGCAACCTGTCCCTGCGCAAGCTCCCGCAGCGCGACCGCGCCGCCTACTACCGACAATTCGTGTGCGGCCAAGTCCTCGTCACCGTCCGGGAAGCGTTCGCCGTCGCACCCGCGATCGCCTCCGCCCGCGTCGCCGTCCTGCGCCACGACGGGCCCGACAGCTACGGCCGGCCCCGTGTCTCCTGCCTACTCGCCGCCACGTTCGGCCGCCGAGCACTCAACGGCGTCCAGTGGCAGACAGCCGACGCAGCCCAAATCGTCAACGACACCAGCACCGAGCTCATACTCAACCCGCGAGCCCGCACCGGCGAACTGCAGCCCCTGAACCTCGCCACCGAGCCCGCGCTCGCCGAACTCCTCAACGCCGTCGACCTTGCTGAGCTGACCGGCGAGCAGTAGGCCGATCAGCCAAGAGCTGACCGCTGCGTGCCCCCCGGCCGATGCGACAGCACGGCGGGTGGGGTTGACCGAGGCCGCCGGATGGACTGGACGGCCGGCCGCGGTCAGGCACCGGGGCAGGGCCCGCCATCGAAGTCTTTCCCTGACCAGGCACACGACGGAGCCATCACCTACACGCGGTGGCCGATCATGCGAGCTGCGGCTGGCGGGTAGGATCCCCGTCCACGTTGGACCGGCGCTTGGCGGTGCGAGCGCGCGGCGAACACGAGTAGCCACACCATGAGGACGACCTCACCGACGAACGTGACTGCGGCGACCTGAATGGTGTACGCGGTCGAGACCAGCGCTCCGATCGAGTCAGCGAGGTAGCCCGCGCCGGCGATCGCTACGAGCGCCGCCACCCAGGTTGGCACAGTGCGAGACCGCCATGCCAGCCACCCGATCATCAGCAGGTGGACGCCGAACAGGATCAGGCCCATGCTCCAGATCTCCTCGAATTCGGTGATCTGCGCGTGCACACCGGGGGCGATCTGGTCGGTCGCCGCGCCGTCACGCAGGAGACCAGCGGCGGCGACCAGGTGCGTGATCGCGGCGGCGAAGACGACCGCGTATACGGTGCGGCACCAGGCGGAGAGCAGTGGGACGGTGCGGTGGGTGTCGTCGAAGAACGCCCGCAGCGCCCAGGCGACCAGCACGTCGAGGCAGGCCACCGCGAACAGAGCGGTGACGGCAAGGGCGAATGCGCGTTGATTCGACAGCAGTTGGGTGGTGGTCTCGACGGCTTCGGTGGAGACCAGCCGGTCCACGACGCCGAAGTTGGCCAGCCCAGCGAGAACCGCCATCAGCAGCAGGCCGAGCCCGGCGGCCAGCGCCGCACGGCTTACCCGGGAGCCGCCCTCCACGGCCGCCGCTGCGCTCGACGGCCCGCGGGAAGCGGCACCGGGCTGCACAGCGGTGGACGGCGCGAAGCCGCGGGCGAGCAACAGCAGGCCGAAGACGATCTCGAACAGGCCACCCGGGATCGCCAGCACGAGCCCGACCGTGGTCCTCATCAGCTCGGCGGCCGCGCCGGCCGCCAGCAGCGCGTATCCGACGGATCCCCAGATGGCCAGCCAGCTCGGCAGCCAGCGCTGCCGGTGAAGGGCCAGGCAGAACGGCAGGCTGCCCAGCCCCAGTGACAGCATGGCCAGCTGGTATGCGATGTCGGCGGCACCGGAACCGACCGAGTTCCGCAGGACGATCCCGGCGGTGAGCAGGAACCCCTCCGCGCCGCGCGCGACAAGGTACGCCCAGGCGATCCCCGGATGCGATCGGCGCAGCGCCCGGAAGACCAGCACGCCGATGGCGACCACCATGACGGAGCTGAGCACCACTAGCGCCGTCCCGGCGACCTGCCCGGCGAGAGCGCTGCCGATGCCGTAGGAGACGAACGCCAACAGGAAGAACGCACCGGCGCATCTGCCGGTCACGCGGAGGGACATCTTCGCCTCACAGGCTTTCGTACTAAGTAAGAAGTACTAAGTACGATAGCCTTGGCGGCGAGGCCGGTCAACGGAAGCCAGAAAGACGGGAACCAGAGGGTGGGCGAGCCAGCACGGCAGTTGAGTCGCGAGCGGGTGCTGCAGGCCGCGGTCGGCATCGCCGACGCGCACGGCGTGGGGGCGTTGACCATGCGGTCGCTGGCCGCCGAGCTGAACGCCAAGCCAATGTCGCTGTACTACTACATCCGTAACAAGGACGATCTCCTCGACGCCCTCGTCGACAGGGTTTTCGCCGAGATCGAACTCCCCGAGGTGGGCGGCGACTGGCGCGCCGAGGTGCGCCGGAGATGCCTCTCGGCCCGTACGGTCCTCGCGCGGCATCCCTGGGCGCTGGCCCTGGTCGAAACCCGGACCAGTCCTGGGCCGGCCACCCTGCGCCATCACGACGCCATGCTGGGCGTGCTGCGAGCCGGCGGCTTCTCGCTACAGATGACGGCACACGCGTACGGCATCGTCGACGCGTACGTCTACGGATTCGTGCTGCAGGAGGCGTCGCTGCCGTTCGACACTACGGGCTCCGCCAACGCCGTGGCGGATTCGATCATGGAAGGTTTCGCGGCGGGCGACTACCCGCATCTGGTCGAGTTCGCCACGCAGCACGTCCAGCAGCCCGGATACCACTTCGGCGGGCAGTTCGAATTCGGCCTTGATCTGATCCTCGACGCACTGGCGGTACACGGCGGTGCCACGCCTATCTCGTAAGTCCTACTGCCGGGCCCGACGGTGAAGCTGCCCTGCCGGTCGGCGGCCGCAGGGGGCGGTTGATGTGAGGCGTCGGGTGGCTAGCCGTGATTTCTCTGATGGCCGCCTAGGGTCGGTCGGTATGCAGCCAGGCGACGAGGCGACGATGACGATCGGTGAGATTGCCAGCAGGTTCGAGCTGGCCACCCACGTGTTGCGGCACTGGGAGTCGGTGGGGCTGCTGATGCCGGCTCGGGTCGTGGCGGGACGCCGCCGTTACAGCTCGGCCGACCTGTACCGGGTCGCGACGATCCTGCGCGCGAAGGAGGCGGGACTGTCGCTGGAGCAGATCCGTGATCTGCTGACCTCCGCCGTGCCGGAGCGGCGGAGGGAGATCCTGCTCCGTCACCGCGCGGACCTCGTCGCACGCATCGACGCCCTGCAGGACTCACTGCGGTTCATCGACGGGGGCCTGGAGTGCGAGCACGAGGACTTCACCGCGTGCCCGCACTACCAGGCCATGGTCCGAGCGCGAATCGGGCCGCAGGCCGCACCTCACGTACCCGCATGACGCGCCGGCGGATATCCACAGACGACCGTGTCGCGACGGCCCGCCAACGATCCGGCACCGTCGGCGCCGGCCAGTCACCCGTCGGTCCGTTCGCAACCTGAAGTGAGGAGCCTGGCAGCTGCCGCTCCTCCGGTATCTCGGGTCGAAGGGATCACGGGCGGCGGGCTGAGGCGACGAACATCGGTATGGCCACGAACAGCCGTCCCATGCTCGCCCGGGACTGCTGGTCCCGCACCCAGACAGCACTCTGCTCAGCGGTGACGCTGCCCGCGGTGACCGCCTTGGCGGCGAAGGCCTCGACCATCGGCAGGAATCCGGATTTGGTGACGATCTCGGTGTGCGCTTCGACGGCGACGTCCTGGAATCCGGCGTCCAGGAGCAGGTTCCGATACGCCCGGGCCACCTGCGGGTTCGGGAGGGAGCCGGCCTGGCTGCGCACGATCGCGCTGGTGAGGTCAGAGTGGGATGAGTCGATCATCAGCGCGTCCCAGTCCTGGCCGACCAGCACAATCCGCCCACCCGGGCTCAGCACGCGGTGCGCCTCCGCCAGCGCGGCGGCGGGGTCCGGCAGCACGTGCAGGACCTTGTCCGCCCGGTATCCCGACACCGCCTGAGAGGGGAGCGGGAGAGACTCGGCGCTGCCCATCCGGAACTCGGCCCCCGGCCAGCGGCGGCGGGCCGTGGCGATCATCAGCTCGTCCGGGTCGACTCCGATCGCGGCGACGCCACGGTGGTTGAGTTCGGCCACCGCGCGTCCCGTTCCGCAGCCCACGTCGACGACGGAAGCGCCGGGGGAGGGTTCCAGCAGCTCGTAGCTGCGGTGTCGTAGACGGATCGGGCCCGCCTCGGTCTCCGCGGCGTCGAGTCGCGCGATCAGCCCGGCAGCGGCCTTCATCGTGTCTTCGCTCATGGATGCACCCTCCGACTTCAGGTCGACCTGAAGTCAAGGGGCCGTCCCACCAGCGGACAGCGCCTCGTCGATAGCTCGCATGACGTGGGAATTGCCCGTAGCGCGCGGGGGTGGACAGCGTGCACCTGCCCCACCGCCTGCTGCTCGGCGGAATCGGCTCAGCTGCGGGTGGCGAACGATCCTGAGAGGCTGGACCGCAGCTGCCCGGCCGTGCCGGCCGTGCCCCGGGGTAGCGGGAAGCCAGCGGGTCGGACCAGGCCCACAGGCCGATGTCGTCAACCGAGGTCGGCTGCGGCCTTCGTCTCGTGCACGTGTCGGTCGTCGGCGTGGCGGTCCGGGTGATCCGCGTGGTCGGCGTGGAACAGCGCCTCCGCGAGGAGCGCACGTACGTGGCTGTCGGCTGCGGAGTAGTGCACGAAGGTTCCTTCCCGTCGTCCCCTGACCAGGCCGGCCAGACGCAGCTTCGCGAGGTGCTGACTGACGGCTGTGGGGCTCGCTCCGACGAGTTCCGCGAGGCAGGCCACGGACGACTCGCCTTGGAGCAGGGCCCAGAGGATCTTGATTCTGGTCGGGTCGGCGAGCATTCGGAAGCCTTCGGCGGCCAGATGGACCTGTTCCTCGTTGGGCATCTGAAAGTCGGGCAGCGTGGTGTGCACGAAGCCACCATAGCCGTGCTCCAGAACTGGTCTGCACATCTGCCTGCTTACCTTCCTAGCTACGCAGGTATTGTGGCTTGTCGTGATCAGCTCGACGCTCTCTTCGCCACCTGTCATCAGCGGCCGCCCCGCCGGCCCCGGTCTCGTCGCCCGCTTCTGGTCGCTGGCTGAGGTGCGGTGGGCGGCGATCGCCACCGGGCTGTTCGCTCTCGGCGGTGTGGCCCAACTGCTCGAGTCGCCCCCGGCGCTGTGGTGGGCCCTGTACCTCGCGTGTTACGTCACCGGGGGATGGGAGCCGGCGCTCGCGGGCCTGCGCGCGCTACCTGAGCGGACCCTGGACGTCGACCTGCTGATGATCGTGGCTGCGGTCGGCGCGGCGAGCATCGGGCAGGTGTTCGACGGTGCCCTGTTGATCGTCATCTTCGCCACCTCTGGAGCGTTGGAGGCGGTCGCGACCGCCCGGACCGCCGACTCGGTGCGCGCCCTGCTCGACCTGGCGCCCGAGCGGGCCACCCGGCTGCTGCCCGACGGTGAGGAGGAGGTGATCGAAGCGGCGGACCTGGCCGTCGACGACATCATCCGGATCCGGCCGGGGGAGCGGATCGCTGCTGACGCCCTGGTGCTGGACGGCGCCAGCGACGTCGAGCAGGCGACCATCACCGGTGAGCCCTTGCCGGTGGCCAAGACGGCCGGCGACGAGGTGTTCGCCGGCACCCTGAACGGGACCGGCTCCCTCATCGCCCAGGTTCACCGGCCGGTCGGCGAGTCGGTGATCGCCCGCATCGTCGCTCTGGTGGAGAAAGCCTCCGCCACCAAGGCGAAGACCCAGCTGTTCATCGAGAAGGTCGAACAGTGGTACTCCGTGGCCGTGGTCGTGGCGACCCTTGCTTTGTTCGGCGTTCCGCTCGCCCTCGGCGCCGAACTGCAGCCCACCCTGCTGCGCGCCATGACCTTCATGATCGTGGCCTCGCCCTGCGCGGTGGTGCTGGCGACCATGCCACCCCTGCTGTCCGCCATCGCGCTCGCCGGTCGCAACGGCGTGCTCGTCAAGTCAGCCCTGGTCATGGAACGACTCGCCGACACGAGCCTGGTGGCATTCGACAAGACGGGAACCCTCACCACCGGCAGCCCGCGCCTCGCCGGCGTCCACGCCGCAGCCGGCGTCGACACCACCGAGCTGCTGCGGCTGGCCGCCGGGGCGGAAGACCCGAGCGAGCATCCCTTGGCGGTGGCAGTTCTCACCGCCGCGCAGGAACGTGGCCTTCCCGTCCCGCCCGCAGGCGACTTTGACTCCACCCCTGGCCACGGCGTCACTGCCCTCATCGAGGGCAGGCGGGTGGCCGTCGGCCGACCCAGCCTGCTCGACCAGCTACCCGACCACGTCGCGGCCGAGACCCGGCACGTCGTCACCCACGTCGAGGGCGCCGGCCACACCGCCGTGGTGGTGGTCGTCGACGGGCGGCCGTGGGGCGTCCTCGCACTCGCCGACCACATCCGCTCCCGGGCCGCCGCCACCGTGGAAGCCCTCACCGCCCTCACCGGCGCCACCCCCGTCCTGCTCACCGGCGACAACCTCGGCGCGGCCCGACACCTCGCCGCCGAAGCCGGCATCGCCGACACCTACGCCGGGCTGCTGCCCGCCGACAAGGTCGACAGGGTCCGCCACGTCCAGGCCCGGGGGCAACGGGTTCTTCTCGTCGGCGACGGCGTCAACGACGCCCCCGCCCTGGCAACCGCCGAGCTCGGTGTGGCGATGGGCCGCCAGGGATCGGACCTGGCCCTGCAAACCGCTGACGCCGTGCTCGTCCGGGACGACCTGAGCGCCCTGCCCGCCATGATCGCCCTGTCCCGGCGAGCCCGCCGAGTCGTCAAGGCGAACCTCCTGATCGCCGCCGCGTTCATCATCGTCCTCGTAACCTGGGACCTCACCGGCCACCTGCCCCTTCCCCTGGGCGTCGCAGGGCACGAAGGCTCCACCGTCATCGTCGGCCTCAACGGCCTCCGGCTCCTACGCCAATCAGGCTGGCGGCAAACGACGTAAGAGAGCCACCACCAGTTCACGAACTACAGGTAAGCCTCGGCCTGCGGAGCTGCGTGCTGACGAGTCCGGCAGATCGTCGAGTCGACGTTGACCTCCCAGCAGATCAAGCCGGCCGCGTCCGCCCTGGCCTGCAAGCGGTGAGGATCTGTAACCACACGCCCGAGCGCTGCCACCGCCGAAGCAGCCCATACACCCGGGGTTCTTCGCTCAACCGCGTGCCTCACGGGTCGCAGCGGCGCCGTTGGTCATCTCGTCCGGCGGCGGCGGTAGGCCACGATCGTGAGGGCGGCTGCGGCGCCGGCGGCCGCGAGGACCGGCACGGGTTTGGCGCGTAGCGCGGTGCTGACCTTCGCTGTCACGGCACGTGCGGAGGTGACCTCGGTGGACTCGGTCTTGCCGGTGGTCTGGGTACTGGCTTGGGCCGAGCCGCGTGCCGTGGTCATGGCCTGACGGGTCTTCTGCTTGGCGGTCGCGGCGCGCTGGGAGGCTTTCTGGCTCACCGTGCGGAATCTCTGCGTTGCCGAGGTCTTCGCCGACTGGCCGGCTGTGGTGAGGCGCTGCCGGAGTCCACCGGCTGCTGAGGTGGCCTTGCCGCCGAGGCGGGTCTTGACGTCGGTCTTGGCTGCCAGGGCGGCGACGGTTTCCCCCAGCTCCGCCCGCGTGTGCTGGATGTCCTGCCGTACCTTGTCCGGATCACTTGGGCTTGCCGTGCTCATGGCTGCCTCCGACCGGCCGCGCCGCGTATCGTCTCGATGTCTGCTTGCACGCTGTCCCTGGTCGCCGTCGGCGTGGCCGGCATGGCTTTGGTGACCTGCTTCTTTCCGCGTCGCGCCGCCACGGCTGCGGCGATGAACAGGATGACGGCGACGATGAGGGCGGCCAGCGCGTCCGGCATGAACGCGCCCAGGGTCAGCACCACCGCGGCGACGACGGCACCGACGCCGTAGAAACCGAGCATGGCGCCGCCGCCGAGCAGCCCGGCGCCCATGCCTGCTCGCTTGCCCTTTGCGGTCATCTCCGCACGTGCCATCGTCAGCTCGTCCCGGACGAGCCGGGTGATCTGATCGGTGGCGCGCTGCACGAGCTCAGCGACCGGTGTGTCAGCAGAGGCAGCGCCAGAGCTGCCGCTGGAATCTTCTGGCATACGTGCCCTCACTAGTTTTCGCGTACCGGAATAGCCAGAGACGCCAACGACGTGGTGTGGTCGGCCAGGTCCGACTGATGCTGCGGGACCAGGTCAGCCTTGCTGCACCGCTGGCGTCTTCACTGAGCCCGGCAAGGGCTCGTCGGATTGCCGGCCCAGAGGCGGCAAGGCGGTGTCTCCCAGGTGGCCGGGGACGTCAGCCGCCGGGATGTCACCCGCGTGCCTGCGACGGCGTAGAGTCAGCGCGCCCGTCGCCCCGGTCAGCGCCCCCACCCCGAACGCAAGGATCAACGCTTGCCGCATGCTCGAGTGGCTCCGGCGCCCCATCATCGCTGTCTGAACCCAACGTGTCCGCATGGCCTTGATTGTCCGACTCGATCCCCGGGGTCATGCACCTAATCGGCAGACTTGTATGCCAGCGGCACGGACCACCACAATCACGGCCGCTAGGCGAGGAGCGGCGACCCGACATCAGCAGGCGCCATCAACGGTGGCGGCCGAGGCGGACGAGTGCAGACAGGTGCAGCCTCGGGCCCGAACCCTCTGGACGTCAGCGGGCGCGGCAACCTTCGCCGAGAGCGCCTTCCATGCGACGGCCGGACGTGCAGCAGTGAGGCCCGGGTCGCCAGCCTGCAGGTGGGCTCCACTCGCAGACCTTCCCTCGTTGTCTCGGTCGGTGTACCAGTAGTACTCCGAGTCCTCGGCTCGAACGTGTGGGCCGTAGCCGTGATCGTCGGCCTCTCACATGTGCTGAAGCGGGGGTCGTCGCCGCCACCGTTGTCCCCGCCGCCGGTGTCGCCGTTGCCGCCCGCCGATTCCGCACTGTCGGGCCAGACCCGTCCGCAAGCTTCCCGCGACGCTCCTAACAGGACGTGAAGCCATGGATTCCGCGTCCGCCCCCTTGGACTCGGTCGTCTCCCGTTCCACGAACGTTCAGACAGTGGACCCTGCCTGCGTTGGATCCCGTCCCTAGGTTGCCTAAGGCGACGAAAGAAGGGGCTCATGGACGCAGCACTCGCAATCCGGGCTCGCGGCATCACCAAGTGTTTCGGCGACGCTGTCGCGCTCGACGGCGTCGATTTGGATGTGGCGCCGGGGCAGATCCACGGTTTGGTCGGGCCGAACGGCGCCGGCAAGACGACCCTCTTGGGCCTCCTGCTGGGCCTGGCCGTCGCCGACAGCGGCCACCTGGAGATCTTGGGTACGCCGGTGGCGCGGGCCCTCGCCGCTCCTGAAGGTGTCGCCGGCTTCGTCGACGGTCCCGGGCTCTATCCGTCGCTGACCGCCAGGCAGAACCTGGCCGCCCTGGCTGGTCTCCGCGACCACGGCCCGCGGACGGCGGGGATCGATGACGTGCTCGATCAGGTCGGGCTCGCCGATGTCGCGGACGACCGGGCGAGCGGCTTCTCCCTCGGCATGCGTCAACGGCTCGGGCTCGCCGCCGCCCTGCTCGCCAAGCCTCGGCTGCTCGTGCTCGACGAACCCTCCAACGGCCTCGACCCGGCCGGCAAGAAGCACGTACATGGTGTCCTCACCCGGCTCGCGGAGGACGGGACAAGCGTCGTGCTCTCGAGTCACCGCATGGACGATCTCGAGGCACTGTGCTCCGAGGTCACCATCCTCGCCACCGGACGGGTCGTCTTCACCGGTCCGCTGACCAAGCTGGCCGCAGAGAACCGGGAGCTCGACTACCGGGTGCGAACCTCCGACCCGCAGGCCGCCCGCCAGCTGGCTGCCGAAACAGCCGGGATCCACGTCGGCGATGGCGCCGGTGCACGGGACGTCGAGGTGCTCGTCGTGCGTGCGCCGGTGCCCGCCCTCGACGAACTGGTGGTGCGGCTCGTGCACGCGGGCATCGCGGTGCGCGAGCTCACACCCGTGGTGTCGACGCTGGAGGCGGCGTTCCTCGCCCTCACCGAACAGCAGGAGGCCGTCCGATGATCGCGACCATCGCCGCCGACCCCGCGGTCGGCGCCCATCCCGTCTCGATCAAGCGCGGCTACCGCTTCGAGCTGGTCAAGCTGGTCTCGCAATGGCGGATCCGGCTGCTGGTCCTCGCCTGCTGGATCGCGCCGGCGCTGTTCGTCGCCGCGGTGAGCCAGCAGAGCTCGCTGCCGGTCGACACCCTCTTCGGTCGTTGGATGCACGCCACGGGATGGGCCGGACCGCTGGTGACGCTCGGTTTCGCGGGCACCTGGGCGCTCCCGCTGCTCACCTCGGTGGTCGCCGGCGACGTGTTCGCCTCCGAGGACCGCCTCGGCACCTGGCGCCACCTGCTCGTGGCGGTCCGGTCACCTCGACGGATCTTCGCCGCGAAGGCGTTGTCCAGCCTCACCGTCATCCTGCTCCTCGTCGCCGGGCTTGCCTGTTCCAGCACGGCCGGCGGGGTCCTGGCGGTCGGCAACCACCCGCTGGTTGGCCTCGACGGGCACCTGCTGACGCCCGGAGACGCCGCCGGGCAGACCCTGCTCGCCTGGGTCTGCGTACTCGCTCCGACGCTGGCCCTGGGTGCGATCGGACTGCTGGGGTCCGTCGCCCTGGGTCGGTCCCCGATGGGACTCCTGCTGCCCGCACTTGTGGCACTCGCGATGCAGCTCGCGCAGATGCTGCCGCTGCCCGTTGCCCTGCGCGTCGCGCTGCCCGGTTACGCGTTCATCGCCTGGAACGGTCTGTTCACCAGCCCGATGCAGCGCGGCCCGCTCCTGATCGGCATCGTGGTCAGCCTGGTGTGGGCCGTGACCGCGACGGCGCTGGCTTACCTGCTGTTCGTGCGGCGCGATTTCACCAACCTGGCTGTTGACGGCTCGGGGCGCCGCGCGGTCACCGTCGGAGTCCTGCCGCTGGTCGGTGTGCTCGCCGTGACGGTCGGCGTCGTCGCCGCGACGACGCCGGCCACGGGCTCCGGGATCGAGCAGGACAAGGTGCAGCGCTCAGTCGCTACGGCATTCGCCCACCTCTACCGCATGCAGACCGCGCAGCTTCACCGCCCCGACGTCACCGAAGCGCAGCTGAGCGCCACGGCGACGTGCAACAAGGGCGGCGGCAAGCTCGCCGCTGAAGGGCCGGGCAACGACTGGCGGTGCGTCGTCTCCTGGCATCTCCCCGACGTCGAGGCCGCGGGGACGGCCATCTACCAGCTCGACGTCACCCCTGATGGGCGGTTCGTGGCCGACGGCGACGGACCGAAGGAAGTCAACGGCTACTTCCTGGTGCGGACCCCGACCGGGGACGCACCGAACCCGCTCTGGCAGTTCGACGGCAACGTCGAACTGTTTCCCACCACGAAGGGATGACTCCATGCAGGTAACACGCCGTCGTCGGCGTGTGGAGAAGGACCAGCTCGCCCTTCTCCGTCGACGCCTCGGCCGCCGGCTACCCCTCGTCACGGCAGGCGCCACCGCTGTCGTCGTCGCCGCCGGCACCGGCATCAGTTTCGCCCAGACGCACCAGTTCGGCACCGACCAGGTGGGCCAACTGACCGACAAGGGCCTGGTCGTGTCCGACGACCAGTACATCAACCCGATCGGCGAGCGCCTCGTCATCAACCCTGGCAAGATCATGTCGTCGTCGGTCAGCCCGGACGGCACCCACCTGGCGGCCTCGGTCACAGACGGTGGGATGGCGCTGGCCATCGTGGACCTGAAGACCTGGAAGGTGCAGCAGCTCGTCGGCAACAACGCCGCGGCGAACCTGCGCATCAGCGGCAACGACGTGGGCCAGGAGGGCCCCACGTACTCGCCCGACGGCTCCCAGCTGTGGCTGGGCCAGGCCGACGGCTACCGGAAGTTCACCGTGAACCCGGACGGCACCCTCGCCAACCCCACGTTCATCCAGATTCCGCAGGACGGACCCAAGCGCGCGCTGGTGGCCGAGGCGGTGTTCTCGACCGACGGCACCACCGTGTACTCCGCGGTCAACGGCCAGAACCGGGTGGTGGCCATCAACGCGGCGACCGGCGCCATCCAGCAGAGCTGGACCGTGGGCAACGCCCCCCGTGACATGATCAAGGTCGGCAGCAAGCTCTACGTCGGCAACGAGGGCGGGCGCCCGGCGAAGGCCGGCGACACCACGATCAACTCCTACAACACCCAGGTGCCGGCCGACCCGGTGACCGCTGCCACCACCACCGGCACGGTCAGCGTCATCGACCTGGCGAACCCGGCAGCTGCTGTCGCCACCATCGATGTCGGCCTGCACCCGACCGCCCTGTACGCCAAGAACGGGGCGCTGTTCGTCACCAACACCAACAGCGACGACGTGTCGGTCATCGACACCGCGAGCAACAAGGTCGTCCAGACCATCGCCACCCAGCCGTGGCCGGAGGCGACGGTCGGCTACCAGCCCAACGCGGTGACGCTCACCGACGACGGTCACCTGCTGGTGACACTTGGCCGCGCCAACGCCGTCGCCGTCTACCGGTACACAACCCCGCTCGAGCCGGTCAGCTACGTCGGCCTGCTCCCGACCGACTACTTCCCCGCGGAGATCACCACCGTCGGCAACGACGTGCTGCTGTCCAACACCCGTGGCATCGACGCCCGCCGCCCGAACAACCCCGCCGGCCACGGCACGCACGACACGACATCGAGCCTGCAGCGGTTCACGCTGCCCAGCGACAAGGACATCAAGTCCGAGACCGGCAAGGTCTTCAGCCAGAACGGCTGGACCGGCGGCTCGGTCAAGCTGGCCAAGGGCAGCACGGCGAAGGCCGTGCCGGTCCCGCAGCGGCTCGGTGACCCCTCGACGATCAAGCACGTCTTCATGATCGTCAAGGAGAACCGGACCTACGACCAGGTCTTCGGTGACGACCCGCGGGGCAACGGCGACCCGTCGCTGGCGCAGTTCGGCGAGAACGTGACGCCGAACCAGCACGCAATGGCTCGGCAGTTCGGGCTGTACGACAACACCTACGACATCGGCACCAACTCGGCCGAGGGCCACAACTGGCTGATGCAGGCCGACAACCCGGAGTACACCGAGTCCACCGCCGGCGAGTACATCCGCAGCTACGACACCGAGGACGATGCTCTCGGCCACCAGCGCACCGGCTTCATCTGGACCGGCGCGCAGGCGGCGGGCAAGACCGTGCGGGACTTCGGGGAATTCCACCAGTTCCTGAGCAAGCCGGCCGGCTCGAGCTGGCAGAACCTGTACTGCGACACCAAGAACATGGCCGCGACCGGGCAGGACACCGCCTACCGCATGGTCTCGTCCTCGCCGATCCCGTCGCTCAACAGCGTGTCGGTGTCCGGCTTCCCGAAGTTCGACACCGGCGTCCCGGACATCTACCGGTACGAAGTCTGGAAGCGTGACTTCGAGAAGAACGGGCCGGCGAACCTGAACATGTTCTGGCTGTCCAGCGACCACACCGGTGGCCCGCCGAACGCGGCCGCTCAGGTCGCCGACAACGACCTCGCGGTCGGCAAGATCGTTGACACCATCTCGCACAGCCCCTACTGGAAGGACTCTGCGATCTTCGTGGTCGAGGACGACTCCCAGGCCGGCCTCGACCACGTCGACGGCCACCGCGCCCCGATCCAGATCATCAGCCCCTGGGCCCAACGCGGCGTCGTCGACAACCACTACTACACACAGATCGCCATGATCCGGACCATCGAGCAGATCCTCGGGATCCACCCGATGAACCAGAAGGACAGCGCGGCCAGCCCGATGCGTCAGGCGTTCATCACGAAGCCGGACCTCGCGCCGTTCACCGCACTGCCCAACCGGACCTCGCTGACCGCGGGCCTGGCCACCCCGCCCGCCTGCGGCGTGGACACCCCCGCGCCGCAGAACCCCCTCGCCGCGGCCGCACCGTCGGCGACCGTACCGGCGGACAAGCAGCAACTGGCGGCGCAATGGGACGAGTGGAAGTCGCACCAGCGGCTGACCGGGCCCGACGCCAAGCCCGACTACGCGAACCCCGCGCAGATGAACCATTTCACCTGGTACCAGACGCACGACTGGAAGAAGCCGTACCCCGGCGAGGCCAAGATCTTCGCGCCGGAGGACGTACCGGGCGCCTACATCCCGTCGCCCGAATCCGACGGCTGACACAGGCCGATCCCGTCACAGGGGCCCCTGACCGGCGTCACGGCCGGCCAGGGGCCCCGTCCATTACCTGCGCTTACCCCGAGAGCAAGGAGTCCGTGGGGGAGCGGCGGGCGCCTGCTGTGCGGGTCAGCGGCCGCCCAGGGAGCGCCCGTTCTTGGCCAGCTCCCACCGGGTCGCCGTGGCCACCTGCTCGCCGGTGATCCGGTCCCCGTCCGCCCCCAGGTAGGCGGCGGTCAACGCCGCCGCGGCGATCCCGCCCCCGGGCAGGTCCACGGCGGCCAGCCGCTCCGGGTCGACGTCGGCGGGCACACCGGCCGGGAACGCGCGCCGCCACAGGGTCTCCCGGGCCGCCCGGTCCGGGTACGGGAAGGTCACCACGATCCGCAGCCGGCGCAGGAACGCCTGGTCCAGCACGGACCGGGCGTTGGTGGTGAGGATGGCCAGCCCGGTGAACGACTCCATCCGCTGGAGCATGTAACCGACCTCCAGGTTGGCGTACCGGTCGTGGCTGTCGCGTACCTCGGTGCGCTTGCCGAACAGAGTGTCCGCCTCGTCGAAGAGCAGCACGGCCGCGCCGTCCTCGGCGGCGTCGAAGACCCGGCTGAGGTTCTTCTCGGTCTCGCCGATGAACTTGCTGACCACCTGGCTGAGGTCGACCACCACCAGGTCCAGGCCCAGCTCCTGGGCGATCACCTCGGCGGCGAGGGTCTTGCCGGTGCCGCTCGGCCCGGCGAACAGGGCGGCCGTGCCGAGACCGCGGCTGCTCCGCTCGGCGAACCCCCAGTCGTGCAGCACCCGGGTCCGGTGGTGCACGGCGGCGACCAGCGACCGCAGCTGCGCCACGTGGGTGTCGGGCAGCACGAGGTCGGCCCAGCCGGCGCGGGGCCGCACCACCCGGGCCTGCCCTCCGTAGCGGCTGCGGGAGCGGGCCCGGCACGCCTGCCACAGCGGCGTGCCGGCGGCGGCGTCCCCGGCGGCCAGTTCCAGGTCGGGCAGGGCCAGGTCGAACACCCCGGCCACCGCGGCCGCCTCGCCCGCCGCCCGGTCGGCCAGGTGCCGGTCGAGCGCGGCGTCCAGCGCCGCCGCTCGTTCCGCGATGGGCAACCGGGGTACGCCGACCAGCACGCCGTCGGCCAGCACGGTGTCCACGGCGCCGAGCACGGCGACCGGCGCGGGCAGCGTGCCGAGCGCGCGGATCAGGGCGCGGGCGTCCTCGGGGCGCGCCCCGTCGGCGTCGAACGCCCAGGCGGCCGGCGCGAGCAGGCTCTCCCGCCCGACGAGGCGCAGCAGCCGGTCCCGGTCGCGTACCGCGGAGGGCAGGTCGGCCACGGCGACCAGCCGCAGCTCGCGGCCGGCGGCATCGGCCGCGGCGGCCGCGAGCACCGGCAGGTTGGCCGGCTGCGGACCCTGGAGCACGGCGGGGCGGCCGTGCTCCCAGACGGTGCGGATGGTCGCGGCGACGGCGGCGAACGCGGGCGGCAGCCCGGCGGGTGGCGGGACGGGCCGGGCCACGGCGGCGAGGTCGGGCTCCAGGTAGCGGACGCCCATCAGGTGGTGCAGCACCCGTTCCTCGGTGACCAGCGGGCTGCCGGTCGGGGTGTCCGGGTCGAGCAGGCGCACCAGGTCCCACCGGCGCAGCGGCCCGTCCGGGGTGAGCGCGCTCCAGTGCGGGCCGGGCAGCGCGGCCAGGGCGAGGCCGAAGGTGGGTCGGGGCTGCCCGTGCGCGGCGGTGAGCTCGTCGGCCACCTCGCCGGCCAGCTCCGGGCCGGTGGCCAGCAGCAGCACCGCCCGTTCGAAGCCGGTGAGCCGCAGCGCGGCGGCGAGCGCGTCGAGGGCCGTGGGCCGGTCGAGCAGCGCGCGGGCGGCCGCCAGCCGCCCCTCGGCCGCCGCGAGGTCCGCCCGATCAGGTTCCCCCGGGTACGCGACGAGCCGTACCCGCAGCACGTCCAGCTCGGCGACCAGCGCCAGCCGGTTCGCCTCGTCCCACGGCACGGCCGGCGGGCCGGCCGGGCGGGCCCGGTGGTCGGCGGCGGTCACGGCACGGTCAGGGCGGGCGCGCCGTAAACCTCTCCGACCAGGTCGGGCAGGCTGTCGACCCCGTCGACCTGCACCCGGACCAGCCAGTCGCCGGTGGGCACGTCGCCGGCGGCGAGGGGGAGCCGGTCCTGCGGGGTGGCGTCCGGGGCGAGGGGGGCGAGCCGGACGGCCAGCGCGTCCGGCTCGCCGGCCGGGCCGGGGGTGAGCCGGGTGAGCAGGACCGTGGCGCGCTGCCAGGGCATCAGCGGCGGGTCGACGCCGAGCATGATGTCGGGCGGGCCGTCCACCACCGAGGCGGTGGGGCGGACCAGCAGCGGTAGCGCGTTGGAGCCGGCGGTGACGCGGGCGGGCGTGCCGCCGGTGGCCGGGGTGACGTGCGCGACGCGGACGCCGTGCAGCCCGGCCGGCACGGTGCCGTCGAGGGTGACGGCCAGGGTGGTGTCGGTGCCGCCCGGCTCCGGGGTGAGGACGGCCGGTCCGACGTGGACCCGGGTGGCCTGCCCGGGCCGGCCGCGCAGCCCGGCGCCGCGCAGCTCGACCCGGTCACCGGTGGCGGCGGTCCCGCCGGGCGGGTCGGTGACCAGGGCGGTCAGCACGGTGGGGCCGCCGGGGAGGACGGTGACGGTCCGCTGGCGCACCGGCAGGGCCCGGCGCGGGGTGACGTCCGCCTCGACCAGCGCGGCCGTCGCCAGGTACGTCTGGGAGAGCTGGTGGGGGGTGGCGAAGGTGGCCCACAGCTTGGACATCTCCTCCACCGACAGCGTGTACGGGGCGACCTTGACCCGCTCCACCTGGTCGGCCAGGTCGGATTCGGCGAGGAAGGCGGTCGGCACGTCGTCGGCGTACAGGTCGATGGCGGCGGTGACCAGGTCCCGGGTGAGCGTCGGGGTGACCGCGAGGGCCAGCACCGCCCGGCCGAGCAGCCGCTGCGCGTCGAGGGATTCGGCCTCCCCGTAGCAGGTGAGCAGGTAGTACAGGTCGAGCGCGGCGACCGGCCGGCGGGTGAAGCCGCCGTCGCGGCTGCGGGTGGGCAGGTCGGTGAGGTTCCAGGCGTGGTTGGGGCGCACGTCGTACAGGTAGATGTTGATGCCGGGCGTGGAGACCAGCGTGCTGTCGGAGAGCTGGTTGGGGCGCAGGGTGGTGACGGTGGCGCCGCCGACCGGTCCGGGGTGGGTGGCGTCGAGGGCCCGTTCGAGCACGTACCGCAGGGTCGAGGTGACCGCGGCGATGGCCAGCCCGTTGCTCATCGGTCCTCCCGGCGGCGGGCGAGGTACGCGGTGTGGTCCACCGTGGACGGTGGTGGGCCGGGCGGCGCGGGCGGTGGCGGTGCGGGCGCGCGGGTGACCACCACCCGGTCGATGTGCAGGTGCACGTCGCCGGCCGGCGGCGCCTCCCCGGCCGGCGCGGGCGGGGTGGGCGCGGGACGGATCGGGCCGGTGCGCACCTCGGCGGTGCCGGGCCGGGGCGGCGCGCCGGCCCGCCCCGGTCGGTCGACGAAGACGAGGCGCTCCCCGGGTTCCACGGCGCGGCGGGCGATCAGCGCGGGGGCGAGGCGTTCCCGCAGCAGCCGGGCCAGGTCGGGCGCGGCGGCGCGTACCGGGGCGGGGGCGGGCCGGCGGGCGGCGGGCGCCGGGGCCGGCGGCGCGGGCGGGACGACGGCGGCCGGCCGCGCGGGTTCTGCTGCCGGGCTCGCGTCAGGTGGCGGGGCGACCGCCGGGGGAGCGCCCGTGGTCGGACGGGCGGAGTCGGGCTCGCGGCCTGCCGGGCCGTCCGGCTCGGCCCGTGCGGCGCTCGGGCGCGGCTCGGCCGGGGCGGCCTCGGATGGCGTGGCCGGCGGCGTCCGGTCGGCGTCCGACCGGTCCCCGACAACGGCTGCCGCCCGCGCTGGTGCCCTCCGGCCGGGGGGTGGGAGAGGCAGCGCGGCCGGCCGGTCGGGGATGCGCCGGGCCGGCGTCGGCCCCGGCGCGGTCGGACCCACGTCGGCCGGCGCGTCGACGGGCGGGTCGGGGAACGTGGCCTCGAAGGGCTGCGGGGCGCGGAGGCGGACCAGGGGCTCCCGGCCGGTGGCGCGCTGCGCCATCCGGGCGAAGAACCCACCGTCGCCGCTCACACCGCCCGCCTCGCCGCGAGGGCCAGGTACGCGCGCCGCCGCCCGGCGGGCAGGCCGAGGATGTCGGCCTCGGCCCAGCCGTAGGCGGCGGCCAGGGTGGCCACCTCGGCCAGCACGGCCGGGGCGCGACCGGCGACCCGCTCGCACAGCAGCTCGGCCACGTCCAGCGCGGCGACCACGGTCTCCCCGCAGCCGGGGCAGCGGGTCCGCAGCACCACGGCCGCCGCGCCGGCCAGCTCCTCGGCGGCGGCGTCGACGGCCCGGCGCTGGTCGGCGGTCAGCTCCGCGGGGGCGACGGGCCGGTCGGCCGCGTCGCGGACGCAGCGGGCCAGCAGCGTGCCCAGCGGGTCGCCGGACCGCCCGGCGGCCAGCAGGTCCCGGGCGGTGGGGGCGCGGACCCGCAGCGCGCCGCCGGCGACCGTTCCGGTGACCCCGGCCGGGAGCCCGGCGACCGGCTCCAGGGGCAGCGCCACGTCGAGGACCTCGCCGCAGCCGCAGGTGAGCACGGCGTCGACCGGATCGCCGAAGCTGTCGACGCTCAGCCGGGCGGCGAGCGCGGCGACCGTCCCGACCGGCAGGTCCAGGGCGGCGTCGAGGTCGGGGAGGAGCCCGGCGGCGTGCAGCAGCACCGGGCCGCGGGCGGCCGGCGGGGCGGTCGCGGCGGCCTCCCAGACCGCCAGCAGCCGGCCGGGGTCGTCCAGCGTGGTCATCGCGGTCAGGGTTCGACGAAGGACGGCTCGGCGGGCTCGGCCACCGTGTAGTCGCGTTCCCAGCCCTCGTTCTCCAGCTTGATGCTCTGGATGGCCACGGCGTTGGCGTTCGCGTCCAGTTCGGGCAGCGCGACCCACTCGGACACCCAGCATCGGTAGACCTTGTACGCGATGACCAGCTGCCCGGCCTCGTTGTACATCTCGATGATGATGTCCTTGCGGAAGTCCGCCAGGGACGTCTCCGCGCCCAGCCCGGAGCCGTAGTTCCACACCTTGTTGGCCCACTGCTCGAAGTCCGGGTCGTGGGTGACGCCGCGCTCCAGCACGATCGCGTCGTACTCGGTGCGCCCCGGCGACTTGCGGCTGCTGCTGGGGTCGCCGCCGTGCCGGTGGGTGACCACCTCGGTGCTCCGCTTCAGCGTGCCGATCTTGCTGATCCCGGCGACGTATCGCCCGTCCCACTTCGCCCGGAACTTGAAGTTCTTGTACGGGTCGAAGCGCTGCGCGTTGACCGTGAACTCGGCCATGCCCGCCCCTCCTAGGTCGCCGCGGCCGCGGTCCGCTGCTGGATGCCGATCACCACGAACTCGGCTGGCTTGACGGCCGCGAAGCCGACCAGGATGTTCAGCACCCCCCGGTCGATGTCGTACTGCGTGGTGGTCTCGCTGTCGCACTTGACGAAGTACGCCTCCCGCGGGGTGCGGCCCTGGAAGGCGCCCTGCCGGAACAGGTCCTGGAGGAACCCGCCGATCGACGCCCGGACCTGCGCCCACAGCGGCTCGTCGTTGGGCTCGAACACCACCCACTGGGTGGCCCGCACCAGCGTCTCCTCCAGGAAGAGCGCCAGCCGCCGCACCGGCACGTACCGGTACTCGTCGGCGAGCAGGTCCGCGCCGCGCAGCGTCCGCGCGCCCCAGACCAGCGTGCCGGTGGCCCGGAAGGTGCGCAGGCAGTTCACCGCGTACGGGTTGAGGGCGCCGTTCTCGCCGTCGGTGAGCGCGAGCGCCGGCCCGGTCACCCCCGCGAGGGCCGCCTCGACGCCGGCGGGCGCCTTCCACACCCCGCGCGCCGCGTCGGTGCGGGCCATCACGCCGGCGACCGCGCCGCAGGGCGCGAACTCGCGGACCGCGCCGTCGCGCAGCGGGTCGGGCCGGCGGACCCGGGGGAAGTAGAGGGCGCCGTTGCGGCCGTTGGCGGTCAGCCCCCGCGCGCCGAGCCAGGTCCGGATCGTGTCGGCGGTCTCGGTGGGCGGCGGGTCGACCAGCAGGAAGGCCCGCTGGCGTACGCAGAAGTCCAGCGCGTCGGCCCACACGGTGTCGTCGAGGGCCTGGTCGGGCACCGACGGCGGCAGGCAGAGCAGGGTGAACAGGTCGGCGTCGCGCAGCGCGTAGATGCCCTGCTTGGTGCCCTCCAGCGCGCCGCCGTCGCTGTACTCCGCGGCGGTCAGGTGGGTGCCGTCGGTGCCGGTGGCGGCCGGGTCGGCGGTGTCCACGTCGTAGCCGCCCGCGTCGGGGCGGCCCGTGCCGGGCAGCGCGGGCGCCGCGCCGACGCGGACCAGCCGGGACGCGGCCAGCACGGTGTCCACCCGGCGCGGCCCGTCCACCAGGGTCACGTTCGGGTACGTCTCGATCAGCACCGGGTTCTCCGCCGGGCCCTCCCGCACGGTCAGGTGGAACAGTTCGTCGGCGTCCACCCCCTGCTGGTCGGCGACCGTGGTGGCCTCCTCGCCGCTCGCGTGGGTCACCTCGGCGTGCAGCCCGTTGCCCCAGCCGCCCGGTCCCACCGCTTCGAGGGTCAGCGCCCCGTTGAGGTCGAGCTGCGCGCTGGTGGCGTCGCGGGCCAGCCGGACGATCACGGCCTGGTTGCCGCCGTTGAGGTAGAAGTCGCGCACCGCGTAGCCGAGGCCGCTGTCCCGCCACAGGCCGCCGAAGGTGCGCTCGAACTCCGCGTACGAGGAGATGGCCACCGGCACGTCGACCGGGCCGCGCAGCGCCCGCCCGACGAACGCGGCCACGGCCGTGGCGACGCCGGTGATGGTGCGACTGCCGCCGGGTATCTCCTGGATGTACACGCCGGGATGGCTGAGCGTTGCCGCCATGACGACTCCTCGACTCCGCAGGCGTGCCGTACGCCGCTGGCGCGACTGTGCCGCCCGCCCGTCACCGCGCCGTCACCCGGCCGTGTCGGCCCGGGAAAGGATGAGCCAGATCGTCACGGACGACATGCCGTTCCTGGTGGACTCGGTGACCGCACGCAGCGGCTGCGGACGTTTCCGGGTCAACCACGTTCGAGGACGGGGCGAAGCTGGGTCCAGCCGAGGAATGCCCGGCGGACTCACCAGCTCGACTGCCGGCTACCCCGCCCGGCCGGTGTGAACTCGCAGGCGGAGGCCGGGCGCAGTACCCGGAGCTGTTGCCGTCGACGGGGTCGACGCGCCGCCGGGCCTAGGCTGACGACGGAGGTGACCCATGACGCGATGGGTCCGGAGAGGAGCGACGACAGCCATGACCGTACTGCCTGCGGCGCCGTCGCCGCAGCCGCCCGCCGACCCGGGTGGCACCAGGGCCATGTCGCTCGCCGTGGTCTTCCTGGCCGCGTTGCTGGTGGCCAGCTGGACGGGGTTCATCGTCTGGCTCAGCACCCACCAGCTGGCCGACGCCATCCTCCGTGGCGGCATGGCCTTCGCCGGCGCCGTCGGGCTCAGCCTCGCGGTCTGGACGGCGTACCGGCAGAAGTGACGATCGGCGGGCCCCGGGCTTCTGCCTGGGATCCCCCCGGGCAGCTGTCCCGGTGACGCGGCGGGCGACGCGCCGGTGACGAGCAGGCCGCAGGCTGGGCGAGCCCACGCACCAACCCCCGTCCGGAGGCGCTCCCGTGACAGCCGTTGACCCCGACCGCGGTGGGGTGGTGGTCGTCCGGGTGTGGTTCGAGGACGGGCCCGACGAGCTGGCCTTCCGCGCCCTGGTGACGAGCTGCGTCGACCTGGTCGGCGGCCGGTCGGAGAGCCGGGCGGTGACCTCGCCGGACGCGGTCGTCGAGGTGGTGCGCAGCCGACTGGTGGAGATCCTCGCCGGTCACCGAGCGCGGTGACGCCCACCGCCCGACCCAGGGAAGGCACATGACCGAGAAGATCAACTGGAGCCTCCAGGTCCGCGTGGCCCACGGCCCGCAGATCGCGGCCACCGGCGTCGTCGACGTCGAGGCGTACGACAAGGTCTCGGTCGAGATCGCGGCCGGGGAGAGCCAGCAGGTGGACCTGGTGCCCGCCGGCACCGAGCGGGTCGGCATGGTGCTGATCGTGCCGGCCACGCCCAGCGCCGACCTGTCGTACGAGATCGACGGCACGGCGATCGCGCTCGACGGCGCGCACGCCTTCCTCGGTGCCGGGGCGGCCCGGCTGCTCGGCGCGGACCCGGCGAGCCTGACCTTCACCAACGACACCGCCGAACCGGCCCGGCTGGACATCCTCGTCGGCCGGGACGTCACCCCGTGAGGGCCGCCGCGATGTGACGCCGGGGTGACGCACCGCGTTCTACCCTGCCGGGACCAGGCCCGCGGCGCAGGGAGGTCCCGGATGACCGCCGACTTCGTCGACGCCCTCGTGGCCGACCAGCCGGCCGGGTCCGGTCCGGTGCTGCGGCTGCTCGGCGACGTCCGGGTCAGTCACGGTTCCCGCTGGTACGACGTGCCCGAGGGCAGCAAGCGGCTGCTCGTCTACGTCGCCCTGCACCGCCGCCGCCTCGACCGCGGCCACGCCGCGGCCACCCTCTGGCCGGACGCCCCGGACGCGCGCGCGGCCGGCAACCTGCGTTCGGCGCTGTGGCGGCTCAACCAGGCGCACGTCGGGCTGATCGGGGTGGACCGGCACCACCTGGCGTTCCGGCCCGGCGTGCTGGTCGACATCGACCTCGTCACCGCCTGGGCCGGCCGGCTGATCGCGGGCCGCCCGGCCGGCGCCGACCTGTCCGCGCTGCCCACCGGCGGGATCCTGTTCGACCTGCTCCCCGGCTGGTACGACGACTGGGTGCTCACCGAACGGGAGCGGGTCCGCCAGCGGGTGCTGCACGGGATGGAGGCGATGAGCCGGCACCTCCTCACCACGGGCCGCTGCGCCGAGGCCGTCGAGGTGGCGCTGACCGCCGCCGGCGCGGAGCCGCTGCGGGAGAGCGCCCAGCGGGTGCTGCTGGAGGCGCACCTGGCCGAGGGGAACTGGGTGGAGGGCCGGCGCGGCCTGGACACCTACCGCCGGCTGCTGGCCCGGGAGCTGGACATGGAACCCGATCCCTGCCTGGACGAGCTGCTGGACGCCTACCCGCGCGCCCGGCCGGCGGCCACGGCCGACCGGGAGCCCGCCTCCTCGATCAGCGCCATGAGCTGAGCCGACGGCCGCACCCCCAGCTGCTCGGCGAGCAGGCGGACCACCAGGTCGGCGTGGCGCAGCGCGTCGCTGACGTTCCCGTCGGCCAGCAGCGCGGTGAGCACCAGCCGGTGGCCGCTCTCCCGCAGCGGGTCCGCGGCGACCGCCTCCAGCGCCCAGCCCAGCCCGGCGGCCGGGTCACCGGCCCGGATCGCCGCCCCGGCGGCGTCCTCCAGCGCCCGCAGGGCCCGGTGCCGCAGCAGCTCCCGGTGCATGAGCACCCAGTCGTCGTACCAGCCGGGGAGCAGGTCGGGGCAGCCGTCGGCGGCGTACCGGCGCAGGAACGCCGGGTCGATCGGACCCCGGCCGGCGAGACAGCGGGTGTCCACCGTCACCCCGCCGGTCAGCGCGAGCGCGCCGGTGGAGTCGGTGAGCAGGCCGGGCGCGGCCTTGCGCAGCCGCCACAGCGCCGTCCGCAGGTCCGCCGAGGCCCGTTCCTCGGGCTTGTTCGCCCACATCGACCAGGCGGTGCGCGCCCGGTCCGACGCGCCGCGCACGGCCAGGAAGGCCACCAGCCGCTGCGCGGTCGCCGGCAGGGCGACCGGCTCGCCGTCCTGGTCGAGCGCGAAGCGGCCGAGCAGCCGCAGCCGCCAGCCGGCCCGGTGTGGGGGTACGGCCTCCGGCGCTGTTCCCGTGGTGATCCACACGTCGGCGCTCCGCTCTGTCGGGGTGTGGGCGGAGGGACACCTCTCGAATACCGCAGCTCGCGGGTGCCCGGGAACGGGCCTGTCGGTGGCCGGACATCCCGTCCGACCGGAGGGTCCGGCGCGCGGCATGATCGGCGGCGGAGACCGGCCGAACGGCTGCTCCGGCAGGATGCGCGCGCAGGGCGGAAGCAGTCGGCAAAGTCGTTGGCGAACCGTGTGGGCTGGCCTATGGTGGGCGGATGTACCCGGTCGGGCTGTCCGCGACCGCCGTCACCACGGCGGCGTTCGCTGCTGCCCGCCGCCGGCGTCCCGAGACCGTGCCCGCCCGTCCGGCGGGCAGCCGTTCCGTCGCGCCCATCCACGGCCTCCCGAGCCCGATCCCCACCGACCGTGGCCCACCCGGATCCCCCTTCATCCGCGTACGGCCACCCAGGGCGAAGCCATCCGGCTTCGGCCTTTTTCTTTTTCCTGGAAGGGGATCCAGATGGGCACCGACCTGCACGACGACCGACTCACCCGGTTGCGGGCCACGCTGACCGACGACTTCGCGGCGCAGACGGCCCGGTTGACCGAACTCACCGCGGACACCGGCGACCCGGGCGAGGCGCACACCCGCGCCGCGCTGATCGCGGCCACCCGGCAGAGCCTGGGGGAGATCGGCGACGCGCTGCGCCGGATGGCCGACGGCGGCTACGGCCAGTGCGAGCGGTGCGCCACGCCGATCCCGGTGGAGCGCCTGGAGGTGGTGCCGCACGCCCGCTTCTGCGTGCCCTGTCAGCAGAAGCAGCGCTGACCGGCTGGGCACCGGGCCGTCACCGCACGGCCCGGCGCTCCGGCAGCCGACCACCGAGCCAGTCCAGCAGGACCCGCTCGTAGTCCGGGCTGACGCCGGCCAGGTCGTCGCGTCCGTCGAGGGTGGGCGCATGGTCGCAGCCGGCCAACCGGGCCACGGTCAGCTCCGCGTCGCGTGCGGCGCGTCGCCACACGGCCAGGCTCTCCTCGATGGGGGTCCAACCGTCGGTCTCGCCGTAGCAGAGCAGCACCGGACCGGACAGCTTCGCCAGGACCGGCTCGGGGTCGAAATCCATGTCGGCCCAACTGCCCGGGGTGTCGGGCAGCTCGCGGGGCAGGTATGTGAGCGGGAACCAGGGTCGCCGCACGGCGACGTCCAGCTCCGCCTGGGCGGTGGCCCGGGGCACCTCGCCGCGCAGGAACCCCTCCGCGACCCCGCGCAACCGGTCCAGTTCGGCGAGGTCGGCCGTGCCGTACCCGTGCCGGCGCAACTGCTCGGCGGTGCCGTAGCGCATCTGCGCGGCGGGGCTCACCCCGCTGCATCCGACCAGCACGAGGAAATCGACCGGGTGTCGGGTGGCGGTGAGGGCCGCCGTCCACGCGCCCTGGCTGAAACCCCACAACCCGACCGGAACGTCCCCGACGTGCCCGCGGAGCACGTCCAGGGCCGCCGCCGCGTCGTCGGCCTGCCCGGCCAGCGGCACGTCGTGCCCGTCCACCCGGGGACGCCGGTCGTACCGCAGCACCGCGATCCCGGCCGGAGGCAGCAGCCGGGCCAGGTGCTCGTACAGGAAGTACGACCGCCGGTCGGCGTGCGATCCGTGCAGCACCACCAGGCCGCCCCGGAGCGGCCCGGCCGGGAGGCCCAGGGTGGCGGACAGCTCGAGCCGACCGACGTGCAGCTCCATGCCGGCAGTCAACCATGCCGCACGCCGTCGGGCCGCCCCGTGGATCCGCCCTCGTCCACGGGCTGCGTACGCTGGCCCGGTGACCCGTCGTGATCGTGGAGACCGCCGATGACCAGCCCGCGTAGCGTCCGCCCCGCCCGTCCCGCCGACGTGGCCGCCCTCGTCGACCTGGTCGAGTCGGCGTACCGCGGGGAGCGCAGCCGGGCGGGCTGGACCACCGAGGCCGACCTGCTCGCGGGGCAGCGGACCGACCCGGACATGGTGGCCGAGGCGGTGTCGAGCCCGGCCGGGACGGTCCTGGTGGTTGAGGACGGCACGGAGATCGTGGCCTGCTGCCACCTGGAGCGTCGCGATGACCACGTCTACTTCGGCATGTTCGCGGTGGCCCCGGGACGGCAGGGCGGCGGGCTGGGCCGGGACCTGCTGGCCGAGGCCGAGCGGCACGCGCGGGAGCGGTGGCACAGCGGCGAGATGCGGATGACCGTGATCACGCAGCGGGAGGACCTGATCGCCTGGTACGAGCGGCGCGGCTACGTCCGCACCGGCGAGCTGAGCCCGTTCCCGTACGGCGACGAGCGGTTCGGCGTGCCCCTGCGACCGGATCTCGCATTCGAGACCCTGCGCAAAAAGCTCGGCTGAGCCGCGCGGCGCGGCGTCAGGCGCCTGCTAGCCACGCCTTCCGTCGAGCCGGATCGTCCACGGCTGCACACTGTCGACCTGGAGATGCGTCTCGCTCCACGGATCGCGGGCGAGGGCAGCGCGGACGACGTCTTCAGACTCGGCGTCGACGACGAGCACCACCCTGTGCTCGTCCGCCAGCGGCCCGCCCAGGACGACGAAGCCCGCATTCAGCAGCTCGTCCATGAACGCCGAGTGGGCGGGCCAGTCGGACTGCTCTTCCATGGGCCGTGCCGGGTCCCACCGCGGGCCGGATCGCCGAAGCAGGACGAGGAACATGGCCACACCACGGACAGTACTGCACGGGGCAGCTCGCAGGGCCCCGCGGAATCAGCCGCCACCGCTCGGGAACCTCAGACGCCCTTCGCTCCGTCGATGGCTTGTCGCAGCATGTCGGCATGCCCGTTGTGGCGGGCGTACTCAGCGATCATCTGCAGGTAGACGTAGCGCAGCGACGCCACGTCCTCGTCGGGAAACGTGAAGGTGTCGTCCATCGAGGCCGTGGCCACGGCCTTGCGGGCGAGTTCTGTCTCCTCGATCAGTACGGCGTAGTCCGCTTGAGCGCTCGCCGGGTCGGTGCCCTCGAAGTCGCCGTCGCGCCAATCCGCCGTGGAGTAGAGCGCCTCCAACGGTTCGCCGCGGAACAGCATTCGGAACCAGGTGCGCTCCACCTTGGCCATGTGCCGGAGCAGACCGAGGAGCGACAGGTTCGTGAAGGCCAATGGCGCCCGCGCCAGTTGTTCGGCATCAAGGCCGGCGCACTTGTGCAGCAGCGTGGCGCGATGCCAGTCGAGAAGATTCCGGAGGTGGTCGGCCTCCGGTGCGATGAGGATGTCACTGGGACGGCTCACCTCGGGGGCGGTCCAGGTCATCCGGCAATGGTGCCACGTACTGCGGCCCCAGCAGCATGTGGTGCGCCCGCAGGATCGAGGAGTCGGATCGCGTTGCTGCCGTCCGGGCGACTGCGCCGTCGAGATCGACGCCGCCGGCCAGCACCCGGCCCCGCTACCCACACCGTCAGCTCTCGCTGGTCGCGGACGAGCATCGCCGCGGCTGCGGTCGGAACGGTCAGCCTCCCGGGTCAGGCCCGGGGCGCCGACTCCGGCGGCGCGTCGGCGAGTTCGGCGATCACCTCGGCGTGGCAGCGCTCCGGCACGCACCAGCAGCCGAGCCGGCGCCCGCGCAGGTCGGGCAGCAGCGCGAGCAGGTCGGGCCGGCCGAGCAGGTACGCCCGGTACTTCTCGATCACCTCGTCCCGGGTGCCGTCGGGGCCGGGCCGGAACGGGCTGGACAGCGGGGACTGCGGGAGCCGCCAGCCGCCGCGGGACATGGCCCGCCCGACGTAGACCACGTCGGCGTACTCCGGGTCGTCGCGGTGGCCTTTGAGGTTGACGACCGTGGTTGCCCGCATGCCTACGCTCCTCCCTCGTGGCACCAGTGTGGCAGCACCCGGTGGGTCAGCCGTCGGTCGCGGGTGGTGGGCCGGTGGAGTCGCGGACGATCAGCGTGTGCCCCGTGGACCGTCGTCGCGGCCGCGTCGACCTCGGCTTCAGCGCGAGGGTCAGCGCCATCCGCCCCATCTCGGTCATGGGCAGCCGGACCGTGGTGAGGCTCGGCGCCAGGTCGGCGGCGACGGACACGTCGTCGAAGCCGACCACCGACACGCGCTCGGGCACCGGGATGCGCCGTGACCGCAGCACGGACAGCACGCCGATGGCCATCGCGTCGTTGAGCGCGATGATCGCCGTGGTCTCCGGGTGGTAGTGCAGGATCCGCTCGGTGGCCACCCGGCCACCGTCGCGGGTGAAGTCGGAGTGGACGACGGCGAGGTCGTCGGGGGAGTGCCCGTGCGCGGTGAGCGCGGCGGTCACCCCGGCGAGCCGGTCCGCCACGGTGGTCAGGCCCGGGGTGCCGGCGGCGACGGCGATCCGCCGGTGGCCGAGGCCCAGCAGGTGGGCGCCGATGTCGCGGCCGCCGGCCTCGTTGTCCGGCACCACCGCGTCGACGCCCAGGGCGTGCCGGCCGATGACGGCGACCCGTCCGCCGGCGCGCTGGAAGCCGGCGAGTTCGGCGCGCGCCTCGGCCTCCACGCGCGGGTCGTCGTAGCCGGAGCCGGCGATGAGGATGATCCCGACCTGCTGGGCGATGAGGTGTCGCAGCTGGCGCAGCTCGTTCTCGGGGTCGCGTCCGGAGTGGGCGATCTGGACCAGCAGGCCCTGCTCGGCGGCGACCTGGAGGACGCCGCTGGCGATCTCGGAGAAGTACGGGTCGTCGATCTGGTGGACGATCAGGCCGACGGTGGTGCTGGCGCCGCCGGCGAGGGTGCGGGCGTAGGGGTTGGCGACGTACCCGAGTTCCAGGGAGACCTGGCGGACGTGCCGCGCGACCTCCTCGCTGACGCCCTCCCGGCCGGCGAGGGCACGGGAGGCAGTCGCCAGCGACACGCCGGCGCGCTCCGCCACGTCGACGAGACGCAGCCGTGGTCCGGGTCGGGGCATGGGTAACTCCTGGCAGGCATTGATCCGCACCGCGCTCTTGCGTGTGGCGTAGGGCACAGCATAGGGTACGAAAGCGCTTACGTAAGCGCTTTCGTAAGCGCGGCACCGCCTCGGCCGACCGGCCGGCCCCACGGCGGACCGTCCTGTCCCGACAGACCCCGACTCCACATCCGGGCGCCGATTCACGCCCGGTGCGTAAGCGCTTTCGTCACCGCCACCACCGCACCGACGAAGGGAGCACCTCCCCATGAGAAGACCTCGACGCGCCGCCGTCGCGGCCACCGCCCTGCTGGCGCTGGCCCTGACCGCGGCGGCGAGCCCGGCCCAGGCCGACCGGCCCGGACCGCACGACGTCCACCCCGCCCTCTGGTCGCACCTGGTCGCCTTCTACGACTTCGACCACCCGGTGGTCGGCGATTCCGCGCTCGAGCGGGACCTGGCCGCTCCGGCACCGAGATCGAGCTGGTCAACGGCGGCGCGGCCATGCGGGTGCCCGACCAGGCGTACAAGGGCAGCGGCGACGCGCTGCAGACCCGGCAGGTCAACCCGCAGGCTGCAGGTAACGACGACTGGAAGGCCGGCACCTGGTCCTCCAGCGGCGTCCGGACGCTGCGCGCGTTCAGCGGCGCCGAGGGCACCACGGTGATGGGCTGGTTCAAGCGGGACATGGACGGGCCGGCGCTGAACTCCACCACCGCCAACCCGACCGACCGGTTCAACGCCATCGGCCTGGCCGGCGTGCTGACCGGCGACTCCGACGGGCACGGCGTGCGAGCGCTGCTGGAACTCATCGACGTCAACGGAGAGCTGCGCCTGGTCGCCCTCGGCCGCCGCGTCGACGGCGGCGCTTCGCAAACCTTCGCCGCGAACGAGGACTGGCGGACCCTGCTGCCGAAGGGGGAGTGGGTGCACCTGGCCGCCACGTACGACTTCACCAGCGGCACCATGGCGCTCTACCGCAATGGTGAGCCGGTCGACGGCTTCTACACGACCGCCGGCGACCCGTGGCAGCTCAACGGGCCCGGCCCGCACGTCACCAGCGCCACCGACCCGCGCGGCATCAAGATCGGCGGGAGCTTCCCGCAGAACAACCTGGAACGCAACCCGTGCGACTGCCGCATGGACGGCCTCATGTTCCTCGACAGCGTGATCCCGGCGAGCGACATCGCCAAGCAGTACCGCTACATGGCCCGCTGACCGTTCCTCGGATCGTCCCACCGAGAAGGAGAACCGCGTGTTCATTCGCGCTGGCAGCACCGGCAGGCTCCGCAGAGCCGCGCTCACCGCCGGGGTCACTGCCGCCACCGTTGTCATGTCCACCCTGGTCGCCGCGCCCGCCCGGGCCGACGGCGCCGTCTACGACCCGATCCCCGAGTCGCAGATCCAGTCACGGCTGGGGCTCGTGCTTCAGGAGTACGCCAGCTTCCCGCAGTCCACGCCGAACCCGGTGCCGGTCGACGAGCGGCTGGTTCGCAAGGCCCGGATCAACACGATCAGCGAGCTGCCCGACGGCTCGGGCCGCCGGGCCGTGCCGGACCTCAACGGCAACCTCTACTTCGTGGAGAACGGCACGCCGCACGTCTACCTGGACGTGGCGGCCACCTTCGCGCCGCAGTTCTTCTCCGGCCGTGGCCTGGGCCAGGGCTTCGGGTACGTGGCCTTCCACCCCGAGTTCGGGAGCAACGGCCGGTTCTACACGATCCACACCGAGCAGGCGTCGCTGGCCACCCGGACGCCGGACTACGCCCAGCCGAACACCATCTACCAGGCTGTGATCACCGAGTGGACGGCCAGCGACCCGGCCGCCGACACGTTCGCCGGCACCCACCGCGAGGTGCTGCGGATCGGCTTCGGTGGCCAGATCCACGGCGTCCAGGAGATCAACTTCAATCCGACCGTGAAGCCGGGCGACCCCGACTACGGGATGCTCTACCTCGCCGTCGGCGACGGCGGCCAGGGCGCTCGCAACGGCGACCCGCAGAACATGGGCCTGCCGCACGGCAAGCTGCTGCGCATCGACCCGCGCGGCACCAACGCGCCCAACGGCCGGTACGGGATCCCGGCCGACAACCCGTTCGTCGGGCGGGCCGGCGCGCTCGGTGAGATCTACGCGGTCGGCTTCCGCGACCCGCACCGGTTCAGCTGGGACCGGGCCACCGGCCGGATGTACCTGGGCCACATCGGCGAGCACGCCATCGAGTCCATCTACGAGGTCCGGGCCGGGGACAACTTCGGCTGGAGCGAGCGCGAGGGCAACTGGGTCTTCGACAAGACCGCGACCAACCCGTGCGACAAGCTCTACCCGCTGCCGGCCGACGACGCGAAGTACGGCTACACCTACCCGGTGGCCGCCTACGACCACGACCCGGCGGCGAACTGGAACTGCACCTCGGACGTCGGCGTCGCCGTGGCCGGCGGCTTCGTCTACCGCGGCACGTCGGTGCCCGCGCTGAAGGGCAAGTACGTCTTCGGCGACCTGGTCGACGGCCGCGTGCTCTACACCGAGGCGAACGAGATGCGTCGCGGCGAGGGGCTCGCCCCGATCCACCGGCTCGCGCTGTACACCACCGCCGGGGACCTGGTACGCATGCAGGACCTGTCCAGCCCGGGCGCGCCCGGCGACCCGAACCGGGTCGACCTGCGCTTCGGCACCGACGCCGCCGGTGAGCTCTACATCGTGGCCAAGGCCAACGGGAAGATCTGGAAGGTCGTCGACACGAAGACCGTGGCGGAGGGCAAGGTGGGCCACACCAAGGTCGTGCACACCGCGGGCGCGCAGAACTGGGCGCCGGTGACCCCGTCGAAGTGGCGGTTCGAGGGCGACCAGGTCATCCTCGCCGAGGCCGGCGTGAGCCGCCCCGGCCCGCGCCGCCCGTTCGAGTACGCCATCCTCAACAAGGGCCCGGCCTGGTCCTCGGTCCAGATCGACGCCCGGGTGCGCCTCGACGAGCCCGTGGAGGTCACCAACCGGGACGTGATCATCGTCTTCGGCTGGCAGTCGGACACGCAGTACTACTACGCGCACCTGTCCACCGACAACACGATCTACCCGCACAACGGCATCTTCAAGGTCAACAACGCCGACCGGGAGCGGATCGACCACCAGTGGAACGGGCGTTCGCGGGGCGCCAACCCGGCGATCACCGACGCCGACTGGCACAAGGTGCGGGTCGTGCACTTGCCCGCCACCGGTGAGATCGCCGTCTACGTCGACGGGCACAAGGACCCGCTGCTGACCGCGAAGGACACCACCTTCAGCTCCGGTCGGGTCGGCTTCGGCTCCTTCGACAACATCGGCCGTACCCGTCAGTTCACCGTGACGGGCTCCCCGGCCTGATTCGAGGAGCGGAGGGGACGGCGGCCGGGTGCCGCCGTCCCCTCCGGCGCTTCGGCGGCTCAGCGGCCGGGCCATGCCAACCCGCGACGGGCAGTGGCGGGCCGAAGCCGTCCGCCACGGTCAGAACGTGGCGATCGGGCTGAGCGGGCTGCCGGACGTACCGGCGAACCGGACCGGCGCGACTGTGAGGTGGAAGTCCCACTGGCCGAGTTCGGCGGCGGTCGTCGCGCACACCTCCAGGTCGCAGTTGTCGAGCATCCACAGACCCATCGCGACGAGGCTCACGGCGTGGACCGGCATCAACACGTCCTCGTACCCCGACGGCTGAACGTCCCGGGGGGTGTCAGCGCCGATCAGCGCGACCTCCCGTTCATGCAGCCACGGCAGGCACGACGCGTGCCAGCCGGCCTGCGTGAAACCGCTGGCCTCACCGGTCTCGTACCGGAAGCGGCCGTAGCCGGTGCTGCGGGTGGGAACAACCGCAGGTGTGCCGGCACGGTGTTGTCTGAGCTCACACGACCGGGGCGGCCGCCGTTACTGTCGTTCGATGTGTGGCGTCGTGCCGGCTGCGACGGTGAACGGGTGGCGCAGTCGACGCATCGTCACCTCACCGCAGTCGGACGCACGAGGCGCGAGCTTTTCGTCTTCCGCCGTGGACGGTGAAAGAAACGGGGCCATGGGACCGCAGGCCGGAGCAGGGGTCGGGCCGCGGAAACGCGGAGCGCCGGCAACCGGGTGCCCGTCGCCGCTGAACCCGCCGGGGACCGGCGCCGGGTGGGCGTCCGGTGTGCGCGGTGGCGTGGTGATCACGGTCATGGTGTGCCTTCCTCGAACGGCGCGTCGCAGAGAAGGCACGGGCCGCAGGCCGCGGGACATCGCAGAACGAACCTGAACAAGATGATGGATGACATGCCGAACGGCGGCCCGCTGAACCAGTCGGGCCGCCGTTCGGCAAATCGTGGGTCAGAGCGGGCGGATGTCCGACGCCTGCGGGCCCTTCGGGCCCTGAGTGATGTCGAACTCCACCCGCTGGTTCTCCTCGAGGCTGCGGAAGCCGCTCGCGGAGATCGCCGAGAAGTGGGCGAAAACGTCGGCGCCGCCGCCGTCCTGGCTGATGAAGCCGAAGCCCTTGTCGCCGTTGAACCACTTCACGGTACCTGTAGCCATGTCTGCTCCTTCGCAGGCTGTTGAAGACCGCGTTGTGCGGACTCGCGCTGCCGCGTTGATCAGCCGCGCCGGAAACGACACGAAACGAAAAAAGCGCCTCGATGGGTTTTGGTTAACCCATCAGGCGCCGAAACGTCTACGGAAATCAAAACTGCAACCGGGCAACCATAACACAGTGTCGGTCGATCTACGCCGCTCATGCGCGCGGCGCGTCACAGCACGGCACCGCGAGGGGCAACTTCGATCGCCGCGACGCCTCGGCCGTAGAGCACGACGAGCCGATCACCGTGTTTGGTCCGCAGCACTCCCGACTCCTGCGCCAGTGTCGAGATCACGTGCTCCACGAGCTCGTCCTCGTCGGAGACGCCCGGTTCGTCGTACGTGAGGTCCATGCGGTCGCCGCCGATGAGCCGGACGCGTAGCACCGTAGTTGCCATGTCGTAGAAACTAGTCGAAGAGGGACGTCCGAGGTCGTGTCGATTCTCGCCGGGAGGGAGCCACACTCGTCGCTGGAGTCAGTTCCCTGAGCTGGCGGCGGCACCGCTGCGTGTCGTGCGCGTAGAGTGGGCGGTGGATCAGTTCGTCAACATCGTTGGCGGGCCAGCGCCTACCGGGCGTGCTGCCCAGGTCTCGGCAGTGTCCCCAGGACAACGTCGAGGTTTGAGGGCCGAGCGTTGGCAGATCATCCGATCGCCACGGACACGTCAGTGTGCTGACGGACAAGCCGGTCGTCGGCCGCTATCTTGCGGCAACAATCAGCCAATCCCACCAGGCGCGTACGGCGAGGCCGCTGCGGCAGGTGGTCGCCGGTAAGGCTGGCCCGACCGAGCAGCACCGACACAGGAGAAGGACATGACTTTCGTGTTAGCCCCGCCCACGGTCTCCTCGTCACCATTGCGGGAGCCCACCAAGACCCTCCGCGAAAAAGGGGCAGACAGTTTTCACGCGGCGCTCGCCGCGGTTCTGGCCGCCGGGCTGGAGAAGGCTCTTGAAGCGGGTGACCACCCGAGAGCGATCAGCTTCATCAACCGCGGCTTCGCAGAAGGTAGTCCGCAGCTGGGCTGCGACCTCCTCTGCCGGGCAATGGCGGTAGTCGGAACGGCCCGGACCTGGACCGTGCAGCTCGCGCCCCTGCGCCAGCGAAGCTCCCTGGATTGACGCAGCCCGCCGCGCTGGGAATCAATGCAGCGCGAGTACCTGCCTCGCCGGGTCGCTCAGGGCCGCCTCGACCGACCCGGCGCGTTCCACCAGGACACCGCCACGGACACCGATCCTCCGACACCATCGGCCGTGCCCGTCGGTTCACGTGACGGGCTCCCCGGCCTGACGGACCCAGGATGTGGGGGCGGGGAGCATGCCGCCGCCCCGCCCGTCCAGGATGTGGTGCATGGCGTTCTTCTGCTACCACCGCGACCGACCCGACTCGATGGCGCTGCGCAGGGAGTTGCTGGAGCACCACTGGTCATACATGGACCGGTACGCGGCGCAGATGATCGCCCGTGGCCCGACCTTCGCCGCCGACGGCACGAACCCCACCGGCAGCGTGCACATCCTCGACCTGCCCGACCCCGCCGCCGCCCGGGCCTTCGCGTTCGACGAGCCCAACTACCAGGCCGGTGTCTACCGGGACGTGCTCCTGCGCCGGTGGCGCAACCTGCTCGGGCGCACCATGTGGGACTTCCCCGGGGGTCGGACCGGCGGCAACCGCTACCTGGTGCTCGGCCTCGGCGCGGGGCAGGCCGCCGACGTGGCCGTGCCGCACGACCCGCACGACCTGATCGCGTACGGGCCGCTGCTCTCCGACGACGGCGTCCGGTGGCTGGGCACGGCCGCGCTGGTCGTGGCGTCGGATCGGGACGAGGCGCGCGCCGTTCTGACCCCGGGCCGGTACGCCGAGATCGAGGTGCACGACTGGGCGTTCGGCGGGCGGCCATCCTGAGCTGGACCGGGCGATGGCCACCGCGGCGGCCGGCTCGCGTTCGCTGATCAGACCCGAGGATCCAGGCGCCAGGATGCAGGAAAGCTGCCGCGGCCCCTCTGCGGCATGCTTCACCAGTGATCCAGCTGCGCCGCCGGTGACCTTGACGAGGTTCTATAAAGTACGGCGAGGATGTGCGGCGATTTCGGGGGAGGGCGTCGGTGCGACTGGTTGCGGGCGTCGCGATGCTGGCCTGTCTGGCGGCATGCCAGTCGACACCCAAGCAGACGACCTCCGACGGGTCCGACCCGATCGTCACCACCCGGGCGTCACCGACGTCGATCACGATGCCGGCCGAGGCCTTCGACCTGTCGTGGCGCCAGCTCGATCATTATCTCAGCCAGGATGGACGATTCGAGGCCAGGCACGTCAACGAATGGATGGTGGTCACCCGGGACGGCAAGGAGTTCGGCCGTTTCGGCACCGCCGCGGAGCGTATCCTCGGCGCCGACTTCTCGCCGGACGGACATTATCTCGCCGTGGCGCACCCCGATACGGTGATCACTTATGACCTGACGACGAAGCGGCCGAAGGCGCTGTTCACCCCGTCCGTGGAGAGCATTCGCTTCTCAGCGGACAGCGCCTACCTGGTCGGCCGGGAGGACTACCAGAAGGTCCGCAACGGGCGCCTGGTGGTGATCGACGTGGCGACGGGGAAATGGACCGCCTCACCGGTCCCGCCGCAGATCGAAGTGTCCAACGATCCGGGCAAGTACTGGTACTCGGGATCGCTCGCCGTTTTCGATCACGGAAAGCAGGTCGTGGCCGCCGGCAGCGACGGATTCCTGCACTGGGCGGTGGACAGCCAGAAGCTTTCCTGGGTGCCGTGCGGCTGCGGAGCGGACACCGGCGCGGTGAACCGTGCCGGCAGTCTGGTGGCCCTGGTGATTCCGGACAACAGGCTGTCGCTGTGGGACGTGCCCGGCCGACGCGAGCAGCGGGTCTGGACGCTGCCCGAGCAACCACCGCTCAACGGGGACTATCAACTGCGGTACTTCGGTGTGGAGCCGCACTTCACGGAGGACGGGAAATGGCTGCTGCTCGACGGAGGCGAGGGCGGGCAGATCTGGTCGATACCCGACGGCGTCCGCGTGCAGATCCAGCCACGCGGCAAGAACTGAGCCCGCTGCGGCGGGTGCTGCAGTCCATCAGCAAGGGCTGGTGGTTCGTGGTCGGCGGCACCGTCCTGGCGGTCATCGGCGCCGCGGCGGGAATCTATGTTCCGAAGGCGCTCGACCCGCAGGACGAGCGGCCGATCGCGATCAATCTGGTGAGCAACCCCGCCACCGTGCCGACCTGGGGAAACGACGTGTTCTCGTTCGTCATGCCCACGACTGCACGTCCCGCCACAAGTCCTCCGCTCGACTGCCCCTCGATCGTGGACTGGGCGCACCGCAACGGCGGCGTCGATCAGGAGGCCACCAGGGTGCGGCTGGTGGCGCAGGGCCTGTCCGACAAGGGTGTGCTCATCCAGGGGATGCGCGCACACATCATCAGGCGTTCGGAGCGCCCTGACCCCGGCGGCACCTCACTGACCTGCGGCGGCGGGCAGGGCACCGTCACGCCGCGGCAGATCGCCATGAATCTGGACGAAGCGGTGCCGTCGGCCGAGTACGCCACCAAGGTCGACGGCCGGCTGCCGCTCTTCGGGTTCACCCTCGACAGGGGGGAGACCGAGGTCTTCGAGCTGACCGCCACCACCATGGGCACGGTGGAGTGGGCCATTGATCTCGACCTCGTCGTGGGCGGCGAGTCGCAGAAAGTCCAGGTGACGAACCATGGCCAACCCTTCCGGACGACCGGCTTCGTGAGCCCGCACGGATACCGGGTCATGGCCGGGACGGACCACTGGGTGGAATGCGCTGGGACTCCACCGACCTGCGGCAGCACAGCAGTTTCGCCGGCGGAGTTTCGCTACTCCTGACAGTCCGTCCGGTGGCAGGCGAGCACCACGACGCGCAATGCGACGGGGAGCATCGTGCTACCCGCGGGTCAGCCGCCGGGACAGCGCCTCACCGGCCTCGGCCAGCCACGTCGTCGGGCCGTTCAGGGCCGCGTCCAGCGAGCCGGCGAGTTCCACCAGTGACACCGCCGCCACCGATCCGGGAACCGGTCCGGCGACCTGCCCGGCGGCCACCGCGACGGGTACGCCGGCGGACGCGGCCGCATCGAGCAGCGAGCCGACCACCTTGCCGGTCAGCGAGGTCTCGTCGAAACGCCCCTCGCCGGTGAGCACCAGGTCCGCGCCGACGAGCGCGTCGCCCAACCCGACCAGCGTGGCGACCGTCGCCGCGCCCGGCGTGATCCGGGCGTCCCACAGCGCCGCGAGACCGTACGCCGTGCCGCCGGCCGCGCCGGCACCCGGTTGGTCCGGCGAGCCGCCGGCGAGGTCGGCGAACCGGCCCAGCGCTGCGTCCAGCAGCGCCACCTCGGCCGGGCCGGCGCCCTTCTGTGGTCCGTAGGTGGTGGCGGCCCCGGCCGGGCCGGTCAGCGGCGCCGTCACGTCGACGAGCAGTTGCACGCCGCCGGGCGGCGGGGGCACCAGGTCGGTGGTGTCGAGGTGGGCCAGCTGGGTCAGCGCCGCGCCGCCGAGCGGCAGGTCCTCGCCTTGGTCGTCGTGCAGCCGCAGGCCGAGGGCGCGCAGCGCGCCGGTGCCGCCGTCGGTGGACGCGGAGCCGCCGAGGCCGATCACGAGGCGGGTGGCTCCGGCGTCGAGTGCGGTCCGCGCCACCACACCGAGCCCGTAGGTGTGCGCGCCGAGCGGGTCCGGGGAGGCCATCAGCGGCAGCCCGCTGGACTGGGCCAGCTCCAGCACGGCGGTCCGGTCCGGCAGCAGCAGCCAGGCGGCGCTGACCGGCCGGCCGTCGGGCCCGGGCACGGTCACGGTGCGCCGCTCGGCGTCGGGCCGGGCGGCGGCGAAGGCGTCGAGCGTGCCTTCGCCGCCGTCGGCCAGGGGGAGCAGCCGTACGTCGTCGCCGGGTCGCTGCGCCAGCCAGCCGCGGGCCAGGGCCCGGGCCGCCTCGCCGGCGGTGGCGGAGCCCTTGAACGAGTCGGGCGCGACGACGACCCGCATCAGTCGGCGAGGACGAGCCGGAGGTAGCGGTCCTTCATGGTGGCGAGGACCTCGTCGGGGTCGGTCGCCCACACCTCGGCGTTGAAGATCTCCACCTCGGTGTCTCCGGTGTAACCGGCCTCCTCGACGGCCCGCCGGAACGGCGGGAAGTCGATGTGCCCGTCGCCCATCATGCCCCGGCCGAGCAGCACGTCGGCCGGGAGCGGGGTGAGGAAGTCGCAGACCTGGAAGCTCGCGATGCGGTCACCGGCGCGGGCGATCTGCCGCCAGACGTCCGGGTCCCACCAGATGTGAAAGGTGTCCACGACGACCCCCACCTGCGCGACCGGGAACGGTTCGGCCAGGTCGATCGCCTGCCCCAGGGTGGACAGCACCGCGCGGTCCGCGCAGTACATGGGGTGCAACGGCTCCAACGCCAGGCGCACACCGCGCTCGCCCGCGTACGGGGCCAGCTCGGCCAGGGCGTCGGCCACTCGCTGCCGGGCGCCGATCAGGTCGCGGGAGCCGGGCGGCAGGCCGCCGACGACCATGACGAGGCAGTCGGTGCCCAGTCCGGCGGCCTCGTCGATGGCGCGCCGGTTGTCCTGCAGCGCGGCCCGGCCGGCCTCGCCGCCGGCGGTGAGGAACCCGCCCCGGCACAGCGAGGACACCCGCAGTCCCGCGTCGGCGACGAGCTTCGCGGCGGCAGCCACCCCGATCTCGGCCACCGGCTCGCGCCACAGCCCGATCGCTGGGATGCCGGCGCGGACACAGCCCTCGACGGCCTCCCGCACCGACCAGGACTCGGTGGTGCGCTGGTTGAGTGACAGCTTCGCCAGCCGCGGATCGACCGGGGCGCTCACGCCGACACCCCGGCGACGGACAGGTAACGGCGCATCCGCGCGACGGCCAGGTCCGGGTCGAGCAGCAGTCCGGCGGCGTCGGCGAGCCGGAACACGTCCACCAGGTGCGGCACGCTGCGCCCGCTGTGCAGGCCGCCCACCATGATGAAGCCGGGCTGGAAGCCGTTGAGCCAGGACAGGAAGGCGATGCCGGTCTTGTAGTACTGCGTCGGCGGGGCGAAGACCTGCCGGGACAGCGGCACGGTCGGGTCGAGGATCTCCCGGAAACCCGCCGTGTCTCCGGCGTCGAGGCGTTGCAGCGCCGCCGACGCGGCCGGTGCGATGGCCGCGAACGCGCCGAGCAGCGCGTGACTGGACCGGCGGCCGTCACCGGCGATCAGCTCCGGGTAGTGGTAGTCGTCGCCGGTGTAGACCTTCACGGTGGGCGGCAGCAGTTCGCGCAGCCGCACCTCGCGGGCGGCGTCGAGCAGCGACACCTTCACGCCGTCGATCCGGTCGGCGTGCGCCTGCACCAGCGACACGAACGTCTTGGTCGCCTCGTCCAGGTCGGCCGACCCCCAGTAACCGGCGAGGGCCGGGTCGAACATGTCGCCGAGCCAGTGCAGCACCACCGGCGTGGACGTCTCCCGCAGCACCTGCTCGTAGACGCGCAGGTAGTCGTCGGGCCCGGTGGCCAGCGCGGCGAGCTGCCGGCTGGCCATCACCACGGGAGTCGCGCCGCACTCCTGCACGAAGGCGACCTGCTCGGCGTACGCGCCGACGACCTCGTCCAGGGTGTCCGGCAGGCCGGTGAGCTGGTCGGTGGCCGCCCCGGCCACGATGCGCCCGCCGCAGGCGGCGGCCTCGGCGGCGCTGCGCCGGATCAGCTCCCGGGTGGCCGCCCAGTCCAGCCCCATGCCGCGCTGGGCGGTGTCCATGGCCTCGGCGACACCGAGGCCCCAGGACCAGAGGTTGCGCCGGACGGCCAGGGTGGCGTCCCAGTCCAGCCGGGCGGGCCGGCCGGGCGCGTTGTCCGCGTGCGGGTCGGCGACCACGTGCGCCGCGGCGTACGCGATCCGGCTGGCCGGCGGCGTGGCCGGCCGCTGCCAGCCGGCCGGCTCGCGCAGGGTCAGCTCCTCGGCGCCCCCGTCGGGGCGGGGGAGGGTGATGCGGACGGTCACAGTCGGATCTCCTCGATCTCGACCCGCCGCCCCTCCCGGGCGGACTGGAGCCCCGCCTCGGCGAGCTGCACCCCCCGAACCCCGGCCATGAAGTCCCACGGGAACGGCTCGCCGTCGACGACGTGCCGCAGGAACGCCTCCCACTGCACCTTGAAGCCGTTGTCGAAGTCCTCGTTGTCGGGGACGGTCTGCCACTGCGCGCGGAAGTTCTCGGTAACCGGCAGGTCCGGGTTCCACACCGGCATGGGCGTGGCGCCGCGGTGCTGGATGCGGCACTCGCGCAGGCCGGCCACGGCGCTGCCGTGCGTGCCGTCGACCTGGAACTCGACCAGCTCGTCCCGGTAGACCCGGACCGCCCAGGAGGAGTTGATCTGCGCGGTGATGCCGCCGGCCAGCTCGAAGATGCCGTACGCGGCGTCGTCGGCGGTGGCCCGGTAGGTCTGGCCGGTCTCATCGACCCGCTCGGGGATGTGCGTGGCGATGTGCGCGGTCACCGCGGTGACCGGGGCGAAGATCTGCTCCAGGACATAGTGCCAGTGCGGGAACATGTCCACGGTGATGCCGCCGCCGTCCTCGGTGCGGTAGTTCCAGCTCGGCCGCTGGGCGTCCTGCCAGTCACCCTCGAACACCCAGTAGCCGAACTCGCCGCGCACCGACAGGATCCGGCCGAAGAAGCCGCTGTCGACCAGCCGCTTGAGCTTGCGCAGGCCGGGAAGGAACAGCTTGTCCTGCACGACGCCGTTCTTGACGCCCCGGGCGGCGGCGAGCCGGGCCAGTTCCAGCGAGCCGGTCAGCCCCTCGGCGAGCGGCTTCTCGGTGTAGATGTGCTTGCCGGCCTCGATGGCCGCCCGGATGGCCTTCTCCCGCTGCGCGGTGACCTGCGCGTCGAAGTAGATCTGGTGGGAGTCGTCGGCGAGCGCGGCGTCCAGGTCGGTCGTGTACGACGTCAGCCCGTGCCGGGCGGCGATCTCGGCGAGCTTGGCCTCGTTGCGGCCGACCAGGGTCAGCTCGGGCCAGATCCGGCTGCCGTCGCGGGCGGGCAGGCCGCCCTGCTCGCGGATGGCGAGCAGGGACCGGACCAGGTGCTGCCGGTACCCCATCCGGCCGGTCACCCCGTTGAGGATGATCCCGATAGACGTGCGCTCCACGTGTGTGTCCTTCCAGTGGTTATTCGGCGGTCGTCGTCGCACCCAGGAGGTCCCGGATGCGTCCCGTGGCGCGGGCGAACTCCGGCGCCGACATCGTCTGGCCGTAGTCCCGCTCGACGGGGAGGTCGACATCGATGACCTCGGCGACGGTGCCGGGTCGAGGGGTCATGACGATCACCCGGTTGGCCAGGTAGACCGCCTCGGCGATGGAGTGGGTGACCAGCAGGACGGTGGTGCCGGTCTCCCGCCAGATCCGCCGCAGTTCGACGTTCATCTGCTCGCGGGTGAGGGCGTCGAGCGCCCCGAACGGCTCGTCCATGAGCAGCACCGGGGGGCGGTGCAGCAGCGCGCGGCACAGGGCCACGCGCTGCTGCATGCCACCGGAGAGCTCGTTCGGGTACGCGTCCTCGAAGCCGGTCAGCCCGGTCATGGCGATCAGCTCGTCGACGCGCTGGCGGGCCTGCGCCTTGGGCATGCCCCGCATCTCGGCTTGGAGCAGGATGTTGCGCCGGGCCGTGCGCCACTCCAGCAGGGCGGCGCGCTGGAAGACGTACCCGATGTCGCGCCGCGGCCCCCGCACGTCCTCGCCGTGCAGGCGGACCTGGCCCGACGACGGCCGCAGCAGGCCGGACACCAGCTTGAGCAGCGTGGACTTGCCGCAGCCGGAGGCGCCGACGATGGCGACGAACTCGCCCGGCTCGATCCGCAGGGAGACGTCGCGCAGCGCCGTGACGTCCTTCTTCTTGGTGTGGAACCGGACCGCGACCTCGTCGATCTCGACCGTGGCGCCGGTCGCCGTGGCGTCCGCGGCGCGCTGCGTGGTGGTGTTGCCGACCGTCATCGGTCTCATCCCTTCGGCGCGAAGCTCGCGTCCCAGTACGCCGACGGCGACTCCGCCTTGGTGATCACACCCGAGTCGGCGAAGACGGCGATGGTCTTCTGCCAGTCGGCCTCGTCGTTGACGCCCGGGGCCTGCCCCTTGGTGGCGTCGGTGTGCAGCAGCTGCAGCGTGGCGTTGAACTGGTCGGTCAGCACCTTCTCCGACGGGAGCTGCTGGGAGGCGCCCGCCATGGCGGCGACCGCGCCGGCCGCGTCCTTCTCGGCGGCGGACCACGCCTCGCTGCTGGCCGCGACCATCCGCTTGACCAGGTCCTGCTTGTTCTTGATGGTGTCGGTCGAGGCGATCAGGCCGTTGCTGTAGAAGTTCAGGCCGTGCTCGGCGAACTTCAGGTAGGAGACGGGCTTGCCGGCCTTCTCCTGCATGGTCGGGCCCTGGTCGGTGGCGAAGCCGAGCAGCGCGTCGGTCTTGCCCGACATGACGGCGGCCATCTTGCCGGCCGGGTCGGTGTTCTGCAGGGTCACGTCGCTGGCGGCGAGACCGTTGGCCTTGAGGAACGCCGGGAAGGTCTTGCTCAGCGCGTCACCGGCCGTGGAGGCGATGGTCTTGCCCTTGAGGTCGGCGGGGGAGGCCACGTTCTTGTCGGTGAAGAACTGCACCGACGACGGGGTGGTCTGCAGGAAGACGCCGACGCTCTTGACGTCCATCCCCTGGCCGACGGCCGACAGCAGCGCCGGGGTGTCGGCCCAGCCGAAGTCGGTCTGCCCGGCGGCGGTGGCCTGCACGGTCTTCTGCGAGCCCTGCCCGGCCTGGATGGTCAGGTCGATGCCGTGCTTGGCGTAGATGCCCTGCTTCTTGCCCAGGTAGAACGGCGCGTGCTCACCGTACGGGTACCAGTTGAGGGTCAGGGTGACCTTGTCGAGGCCCTGCGCGTTCTTCTCCTGCTTGTCGGAGGACGAGCCGCAGGCGGTGGTGGCCAGAAGGAGTGCTGCCGGCAGGAGCGCGGCGGCGAAAGTACGCAACTTCATCCGAGGGTTCTCCTGTTCACAGGGTGGTGGTGGCGGCGTCGGTGCGGCGGCTGGCGTGCCAGGGCAGCACGAGGTACTCCAGCAGTTCCACGACGACGAAGAGGATCACGCCGAGCAGCGACATGATGATCAGCCCGGCGAAGAGGGTCGGGGTGTCGAGATTGCCGTTGGCCTGCAGGATCACGTAGCCGAGGCCCTCGTTGGCGCCGACGAACTCACCGACGACGGCGCCCGTGACGGCCATGGTGGCGGCGACCTTCAAGCCGGAGAACAGGTGCGGCAGGGCGGCGGGGAACCGGATCTTCCGGAACGTCTGGGCCTGCCCCGCGCCCATGGTCGCCGACAGTTGCAGCATCTCCGGGTCGATCGACTTCATGCCGGTGACCGTGGAGATGACGATCGGGAAGAAGGCCATGAGGACCGCGACGACGACCTTGGGCGAGAGCCCGAAGCCGAGCCACACGATGAACAGCGGCGCGATCGCGATCTTCGGGATGACCTGCGCGAACAGCAGCAGTGGGTAGAGGCTCTTCTCGACGGTGGGGGAGTAGACCATGACCACGGCGGAGAGCACGCCGACCACGATGGCGATGGCGAAGCCCAGCACCGTCTCGTACGTGGTGATCCAGGTGTGGTGCGCGAAGTAGCCCGGCTGGGCGAGGACGACGTCCAGCGTCGTGCCGGGTGAGGGAACCAGGTAGGGCTTCACCAGGTCCGCGGCGGTGACCACCCACCAGACGAGGAGGATGGCCACGAGGACCGCGGCCGGGCGCCAGGTGTTGCGGGCGAACCGCAGCAGGCCGGCGCCCGCCCCGCCCGTGCGGCGGGCGGCCGACGTGGTGGCGCCGGCGGGAGCGGTGCGCTCCCGTTGCTCGATGGTGCTCTGCGCGGCCATGACCCTCCGTTCTCCCTGGCTGGCCGGCGGTTTCCGGGTACTCAGCCGCTGGGTAGGCGCGTGCCGTCGGCAGGGCCGGACGACCCCGGTGAGGACGGGGAACCGGCCCTGAATGCGCTTTCAGTAAGCGCTTTCAGGGTGCTACGGTAACCACGCCGAAATAATCCGGTCAAGAACTTTCGCAGGGGGAAGCGATGCAGCCACGGGCGCACGTGACCTTGGAAGACGTGGCCAGAGCCGCCGACGTCTCGCTGGCCACCGCCTCCCGGGCGCTCAACGGCATGCGTGTCACCCCGCAACTGCGGGACCGGGTCATCGCCGCCGCCGAGAAGCTGGCGTACACCCCCAACGCGCACGCCCGGGCCCTGGCCGGCGCCTCCCACCGCACCGTCGGCGTCATCTGCCACGACGTCACCGACCCCTACTTCGCCGCCGTCGCCGGCGGCGTCATGCGGGTCGCCGGGGACAACGGCCTGCTCGTCATGCTGGCCAGCACCTTCCGCGACCCGGAGCGCGAGATCGCGTACGTGTCGATGCTGCGCGCCGAGCGGGCCCCGGCCATCCTGCTGATCGGCTCCGGCTTCGAGGACGTCCGCTGGGAGCGCGCCCTGGAGGCCGAGCTGAGGCCCTATCTGGACGGTGGCGGTCGGGTCGCCGTGGTCAGCCGGCACCGCAGCCTCAAGGTCGACAGCGTGCTGCCGGAGAACCGGGCCGGCGCCGCCGCCATGGCCCGCGCCCTGCTCGACCTCGGCCACCGCCGCTTCGCCGTGCTCTCCGGGCCGCGGGCGCTCACCACCGTCGCCGACCGGCTCGGCGGCTTCCGTGACGAGCTGGCCAAGGCCGGCGTGGCGCTCGACCCGGCTGACATCGTCGAGGGCCCCTTCACCCGCGACGGCGGGTACGGCGCGATGTCCGAGCTGCTGGCCCGGGGCTCGGCGGCCACCTGCGTGTTCGCCCTGACCGACGTGATGGCCATCGGCGCCTGCGCGGCGCTGCGCGACCAGGGCCTGTCCGTCCCGGGCGACATCTCCGTCGCCGGCTTCGACGACATCCCGATCGTCCGTGACCTCACCCCGGCGCTGACCACGGTGGCGCTGCCGCTGCAACGCCTCGGGGAGAAGGCCATGGAGCTGGCGCTCACCGAGAACAACGGGCGACGGCGGCGGCTCCTGCGGATGGGCGGCGAAGTGGTCCTGCGCGGCAGCACCGCGAAGGTGGGCTCGTGACCCCGCTCGCCGGCCTGACCATCGACGCGGTCCGGACGTACGCCGTCGCGCTGCCCACCATCCGCTCGTTCGGCGTCTCCGGTGGTTCGGTGGCCGTCGCCGGCACGCCCAGCATCCGGGTGCTCGTGAAGGTCACCGCCGGTGGCGTCACGGGCTGGGGCGAGGCCACCCCGATCCCGGCCTGGACCTACGAGACCGCCGAGTCCATCGTCACCACCATCGACCGCTACCTCGCCCCGGCCATCCTCGGCCGTCCCGCCTGGGACCTCGACGGCGTCACCACCGCCTTCGACCGCGCGATCAACCGCGGCTTCACCATCGGCTCGCCGCTGGCCAAGAGCGCTGTCGACATCGCCCTGCACGACCTGCTCGGCCGTGCTCTCGGCGTACCGGTCGGGGTGCTGTGGGGGCAGCGCCGCCGGGACACCATCGAGCTCGGCTGGATCGTCTCCGGGCAGACCGCCGGGGAGGTCGCCGACGCCGTCGCGGAGGGCGCCGAACTCGGCTACCGGGCGTTCAAGGTGAAGGTCGGCCTGCACAGCGAGGCCGAGGACGCCGCCGTGGTGCGGGCCGTGCGCGAGGCCGCGCCCGACGCGGCGCTCTGGGTGGACGCCAACCAGGGCTACACCGTCGACGGGGCGCTGCGGATGGCCCGCCGGTTGGCCGAGTACGACGTCACCACCTTCGAGCAGCCGCTGCCGGCCAACGACGTGGCCGGGCAGCGCCGGCTGCGGGAGTCCTCGCCGATTCCCGTCGCCCTCGACGAGAGCCTGCGCCACCCCAACGACCTGGCGACCTTCGTGAAACTCGACGCGGTCGACGTGGCCATCGCCAAGGTGCAGCGCAGCGGCGGGCTGACGCTGTCGCGGCGGCTCTGCGCGCTCGCCGAGGACGCCGGGGTGCGGCTCATGGGCTCCGGGCTCACCGACTCCGACCTGGGGCTGGCCGCCTCGTTGCACCTGTTCGCCGCGTACGGCATCGACACACCCGTCGACCTCAACGGTCGGCAGTTCCTCACCTCCTCCTACGCCACCGGGGCGACGGTCGAGGTGCGGGACGGCGTCGCCCACGTTCCGACGGGGCCGGGGCTTGGCGTGGACGTGGACGAGTCGGTGGTGCGGGAGCTCGCCGTCGACGTGCTCGCCCGGTAGGGCGCCTGGTTACCCGCCCGGCGGCGGGACCGGGGGCCGCTGGCCGAGCCACTGCTCGGCGTCCCAGGCCTGGAACCGTTCCACCTCGGTGAATCCCAGCTTCGCCGCGAGGTGCATCGAGCCGACGTTGGCGGTCTGGGTGGTGAGCACCACCGGCTCGCCGGGAAGCACACGGTCGAACCAGTCGAGCGCCGCGGCGCACGCCTCGTCGGCGTACCCGGATCCCCACGCCCGAGGCAGGAACAGGTAACCGAGGTCGACCTTCCCCACGGCAGCCGGGCGACGGTGCCCGGTCGCTCTCCGGAGCAGGATCTGGCCGATCATCGCCCCGTCGAGGTCGACGACGAAACTCCCGGGCCACCGCTCGGGCACCTCGGGCAACTCGCGCTCGAGCTCGTGACGCCGGCGCGGGCCGCCGAGGTAGGTGTGCACCTTCGGCGACGCCAGCAGCTCGACGAACGCCGGACGGTCCCGGGCCTCGGACGCACGGAGCACGAGCCGCTCGGTCCGGATCGGCTCGGGCGGCCAGGCGACGGGTCCGAGCTCGGTCATGCCGGTCAGCCAATCAGCAGACGTGGCAGCGATCAAGACTCGCGGACGGATCACCCGGGTTGTGGAGGGGGTCGACAATAAGTGGACGCTGCGTCCAGTTAGTTGTTAGCGTTGGCACTCGTAAGCGGACACGATGTCCGCATGTCGGGAAGAAGGGGAAGGTGTCATGGCCAATCTGCTGCACCTGGACACCAGCGCGCGCCGCGCCTCGCACTCCCGCGCGCTGGGCAGGTTGTTCGCCGACGGGTGGCGGGCGGCAAGTCCGGAGAGCGCCTACTCCTACCGGGATCTCGCCGCGAATCCGGTCCCGGTGATCGGGGAGGCGTGGACCGAGCTCTGCGACTACGCCCTCGAGCACGGCATCACCGATCCGAGCCGCCTTGCCGAGGGGGTGCGTACCCCGGCGCAGCGGGAGGCCTGGGCCGTCGTCGAGCCGTTGCTGACCGAGCTGCTCGCGGCCGATGTGCTGCTCATCGGCGTCCCGATGTACAACTTCTCGATCCCGGCGAGCCTGAAGTTGTGGATCGACCAGGTGACGTTCCCGCGCGCTTCGTTGGACGTCAAGGTGGTCGTCGTCTCGGCTCGCGGCGGCTCGTACGCACCCGGCACGCCCCGTGAGCCGGTCGACCACCAGGAGCGTTACCTGCGTGACTTCTTCCGGGGTCACTTCCAGGTGGACGACGTCACCGTCATCAACGCCGAGTTCGTGAACTCGACCGTCGACCCGACGCTGGAGAGGTGGCGCGAGTCCTACGCTGCTTCGTACGCCGAAGCCAAGCGGGCGGCGTACGACCTGGGTCGCGTCCTGGCCGCCGGTGAGCCCGTTACGGCCGGCGGCGCCGGATGAGTTGGCTGATTCTGGTGCTGGCCGGCCTCGTCGAGATCGTCTGGTCGCAGAGCATCAAGCCCACCCAGAACTTCACCAGGCCGCTGCCGACCCTGATCTGTTTCGTCCTCGGAGCTGCGGCCGTCTACCTGCTGTCGCGCGCGATGCGGGACCTGCCGGTCGGCACCGCATACGCCGTGTTCACCGGCATCGGCGCGATCGGGGCGATCTCGCTGGGCATCGTCCTGCACAAGGACCCGGTCAGTATCGGCCGGTTCGCCGCACTGGCCCTGATCATCGGCGGCATCGTGCTCGCCCGTGTCACCAACCCGGAGTGAGGGCCGGGGGATCACCGCACTGTCCACCCGTACGACCGCCCGGCGCGGACGGCTCTCACCGGGCATGACGGGGATGGCCGCGGACTGGGTCCGGGAGCGACCACCGGACCCATCCCGCACGGCTCATCCGCCGCGGAGAACGCCGACGGCGAGGGCACGCAGCGCGGTGGTGATCTGCTCCGGGGTGAGCCGACGCTGCTCGCGCTGGTACTGGTAGACGTCCGGAGCGAGCGGTGCGAGCAGGACGTCGACGAGCGCGTCGACCTGCGGCACGGCGGCCTGCGCCAGCAGCACCCGCGCATGTGCCCGCCAGAAGCCGTACGCCCCGGTGGCGAAGCGCGCCGGCCCGAACTCGGCGCCGAGCACGAGCGGCAGGTTTTGCTCGAGCAACTCCACCATCGCGGCGTAGAAGGCAGCCAGCCGCTCGGCGGGTGGAGCGCCGGGACCGAGCGGCGGGGGGCCGGACATCATTCGCTGCTGCAGGCCGCGCTCGTGCTCGTCGAGTAGAGCCTGGGCGATCGACGCGGTGTCCGGATAGCGCCGATAGAGAGTCGCGCGTCCTACGCCGGCCGCGCGGGCGATGTCCTCCATCGTCACGCTTCGAGGATCGCCGTCGATGAACAGTTTCCGGGCGGCGGCAAGCACCCGTGCCCGATTCCTGGCCGCGTCGGCCCGCTCACCGTCAGCGCGAGCGCCGGTCGGATCGCCGGTCGACAGGTCGGTGCGGCGGTTCACCAGCTCAGGCTAGCAAGTGGACGCGCCGTCCGAATGGCCGGCCTGTCACAGCTACATGCTCAGCCACGCCGTGAACCTGGCCGACCTGCGGAGCGACAGCTTCCGCTTCTGGGGTCGACTGCTCCGCCGCGGCCGCAGGCGGTGCGCGGCTACCGGCGCCGCGACCGGGCCGCCTACGCCCTCTACGGGCTGGCCTCGTTGGCGTTCGCGGTCACGCTGCTCACGCTGCTCGTGCGCTACTGGTAAGTCACGCTGGCCCGCTGGACCGGCGGCGGGCGGGCTGTTGCGATCCTGGTCGCGGAGGCGCTGGTGCTGGTCGGCCTGGCCGGATGGCTCGCCCGCCGCCGGGCGGCCGGGACGCCGGACCGAGCAACTGCTCGATGATGTCGGCCAGCTCGCCCACTGGGCGTTGGCCGTCGAGTTCCAGCGTTGCGCCGCGTCGGAGCAACGGCTCCACCTCGCGGACGTAGCGCGCGATCTCGGCGCGATGCTCGGCTGTCTTCCCGTACGGATTGGTCGACCGCTCCGCAACCCGATCGAGTAGGACGCCGAGTGGCGCCGTCAGCAGGACGACGTGGTCGAAACGGTCGTAGAAGTGTCCCTGGTTCGCCACCGTCCCCGATACAACTACCACGGGCCGATCTGCGAGCAGAGCTGCCATCCGCGGCTCCTCCCAGTCGCCGTCCGGCGATGTCCAACTGTCATAGTCGGTGTCGACCGTTTCGTAGCCGCGACGGGACAGCTCAGTTAGAAGCGTGGTCTTACCCGCCCCCGACATGCCCGTTACCAACACTCATACCACGCATCGACCCTACGTAGGCCCCTCCCAGCCCGAGTGCTCCCGCCCCACAGCGTGGAGGTGTTGTCCGGGCCGGTCGTCAAGGTGGTGCCGTTCGGTGTCTTCGTCCGCATCGCGCCGGGCATCGCGGGACTGCTCCACGAGTCAGTTCTGACCTGGAAGCCAGTGATGGGAGAGATGGTCACCGTCACGATCGCCGAGGTGGACGGGCCGCGGCGCCAAGTGCGGCTGGAGCTCGTGGTCTCGACCTGTCGAGTGGGGCCACTCGACACGCCGAGACCGTGGTGAGCTTTGCGCCTGGTTATGCCTTGAGCAGTTCCTCGCTCAGGTCCCAGAGGCGCTGTGCGGACTGTGGGTCGACGGCGTGCGGCACGACGGTGGCGGGGGGTAGCTTCCCGGAGCCGAAGGCGATGGGCTGTGGGTTCTCGTCCAGCGGTGAGACGTCGTTGTCCTTGAGGTAGACGCCGCCGATGTCGGCCAGCAGCGGGCTGGTCGCGGCGAAGACGCTGGTGCTGGCGCCCTGTTGCGGCGTCTTGTGCTCGCGGTCGGGGTCGATGACCGGCTGGCCCGACTCGTCGATCAGCCCCATGGCCCGCAGCTGCTCGTCGCTCAACGTGTCCGTGCGCGCCACCCCCTCGGCGATGTGGGGACCCAGATTCGTGCCGTAGATGATGCCCGGGTGCACGGCGTAGCCCCGGATTCCGTCTGCGGCCCATCGGCGGTCCAGCTCGACGGCGAACAGCACGTTGGCAGTCTTCGACTGACCGTATCCGAGCATCCCCATGAGGTCGTACCCGCTGGTGAAGTGCGGGTCGTCCCAGCGGATGTCAGACAACCGGTGCCCCCCGGAGGTGAGGGTGACCACCCGGGCACCGTTCGCGGTACGCAGGGCGGGCAGCAGACCGAGGGTCAGCTGGAAGTGTCCGAGGTGGTTGGTGGCGAACTGCGACTCGTACCCGCGGGCGTCCCGAACCAGGGGACCACCCATGATGCCGGCGTTGTTGATCAGGATGTGCAGCGGGCGCCCTGAGTCGAGGTACTGGGCGACAAAGGCGTCGATCGAGCCTGGGTCGAGAAGGTCGAGCCGGCCGGTGTCGACGCGCTCGATGCCCGTCAACCTGGCCGCCGCCCGGTTTGGGTTACGCGTAGCCACCGTCACGGATGCGCCCGCCTTGCTTAGCGCCCGGGTCGCCTCCAGGCCGAGTCCCTGGTGGCCGCCGGTGATGACGACGTTGATGCCGGACAGGTCGATCCCCGCGAGCACCTCGTCGGCCGTCGACGCCGCGGTGAAGCCGGATCCGATGGGGTGCTGCCTGTGGGTCATGTTCTGAGTCATTCCACCACTGTGCGCCCGCACCCTCGAACTCTGAATGGTTGTCGGTCCGAATTTCTTGTGCGAGAGTACGGCGATGGCGAGCGATCAGTTGTCCGAGGTGTTGGACCTCGTCGAGGTGCGCGGGCTCCTGACCGGCGGGTTGGCAGCCAGGGGCCGGTGGGTGTCGCGCGCGCCGGTGCAGGATCTCCTGAAGTTCTTCGCGATGGTGAGCGGCAGCGCCCGTCTGACCACCGACGGCGTCGGCGGTTCGATCGAGCTCGAGCCGGGCGACGTCGCGATCGTGAACAACCGGTCATGGCTGGAGGTCGAAGGCGGCGCCGGCGACGGTCCGCCCCGCGTGATCGTCCCGGTGGAGATCGACCCCCACCTCGGCCTCGCCGGCGCCGACCGTCACACCGACGACGTCGTCATCGGTGTACGCGTGGACCTAAACCAGGCTGGTCGGACACTGCTGCTGCAGGCGCTCCCTCCGGTGGCGCACGTGCGGGCATCGGCCGCAGCGGCCAGCAGCCTGCGTACAAGCCTCGACCGGCTGTTCGACGAGGCGACGGGCGGTCGGCTCGGCTCGGCGTTCGCGATCCGGCAGCACGGTCAGCTCCTGCTGCTGGAGGTGCTGCGCGCCTACGTCGACCAAGCCGAGCTGCCTCCAGGCTGGCTACGGGCGCTGACCGACGAACGGCTGCGCCCGGCGATCACCCTCATGCACACCGAACCTGGAAAACCCTGGGGCCTGCAGGAGCTGGCGCGTGCCGCGGCGATGTCGCGCACGTCGTTCGCCGACCGCTTCCGGACCGTTGCGGGGATGCCGCCGGTCACCTATCTCAACCGGTGGCGGATGCTGCTCGCGCAACGCGCCCTCCGCGACGGCGACGTCCGCGTCGGGTCGCTTGCCTCCCACCTGGGATACGCGTCCGAGAGCGCCTTCAGCACCGCGTTCAAGCGCGAGGTGGGCGTGTCACCACTGCGCTACCGGTACCGGGTGCGCGAGGAGCAGGGGAACGTGACAGTCGTCGTCTGACACGAACGCGTAATCCTGAACCGTACTCTGATTCACGCCGGCTGATACCGTGTGCGGGTGATCATGGGGCAGACGGTTCTGGGTGCCTACTTTCCCGCAGTGGACGCGCACGAGTACCCGATCGAGCATCTTCCCGCCGACCTGTTGACCCACCTGTTCTACGCATTCGCCACGATCGAGGACGGCCACCTGACGCTTCCGTCCGCGGCGCCGGCGCAGCTCGCCGCGATCAAGCAGGCGCATCCGCACCTGCGCGTCGTGCTCTCGATCGGCGGCTGGGGTGCCGGCGGGTTCTCCGATGCCGCGCTGACCCCGCGCACACGCGCCGACCTGGTCGCCGAAGGCGTGGAACTCGCCGCCGGCTTCGACGGCGTGGATCTGGATTGGGAGTTTCCGGTATCGGGCGGCCCTGCCGAGCTCACCCGACGGCCCGAGGACCGGCGTAACTGCACGCTTCTCTTCCAGGAGCTGCGTGACCGTCTCGGCCCGGACCGCCTGCTGACCGCCGCCCTGCCGGCCGGGCGGCTGCAGTCGGCCGGTCCTTATGACCCGGCGGACAGCTACGAGCTCGCGGAACTCGCCGATCTCCTCGACTTCGTCAACCTCATGACCTACGACTTCGGTACGGGCTTCTCCCAGATCGCTACGTTCAACGCGCCGCTGGCGGAAGTCGCCGACGACCCGCTCGAACCCGGCCTGCGGCAGTGGAACAACGTCACCGGTGCGGTCGACTACTACGAGCGCCACGGCGTACCACGGGACAAGCTCGTGCTCGGCGTGCCGTTCTACGGCCGCGGATTCCGCGTCGCCTCACCCGGCGAGCAAGCCGGCCTGTTCCAGCCCCAGGTCGGTACCGTCGATGTCGGCAACTGGCGCGACATCAGCCGGGACCTGCTGCCCGACCCGGCATGGCAGCGCCACCGCCACCCGGTCGCTCGCACACCGTGGCTCTACCACCCTGGTACCCAGACGTTCGTGAGCTACGAGGACGCCGACTCCATCCAGGAGCGAGCGGCGTTCGCGGCGAGGCACGGGCTGTGCGGCGCGTTCACCTGGCAGCTCGCCGGTGACGACAGCGAGCATTCCCTCCTCGCAGCCATGACCCGCCCCTTCCGTGAGTAGCCCTTCGTGTGCCACCTGGCCGCCGTTGAAGAAGGAAACTGCGGGGGGTCTGCGACGTGCTCACGTACCTCAGCCTTCACGTGTCCGGCGGTACCATCTCCCGGTGATCCCCTCCCGCCGACGGCTGGTCGTCGCGTCCATCCTCTTGGTGTCCGAGGCGGTGGCGTTCGCGCTGTTCGTCACCGAGTCCCTGACGAGTGCGATCGCCGCCGTGGGCTTCACCTGCGTGTCGTTGTGGGTGCACGTCGTCCTGCACGAGTGCGGGCACCTCGTCGCGGCGAAGCTGCTGCGCCTGCCGGTCGTCGCGGTCCGTATCGCGCCCTTCACCGGCTGGCGAAGCGAAGTGTGGGTCCGGCCGACGCCGACGGCGACCGCGTTGCCGCTGCGGATGGTGTCGTTCTACCTCGGTGGCCCGATAGCGAACCTGTGCACTGCGGCGGTGCTCGCCACCGCGGCGGCGATGGCGAGCACAGCGTTTACCCGCGTCGTCCTGCTCGGCGCAGCGCTCGTCGGGGGGCTGCTCGGGATGGTCAATGTCATCCCCGGGATATCGCCGCGCAGTGACGGCCGCAACCTGCTTCGCTGGCTCCTGACGCCGACCGTCGCCCGCGCCGCGCTACGGGCGGGCTACTACCAGCACGAGGTCACCAGGACGGTGCGGACGATCGCCCGAGGGGAGGTTGGCGACCACGGTGTCGGAGAACCGGTTCGCGACGGCGACGACCCGCGACTGGCGCTCGCTGCCTTCCAACGGCGCTGGAGCATGGGGCACGCGCACTCGGCGGCGGATTACATCGCCGACGCCGAGAGGCTCGCGGCGCTGGCTCGCGCCGACCGCACCGACCCGATGGCCGCCGCCGCAATCGGGCAGGTACTCACCGTCCAGTTCGGGTTGTGGTACCTGTACGACGCAGTGGTGAACCGCTCACCGGTGGAACACCGAGAGGTCGTGGAGATCTCGGAACTGGCCCAGCTCGCCTTCCACGTGCGCCCGCACACACTGTCCGCGCGCATCGCCATGAGCCTGGCTCACCTGCTCAACGAGCGGTCGGAGCAAGCGCGGTCGCTGCTTCTCGACATTCGGCCGAATGCCGACCCGCCGGACCTCCGCCACGTCGCGTTTCTCCTGTCCGCCATCGCCGAGTGCTACCTCGACAACCACGCTGCTGCGGACGCCCTCATCAGGGCGGCCGGCGGCGACTACCCGCAACTGACTCAGGTGGTCGTCGCGATCCGCGCAGCCGACCCGGCGCCGCGCATGTTCGCCCTGGCACCCAGCCGGAGTGTTGCCTGAGCAGACGCGGACCGTGGCAACGGTGAGTACCCCGTGCGCCGGCCCGGTCGGCGGAACACCGGCCGGCGCACCCGCTACGCCGCGACGGCCTGCGGATCACCGGCGGTGTCGTGGGCGGCCATCGCCTCCTGCCGGAGAGGTTCCTCGCGCAGGATGGCGCAGTGCAGCCACGCGTCCGGAATGCCGAAGCCGTCCACCAGCGTCCGCATGTGCGGGCGCAGCTCCTTGAGCAGGCCGTTCACGACTCCGGTCACCGCCTTCGAGCGGGCCGGCGTGAGTCGGCCGTGCTCCAGGAACCAGCCCTTGTTGGCCTCGATGACGCTGAGCGCGTACAGGTCGCAGACCCGGGAGAGCAGCGCTCGGACCGGCGTGTCGGCGGTGTCCTCGATGCCGGCGACGAACGCCTCCAGCGTCACCCGGTCGATGTGCGCGGCCGCGACGGCGAGGACGTGGTCCTGGACGTCGTTGAAGATGTCGAAGGGGCGATCCTTCTTCGTGGCCGCGCCGTTGCGGAGGCGGCGGACCGCGCCGTCGAGCAGGTGCCTCTCGCGGTCCTCGAAGACCTTGAGCTGCCAGCCGCGGTCGGTGACGGCGACCTCCTCGTCACGGCCGGGCACGGCGCTGATCAGCCGCTCGATGAGCGACCGGGCGGCGGTGCGTTCAAGCACCATCTCGCGGACGTGCTCGGCGACGAAGGAGGCGCGCCCCCAGCCGTCCAGGGAGCCGAACTCGTCGCGGTAGCCGGTGAGCAGGCCCTTGGCCACCAGTTGCAGCAGCACCGTGTTGTCGCCCTCGAAGGTGGTGAAGACGTCGGTGTCGGCCTTGAGGCTCGGTAGCCGGTTCTCCGCCAGGTAGCCGGCGCCGCCGCACGCCTCGCGGCACATTTGGATGGTGCGGGTGGCGTGCCAGGTCTGCGCCGCCTTGAGGCCGGCCGCCCGGGACTCCAGTTCCCGCTGCCGATGCTCGTCGACCGGGCCGTCGCCGCCCTGCACCTCGTGCAGCGCGGCGACCAGCTCGGTCTGGGCGAAGTGCAACGCGTACGTGGTGGCCAGGGCCGGCAGCAGCTTGCGCTGGTGGGCCAGGTAGTCGTTGAGCAGCACCTCCCGATCCGCGTCGGGCGTGCCGAACTGCCGGCGGATGTCGCCGTAGCGCACGGCGATGGTCAGCGCCGACTTGGTGGCCGCCGACGCGGCGCCGCCCACGCTCACCCGGCCGCGCACCAGGGTGCCGAGCATCGTGAAGAAGCGGCGGGAGTCGTTCTCGATCGGGCTGGAGTACGTCCCGTCCGGCGCGACCTGACCGTACCGGTCCAGCAGCATGTCCCGCGGCACCGTCACGTGGTCGAAGCTGAGCCGCCCGTTGTCCACGCCGAGCAGGCCGGCCTTGGCGCCCGCGTCGCCGATGGTCACGCCGGGCGGGGGGTTGCCCTGCGCGTCGCGGATCGGGACCAGCCACGCGTGGACGCCATGCCGCCGCCCGTTGCTGACCAGCTGCGCGAAGACCACCGCCATCCGCCCGTCGCGTGCCGCGTTGCCGATGTAGTCCTTGCGGGCGGCCTCGTGCGGGGTGTGCAGGTCGAAGGTCTGCGTGTGCGGGTCGTACGTGCAGGTGGTGCGCAGTTGCTGGACGTCGGAGCCGTGACCGGTCTCGGTCATCGCGAAGCAGCCGAAGATCTTGCCGGAGATGATGTCCCGCAGGTATGCGTCGTGGTGCCGTTTCGTGCCGAGGGCGCTGACGGCGCCGCCGAACAGGCCCCACTGCACGCCCGCCTTGACCATGAGCGACAGGTCGACCTGCGCGAGCATCTCGGTGGCGACGATCGAACCGCCCACGTCGGACCCGCCGCCGTACTCGGTCGGGAAGGCCGACGCGATCCCCAGCTCGGTGGGGAGTTCTGTGAGCAACCGGGTGATCCGCGCACGGGCCTGGTCGCCGGTCTCGCCGTAGACCGGGAGGAACCGCGCGTCGAGGTGTTCCCGGTGCGCGTTGCGGACGCCGGCCCACGGTCCGTCGAGCACCTCCCGCAGGCGAGCGAGGTCGATGTGATCGGACATGGGCACCCCTCCGCTGGCGGACATATGGGTACAGTCTGTACTCGATCAAGGGTACCGGCTGGTGGGCGTCACCCGCCGGGTCTGGCCGCGGTGACACCGGCCACCATGGCTGCCGGGCCGCGAGTTCGCGTTCGTCGGGACGACACCCGACCGCCTGACCGTCGCCGGTCCGATAAGCCGGTACCGCGGCGAGGGCATGGCGTACCTCGGTCACCGGGTCTTGCCGAGATCCATTCACGAGCGTAGGAAGAAGACCACCCGTTGACCGCCGCGTCGACGCACCGCCCCTGTCGAAGGAGAAGCGCGTGGCCACACCCGGACGCCTCCGTCTCGCCGTGTCCGTGCTGGTGACCACGGGCGCCGTGCTGCTCGGCACGGGCGCCGTCGCGGCACCCGCGGCCCCCGCGCCGGCCCAGGACCGGACGTGCGACCCGATCGATCCGACGGCCTGCCTGCTGCCGTTCCCGAACGACTACTTCACCGTGCCGGACCGGACCAGCCCCACCGGCAAGCGGGTGCGGTTCGCGGCCTCGGCGATGCCCGCCACCGTGCAGGGGACGTCGATCGACCCGGCGGAGTGGAACCGGCAGGACGGGTTCAGCCCCGGCTCGCCGATCCTGGTACGCGTGCCCGGCCTCGACGCCGCGGCGACCGGCATCGCGCCGGTCACCGACATCGGCCGTTCGCTGGCGCCCGACGCGCCGATCGTGCTGCTCAACGCCCGAACCGGCGAACGCACCCCGTACTGGGCCGAGCTGGACGCGCACGCCGCCGGCCAGCCCGACCGGCAACTGCTGATCATCCGGCCGGCGGTGGCGCTGACCGAGGGCACCCGGTATGTCGTGGGCCTGCGCGGCATGCGCGACGGCACGGGGGCGACGATCCCGGCGCCCAAGGCGTTCCGGGCGTACGTGACCGGTGCCGGCCTCGGCCACCGGGACGCCCGGGCCCCGCAGATGAAACGGATCCTCGCCGACCTGGGCCGGACCGGCGTCAACCGGCACAGCCTCTACCTGGCCTGGGACTTCACGGTGGCCAGCCGGCACGGGCTGACCGGGCGGATGCTGGCGATCCGCGACACCGCGTTCGCCGCCCTCGGCCGCGCCGTGCCGTCGTTCACCGTCACGCAGGTGACCGACTACGCCCCGGAGCAGGAGCCGCTGATCGCCCGGCAGGTGACCGGCACGGTCGACGTACCGTCCTATCTGACCGGCGACGGCGGGCCCGGCTCGCGACTGCACTACGGGCCGGCCGGAGGCGACGGTACGCCACCCACGCCGAACGCCCTGCCGACGCCGTCCGGCAGGACGGTGGTGGCAGACTTCGTCTGCAACATCCCGCGCAGCGCCTCCGCCGCGAACCCGGCGCACCTCTCGCTCTACGGCCACGGCCTGCTCGGCAAGCCGACCGAGATCAACGCCGGCAACGTCAAGACGATGTCGAACACGTACAACTTCACCTTCTGCGCGACCAGTTGGATCGGCATGGCCGCCGCCGACGTCCCCTACGTGGCCGGCGCCTTCGGCGACCTCAGTGCCTTCCCCGCCGTGGTGGACCGGTTGCAGCAGAGCTTCCTGAACTTCCTCTTCCTCGGTCGCGCGATGGTCCACCGGGGCGGGTTCGCCGCCCACCCGGCGTTCCGGGACGCCTCCGCGCGGCCGCTGCTCGACGTGGCCGGTGGGCTGCACTACGACGGCAACAGCCAGGGCGGCATCAACGGCGGCGCGCTCACCGCCATCGCCCAGGACTGGACCCGGTCGGTGCTCGGCGTGCCGGCGATGAACTACTCCACGCTGCTGCAGCGCAGCGTGGACTTCGCCCCGTTCCAGACGATCATGGACGGCTCCTACCCGGACAAGGTCGACCAGCAACTGATCCTCGCGCTGCTCCAGATGCTGTGGGACCGCTCCGAGGCCAACGGGTACGCCCAGCACATGACCGACCGCCCGTTGCCCGGCACCCCGGCGCACCAGGTGCTCATGCACGTGGCCTTCGGCGACCATCAGGTCTCGCCCGCCGCGGCCGAGGTGCAGGCGCGCACGATCGGCGCCCGCCTGCACACTCCCGCGCTCGCCGACGGCTGGTCGGCGGACGTGCGGCCGTACTGGGGCATCGCACCGATCCGCAGGTACCCGTACCGGGGATCGGCGATCGTGATCTGGAACAGCGGCACGGCGTACGCGCCACCGCCGACGAACCTCGCCCCGGCCGGGCCGGAGTACGGCGACGATCCGCACGAGTTCCCGCGCGCTCAGGCCGGAGCCCAGCGACAGAAGGCGGTGTTCCTGCTCACCGGCAAGGTCGTCGACGTCTGCGCGGGCGCACCCTGCCCGTAGAAGGGGCCGCGGCCGACGGATGAGCTCGATCGCCTGTCGCGACCACCTGTTGCCGTCAGGATCGCCGAAGTGGACGAGTTGCCCCATGGCTGCACCTCGACCTCGCTGGCATCGACGCCGGGCGTCGAGTGGTTGCCGGCGCGCTGCCTGGGCGTCGGCGACCCCCTCCAGGCGCGGGTCAGTGCGCATGCGGTGAGACGCCGGCCGCCGTCGGCGATCGGGGGCAGCCGGCGTCGACGTCAGGTGATCGCCAGCAGCACGGCCTGGTCGTTCGTTGCTGCGGCGTGGTAGAAGCGGCGCAGTTCGGTGTAGTGCGACATGAGGTAGTCGAGCTCGTCGGGGCCGTTGGTCCAGATGTCCGGGTAGGTCTCGGCCGCGGTCATGGCGTCCGGGTCGAAGCGGGCGCGTAGCACTCCCACGTCCAGCATGTCGAGCGCGGTGGCCACAGCGCGGTCGGTGTCCTGGTCGAGCAGCCGAGGGGGACCGTAACCGCCGTCCTGGCCGATCTCGGCACCGCCGAGGATCGCTGCGCCAGCGCCGTCACCGATCTGCCAGTCAGTGCCGGTGAGTAGGTAGTGGATGCCGTGCCATGACTTGTCCAGGTCCAGCTCTGGCTCCGGCATCTCGGCATCATCGTCGTCGAGGTCACCGTAGAGCAGCGCGTCGACCGTCGTCGGGTCGGCGCGCACCGCCGCCAGTTCCTCGGCCGACAACCTGCGCCCGATCAACACCATGCCCACGCAGCGGTCCTTTCCCATCGGCGGTGCGCGGTCCCGCGCTCGCCAGCTTTCGTGACGCGGACCGTACCGCAACCGGCTCTCTGCCGGAGTTCGGCTGTCCTGTTGAAGTCTGCTCTGACGTTTGCAGGGTGTGGAACGGGCCGGCCGGGACCGGCGGGTGCCCGTCCCGGCCGGCCATCGACTCAGCTCATCTGCTCAGGAGTGGTTGCCAGCCGTCGCGGTAGCGCGCGCCGCGAGGTTGCAGTCGGATCTGGTGGTGCACTGCTCCGGGGATCGGCTCGGTTCGTATCGCCTGGGGCCGGTCCACCACGACGCAGACGTCCTCGCCGGGCCACCACCAGCCGCAGGAGCGGGCCAGGCCGGCCCAGGCGTTGAGGTGTTCGGCCTCGTCTGGCCCGTACCGGGCAAGGCCGAGTCGATGCAGCATGTCGTAGTAGGCGATCCATGACGCATCCTGCTGCCCGTACCAGCACACGGGTAACGGGCCGTCGCCCGCGAGCGCCGCACGCACGGGTAGGCAGTACCCGTGCGCGAGGCTCCGGTGCAATGCCGTACGTAGGCCCTGGTGCAGCACGACAGCGAGCGGAACGCCGCTGTCGAGCGCCTGTAGCGGCGCCAGTTCGGGCCATGGTTCCTTGGTCCTGCTCGTGCGCACGGGTGACAGTTCGGGATCGGTGTGAGTGACGCCCGCGCTCAGCGCGCCGCGCAACTGGGAGGCGATCATGGCGAGATCGCTTGCCAGCGGTGGTGTGCCGCGCGGCCGGGGGTCCCGGATGCGCTCGTAGAGCTGATCGAGGGTGGGCCAGCCGGTGATCAGGGGGCGCGCCTTGTCTGGGGAGTCGACCCATTCGAACCGGGGTCGTGGCCGCGATGCCCTGGCGTAGATGGCGCTCAGGCAGCGCTCGGCGGTCGACTTGTCAGCCGGCTGCGTGGACAGGGCGTGGTCGAGCCATTCCTGGCGGATCCGGATGGCCTGCTGCCACAGGTCGTGAGGGTTGCCGCTGCGAACGGCCTGTGGGGGTTTCGCGGCGTCGTTGCGCCGCGCGGGGGCGCTCACCGCGCCAGGGCGTCGCCGCCCTTCCGGTACGAGATCATGGAACGACTATGGCCCACGACGCGGCACCGGCGCAACGCGGTTCTCCGCCTGCAACGTCCCGTCAGCGGCGTGGCAGGACTCCACCAACTGCCGGATGACCGCACCTGGGAGCCGTCGACTTCTCGATCTCCCCGATCTGGATGCTTGCCAACAAGCGCATCCTCGACAACCTCGCCACCGCACAGCGGTGCACCGGCTTGGCGGCCGAGCGCCCCGGATAGCGCGGCGGACGGCGGAGGCGTCATACGACCGTTACCTTTCAGTGAGCAAACGTGACTCACGATTGGCAGTCGTCCGTTGCCGGGCGACGTTGACCGGATGAACCGGTCTAGACGCTTCACGGCCCGCCGCCCCGCCTGCGGATGCAGGTCTTACGGGTCTTACGTAGGCTCCACGTCCTGGTTTTGCGTCGCCCAGCAACTCCAGGTCGACGTGCCGCACGAGCGCGGCAAGATTACGTGCCGCGTTGACGTCGCGGTCCAGGGACAGTCCGCACGTGGTGCAGTGGAACATGCGCTCGGCCAGCGACAGCTTGGGTTTCACCGTCTTGCAGGCGGAGCACGTCTTGGAGCTGGGGTACCACCGGTCGGCGACGTACAGCGTGCTGCCGTACCAGCCGGTCTTGTAGCCGAGGTGCCGGCGCAGCGTCGCCGGGGCGGCGTCTGTCAGGGACCGGGCCAGCTTGCGGTTTCGGACCATCCCGGCCACGTGGAGGTCCTCGACCACGATCGTGGTGAACTGCTGCGCCAGGCGGGTGGTGAGTTGGTGCCACGAGTCGGCGCGGACAGCCGAGACTGTGGCCTGTAGTCGAGCCACCGCGTCCTGTGCCCGCTGCCACCGGTTCGACGCAGTCCGTTTGCGCCTGGCCTGCGGGTCGTAGGGGCCGATCCGCCGGGCGGCCCGGCGTTGGGCCTTGCCGAGTTTCCTCAACGCGGCCTTGAACGGCGCCGGGTTCGGCACCATCTCACCGGTGGACAGCACCGCCAGGTGCTTGACCCCGGCGTCCACGCCGACGACCCGGCCGGCTTTCGGCGCGTGCGCCGGCCGCCGTCCGACCGCGCGCTGGACTGCGACCTGGAACGAGCAGAACCACCTGCCGGCGGTCTCGGTGACCGTGGCGGACAGGATCGTCGCGGTGCCCGCCCGTACCCGGCGGGCCAGCTTGCGGGTCGACTCGTAGGTGCGGATGCGACCCAGCCGGGGCAGCATCACATGCCGGTAGCTGGGGTCGACCCGGATCGCGCCGGTGGTGAACCGGGCCGACCTACGGCCGTTTTTCTTCTTGGCTCGGGGCCAGCCCATCCGGCGGCCCCTGCGGGTGCCGGTGCGTGACGCGTGCCAGTTGCCCAGTGCTGCGGACAGGTTCGCCAGGCCGGTGTTGAACGCCTCCTTGGAACACTCCGCCCACCACGGCGCCACCCACTGCTTGATCTCGTTCCAGGTGCGCCGCAGGTCCGGCAGGGACCAGCCCTGCCATGGCGTCAGGTCCGCCTCGGCTACTCCGTAGCTGGCCTCGGCAGCGCGCTGCGCCTTCACCGCGCTGACCCGCCGCAGCATGTGGTTGTACGCGAACCGAGCCGCGCCGGTGTTCCGGCGCAGACCGAGAACCTGGGCGTCACTCGGGTCGAGGGCGAACCGGTACGCCTGCACGGTCCAGCCGGCCGGCGGCTCGTACCGCTTCACGACTCGTCCTTGGTGGCGGCGGCCACGGCGCGGCTGGCCCGGTTCGCCGCTGCGCGGCGGCCGTACAGTCGGGCGCAGAGACTAGTGAGGATCTCCGTGACGTCCCGCACGAGGTCGTCGTCCACCTCGGCTGGATCGACCACCATCAGCCGGCGCCCCTGCGCGGCCAGCGCCGCCTCAACATACTCGGCACCGAACCGCGCGAATCGATCCCGGTGCTCCACCACGATCGTCGACACGGCCGGGTCGCGCAGCAGCCCGAGGCTTCTTGCGCCGCCCGTTCAACGCGGACCCGACCTCGGTCACCACCCGCGCGACGGCCATGTCCCGCCCGGTGACCCAGGCGGTCACCCGGGCGACCTGCCGGTCCAGGTCGGCTCGCTGGTCGGCCGACGACACCCGGGCGTAGACGACGACCTGAACCTGCCGGGCGTCGTCGGTCACCTCCACCATGATCGTGCCGGACGGAAGACGCCGAGCGGGCACCGGCATGGTCCCCTCGCGGAACCAGCGGTACGCGGTCTGCGGGTGCACACCGTTACGGCGCGCCCACTCGGCAAGCTTCACAGAACGATAGTAACGCTCATATATTCGTATGTTTGATCACGGGAGAGTGAGCAGTTGTCAGCCCCCGCCCGCCCGCGAAGGGGTGCAGCGGCTACGGGAGGGTGTCAACCGCGCGGGCCGCTGGCGTGGGGACGACGTCGCGCTGCGGTTGCGGCGCCGGGCGGGCCCGCGCGCGCACCAGGTGGTGAAGCACCACCAGGGGAGCCACCCCGACCGGGTACCAGGCCAGGTCGACCGGGTCGAACTGCACACCCAGCGCCAGCCTCGCCGCCAGGCTCCGCGCCGACAGTTCGGCCGGCACCCCGGTCAGCTGCGCGCACTCCACCAACAAGCAGAACACAGTGGCGATCGCCCCGGCCGGCACCGGCGCCATCCCTGGCCGCAGGAACATTACCCCGGCCCAGACCATCGACGCGTACAGCGCGGTGCCGGAGTACTGCCGCAGTGCCCCGTCATCGACGACGCGGATCAGCAGTGCGAGGCCCAGGAACAGCAGCGCGGCCACCGGCATGAGCAGCCGCACCGTACGGGCCGTGATCGGCATGCGCGCGAAGGTAGCCACCGCACCAAGGTACGGCTCCGGACCGATGCCGGTGCGGCGGCTACTGCGGCACCAGCCTGGCGGCCAGGTCCGCGGCGGACACCGGCGTCCGTGGAGCCCCGGCCGGTCCGTCGAGCAGAAGCCGGCGAACGCCGCGTCGAGGGCCTCGAAGGGCACGTCGTTGTGATGGGGCGGCTCCACTGCCGGATGAGGGCGGAGCTCTGGCAGGCTGCTCACCATGCCGGATCGCTTGCTCGATGACGAGGCGTTGGAATCGTCCGCCGTGGTGGCCAACTCGGCGATGAACCGGGAACGCCAGCTCGCCGGCGTGAACAGCTATGCGCGGGAACTCGGGTTCAACCCGCTCGAGTGGATCATTACCCGGGTCCGGCAGTCCCCACCCCGCACGACGACCGCCTGGCTGGACCTGTGCTGCGGGACTGGTCGCTGCCTCGTGCAGGCTGCGAACACCCTCGCCCGCGACGGACTCGATCATCTCGTCACCATCGTCGGCGTGGACCTTGTCGACTTCTTCGATCCCACGCCCAGCCAGGGCACGGCGCTGCACCTGACCTGCGCCTCTGTCACGTCCTGGTCGCCGCCGCGCCGGTTCGACCTCATCACCTGCGTCCACGGGCTGCACTACGTCGGCGACAAACTCGCGGTGCTGACCCGCCTCGCTGGCTGGCTCACCGACGAGGGGCGGTTCATCGCCGATCTCGACCTGGACAGCATCCGCCTCGCCGACGGCCGTCCCGCCGGCCGGAAGCTGGCGGCCGCCCTGCGCGGGGCAGGCTTCACCGTCGACACCCGCCGTCGCCGGATCGGGCGGGTCGGGCCCGGCGTCGTGTCTCTGCCGTACACGTACCTCGGCGCCGACGACCGCGCCGGGCCCAACTACACCGGCCAGCCGGCGGTCAGGTCCTACTACCGCTAGCGGCAGGACTCCGGAGCGGACAGCAGGGAGTAGTAGAAGGGCTTGGGGTTCCCGGCCCCGTCGCGCAGTCCGAAGCCCGGGACCATGGCGTCGGTGTAGGAGAAGACCGAGTTCCAGACGCTGGACCGGCCGGCGAGCATGCACTGGAAGTTCCAGGTGTCGTCCTCGTTGTGCCACTCGGTCGCGATCACCGGGCGACCCACGGCGTTCCACATCAGGTCGAAGTCGCCCGCGGCCTGCTCGCTGGTCTTCGCGTACGGGTGGATGGCGACGATGTCCGGCAGGGGCGCGCGACCGCCGATCGCGGCGAACACCGCGGCGGCGTAGTTGACGGCGTTCTGCCCGCCCGAGGCCAGGCCGGCCATCACGAACCGGCCGGCGAACTGCGGATACGTGTTGCGGTACAGCACCCACAGGTCGGCGTACGCCGCCGGCGAGAGATAGGTGCCGGGGAGGTCCGGCTCGTTGCCGATTTGCAGGTAGTCGGCGTTCCACGGCACGTAGCCGCCCGATTCGTCGGTGACGACGGCCATGACCTGAAGGCCGGCCTGCTTCAGCTCGTCGATGCGCGGCTGGATCCACTGCCGGGACACGAAGCGGGCCCCACGGAAGCCTTCGTCCGCGAGCCGGGCGGGTGGCGACTGCTGCCAGGCCGCCTCGTTGCTGGGGTCGATGTTCACGGCGAACAGCGATTCGCCGTGGGCCCCGAGGTCCTGGCGATGGGAGGCGCCGCGCGCCTCCGCGGCGGGGGTGGTCCACCCGAAGGCCGCCACAGCGGCCACCACGACCGCACACAGCGACGCGAGCATCCGGGCGGGCGCGGTGCGGCTCGCAGGTGGGCTTGATCCGGCCATCGTCCACCTCCGGGCGACAGGATCTGGAAGTGCGGCAGGGGCGCCTGCGGAGAATCCTGCCAGCAGGCATTGACTTACGGAAGATTCCCTCCAACGATGCCTATCCATGAACATCAGTCGGGCGAGTGCCGCGTTCCGTCGCATGCTGTTGTGCACTCTGCTCGCCGGGTCGCTCGCGGTGTCCCTGAGCGGGGTGCCGGCGGCGGCACAGGCGGGCGTGTCCGCGGCATCGGCCACCCTGGCCGGCTACCCGGTGTGGGCGCACTTCAGCAACCCGACCGCTGGCCGCGACTACACCATCATCACCGAGCTGCAACGGCTCATCGACGCCACGCCGACCGGGGCCACGATCCGGGCGGCCATCCACTCCCTCAGCGTCGACTCGGTGGCCGACGCGCTGGTGCGGGCCCAGACCCGCGGCGTCACCGTGCTGGTGGTCCTCGACGGCAAGAACGCCACCTCGACCGACCCGGCCATCACCACGATCAAGCAGCTGGCCAATCACCAGTTCTGCCTGAACAGCAGCGGCGGTCACGGTTGCATCAGCACGAGCGCCGCGGGGGACATGCACACCAAGCTGGTCACCTTCTCCAGCACCACCGACCCGAACGGCGTCGCCCGCGGCAACGTCGTCTGGTTCGGGTCGAGCAACCTCACCTACGCCACCGGTCCGGACGCGTTCAACAACGCCATCACCGTCTACGGCGACACAGCCCTCGCCGCCGGCCTGAACGCGAACTTCACCGACCTGTGGAACCGGCGGCACTACAGCGGAAACGACTACTACGACTCCGCGTCCGGACGGGGCTACTACCAGGCGGCCGCGGCCGACGCCTACGCCTCACCGGAGGGCGCGGGGCAGACCGACACCATCGCCACCCGGCTCAACGACCTCACCCCGGACGCCAACTGCCGACTGCGCGTGGGCATGGCGTCGGTGACCACCGGACGCCCGCAGATCGTCAGCCTTGTCACCCGGTTCCGCGCCGCGGGGTGCAAGGTCTGGATGGCGATCGGTACGAACGCCGAGGGCGGCATCGCGATGAGCCAGTCGGTCTACAACGCTTTGCTCGACGCCGGCGTGTCCATCCGCCGCAAGGACAAGGTGCACGACAAGTTCTTCGTGGCCTACGGCCGGTACGGCAGCGCCTACCAGTACCGCGTCTACACCGGCTCCCAGAACTGGACCCAGGACGCGCTGAACGAGAACGACGAGATCTTCGTCAAGATGGCCCCCGAGACCGGCAGCACGCACCCGCTCTACGACGCCTACTACACCCACTTCAACGACGCGTACAACACCGGTGTGACCTGCACGAAGAGCAGCTTCCCGTGCCGATCCTGACCGCCCGCCGTCGCGCTGAACCGACGCCCGGGCAGTGCGGTCGCTACCGCTGCCGCGCCCGGTCCGCGAGCCAGTCGTCGAAGGTCGTGGGCGCGATGCGGGCGTCCGGTCCCGGCAGCAACACGTTGCCCGCCATGTCCGGGCCGAGGATCGCCTCCCACGTGGGGACGAGGATCATCTCGCGCCCGGTCGCCTGGTGGGTCCGGCGCGCCATGTCCACGAGATCGTGCCGATCGGGGCCCGCCACGTCCCGGTAGCGCCCGTGCGGCGGCCCGGCGGCCACCTCGGCGAGAACGTCGGCGACGTCAGCCGGCGCGATCGGCTGCATGAGCACCGGCGCGAGGTAGGCGGTGCCGTCACGTTCGGTCCACGAGGCCACCGTCTCGCCGAAGTCGAAGAACTGGGTGACGGGGACGATGGTCCACGGCACGTCCCCGGCCGAGACCAGGCGCTCCTGCTCCCGCTTGCCGGAGTAGTGCGCGGTGCCGGCGATCCGGTGCACCTCGACGATGGAGAGCAGGACGTGGTGCCGGACCCCCGCGTCCTGCTCGGCTCTCAGCAGGTTCCGGGTGGCGGCGCCGAAGTACGCCACGGTGGCCTCGCGGTCGGCCGCCGGCGCGCTCATCGCGTCGACAACGGCGTCGACGCCGGCCAGCGCCTCGTCCAGCCCGCTGCCGGCCACCAGGTCGACACCGTGCGACCGGCTCATCGGAACGGGATCGTGCCCGTGGCGGCGCAGCGCGGCCACGGTCAGGGATCCGATGTTGCCGGACGCGCCGGCGACGGCCACCAGCATGTCTGGCTCCTGTCTCAGGACCGGTGCGCGGCGCACCGGATGTGACCGTGAGCCACCCGCCGCAGGGTTCACCAGCAAGGTCCGGATGGTGACCGGGCCGAACGGCGAGCGCCTCGACGGTTGGCTCCACCTGTGCGCGGAGCGGCACGCCGTGCCGACGCCGCATGCTGAGCTTCAGGCTAGGCGAGGGTGACGTGCCGCGGGACGGAATCGAGCTGTGTCCCCGCCCTGCCGTACTAGGGCGCCTCCGCGATCGTGATCATCCGATGGTGGTCACTTCTCAGCGGGCTACCGGCCTCGCCGTAACCCGTGACCCATGCGAATCCCGCAGCGGTACACCGGTCACGCAGCTCCGGGAAGGCGAACAGTCGTTTGACGAAGGTCAGCCTGCGGGCTCGACCGTCGCGGACGACCATGCGTTCGACCTCGAAGCGCCCGGTCAGCGGATCCAGGTGATGACGGTCGACGAGCATGTCGCCGTTGCCCCGTGTCGCCGTGACACGCGACGGCGTTTACGACGCCAGGAACCTGGTGAGGTTGTCCAGGTCCATGGCCATGGCGCCGCCGGGCCGACGTGCACGCACGATCTCCGACAAAGTCCTCGTCGTACATGGCCGTCGGATCGAACAGGTCATCCGTCACGGCTCACACCGTAGGGGCAGCCAGGACAGCGGACAGCTGCTGGAGGCAGGGCACGGCTGCCTCAGCAGCCGCCAGAATCCGCCGCCCGCATCCCGCGGGTCATCTCGTACTCGACCTCGCCCAGATCCGCTCCCGGCAGCGGGTCGTCCAGGTCCGGGAAGTACGTGCGCACGTACCGCATGCCGACGGCTTCCATGACGCGCCGCGACCCGGTATTCACGGCCATGGTCTGCGCGATCACCCGGTTCTGCCCGACGGTGTCGAAGGCGTGCCGCAGCAGAGCGCGGGACGCCTCGCTGGCCAGGCCCTTCCGCCAGTGCCGACGGAGGAGGCGGTAACCCAGCTCGGCGACGGTGGGGTCGTCAGGTTGGTCGGGGCCGTGCGCCGGCGGGAGCATCATGAGGCCGATGAACTCGCCGTCGTCCTCACCTGCCGGCGGCGTCGAGTCGCGCGCGCCGCCATCGGTTCCGAACGCCATCCAGTAGCCCAGGCCATCCACCTTGCCTGCCAAGGCCATCCGCTGCGCATGGGAGGCGATCACCTCGTCCCTGGACCGCGCCCGGCCGACGAGGTAGCGCAGCACCTGCGGATCGGCGTCGAGCTGGACCTCCCACTCGAGGTGCCGGTCGGCGAGCGGTACCAGCAGCAGACGGTCGGTGCGCAGGATCGGTTGGGGCATCCGGCAACCATCACACGGGAATGCCGATGCGGCCATCCGATGCGCACCGCCGGTCACCCGCACGCGGCTGCCGCTGATCGCCGGGCCCCGACGCGGGACACCGGGCGCGGTCCGGAGCGCGTAGCCTCGCCCGCGTGATGCGCAGGACGGCGCGTGCCTCGCTGGCGGCGGTGACGGCGGTCGCGGTGGCCGGATGCGCCGCCGGATCGACCGGCCCGGCGCCGGCCTGGCACGGCGTCACGGCCGGTCCGACGGCGTCCGGCACCGCGACGCCGGGGCCGAGCGCACCGGTCGAGGTGCGGCTGGCCTTCGCCGGCGACGTCCACTTCACCGGCCGCACCCTGGGCCTGCTCGACGATCCGCAGACTGCCTTCGGGGCGATCGCGCCGACGCTGCGCGACGCCGACGTGACCCTGGTCAACCTGGAGACGGCGGTGACCGGCCGCGGTACCCCGCAGCCGAAGAAGTACCACTTCCGAGCTCCGGAGACCGCCTTCGCGGCGCTGCGCGCGGCCGGGGTCGACGCGGTGTCGATCGCCAACAACCACATCCTCGACTACGGCCGGCAGGGGCTCGCCGACACCCTCGACGCCGCCGCGGACGCCCGGTATCCGGTGTTCGGGGCGGGCCGCGACGCCGACTCGGCGTACGCGCCCTGGCTCACCACCGTACGGGGGCTGCGGATCGCGGTGCTCGGCATGTCCCAGGTGCACGACCTGGCCGGGTCGTGGCGGGCGACGGACGACCGATCGGGGGTGGCGATGGCCTTCGACACCGCCCGGGCCACCGCCGCGGTGCGGTCGGCGCGGGAGCGGGCCGACCTGGTCGTCGTCTTCATGCACTGGGGCGTCGAGGGCAGTTCGTGCCCCAGCGGGGAGATGAAGACGTTCGCCGGGAGGTTGTCCGAGGCCGGCGCCGACATCGTGGTCGGTACCCACGCGCACACGCTGCTGGCCGACGGCTGGCTCGGTGCGACCTACGTGCACTACGGGCTGGGCAACTTCCTCTGGTACGCCAATTCGCACAGCACGGACTCGGGCGTGCTGCACCTGGTCGTCCGCGGCCGGACGGTGGTCGAGAGCCGATTCGTCCCGGCGACGGTCTCCGGCAGCGGTCAGCCGATCCCGGCCACCGGGGTGGGGAAGCAGCGCATCCTCGACAAGCTCGCCGCAGCCCAGCGGTGCACCGGCTTGGCCGCCAAGCGCCCCGGCTAGTGCTGTGACCACGAACGTTCACGGTGTTGGGTGACACGCCGCCTAGCTAGGCTGAACGCGTGACTGATGCGGCGGGACCGATCGAGCCGTCCGGGGTGTGGGCCACAGCCGTGGGCGTGGCCCGGGTGAGGGCAATGGAGACGGCACGCGAGCAGCCGCTGTTCCGGGACCCGCTGGCGCTGGCCTTCGCCACGGCCGGTGGGAGGGGCCCCGGGACGCCGCCGCCCCCGCGCGCGGACGAGGCGGCGCGGCGCCGCTGGCTCGGTGTGGCCTTCTCGATCGTCATCCGGACGAAGTTCCTGGACGACCTGCTGGATCGGGCGGTCGCGTCCGGCGTCCGGCAGGTCGTGCTGCTCGGAGCCGGGATGGACAGCAGGGCCTTCCGGATGAACTGGCCCGCGGGTACGCGGTTGTTCGAGGTCGACACGGCCGAACCGCTTGGCTTCAAGGCCTCGGTGCTGCGTCAGGAGCGTGCCGTTGCGCGCTGCGAGCGGATCACCGTCCCGGTCGACCTACGCGAGGACTGGCCCGGCGCCCTGGCCGCGGCCGGGCACGATCCGGGGCAGCCGACGGTGTGGATCGCCGAGGGACTGCTGATCTATCTACCCGAGGACGCAGTGGAGTCGCTGCTCGAACGCGTCGGCGCGCTGTCCGCTGCAGGCAGCAGGATGGGCCTCACACTGGGCTCGCGCGGTGTGGTCGAACGCTTCCGCGGGGATGCCGCTTCGGGATCGGCAGCGTCGATGTGGGTCTGGGAGATGCCGGAGGACCCGGTCGGCTGGCTAGGCGGCCTCGGCTGGGAAGCGGAGACCTTCACCCTGCGTGAGCGCGCCGAGGCCTACGGGCGTCCGGTGCTCACCCCGCCGCAGCAGGACGAGGGCGCGGGCGGACTCGTCTCGGCGGTACGCGCCGCGCAGTGAGTACGACGAAGGTCGGCCCCGGCATATGGCGGGGGCCGGCCTTCGACCGTCCGTTCCTTCGGTCCGCTAGTGCCGTGACCACGATCGGTCAGGGGTGTTGGGGTCAGGCTGCGCGGGTGGCGGGTCGGCGGCCCAGACCATCAACGCGTACAGCCCGGTGCCCGAGTACTGCCGCAGCGGCCCGTCGTCGACGACGCGGATCAGCAGGGCGAGGTCCAGGAACAGGCCGATGCTTCGGCCGGCGCGCCCCCGTCGCGCGACCTTTTCTGCCGCCGGGACAACGGGTCCTCTCCCACGGAGAACGGTCTACCGGGCGACCAACTCCTCGACCTCGGGGACCAGCGGCCGGTGGGCCGGCACCGGGTTGGCGGGCGGCCGGCCGGACCAGAGCACCCGGGCGACGATCCCCGGCGCGAACAGCCCCGGCGGCGGCGTCATCAGGTTGGCGACGCTCAGGAAACGCCGCCCGACGGCGGGGTGCCGCGCGGCGGCGACGTGCAGCCGGGCGACGTACCCGTTGAGGAAGCGCGTCCGGGCGCTGCGCGGCCCCACCACGGCCGGGTGGCGCAGGTCGGCGCCGACGGCCATGTCCCAGGGCACGTCCACCACCTTCGCCGCCGCGGTGAAGAAGCGGCGGGGCAGGTCCCGCCGGCCCCGGCGCAGGCAGTCACGCAGCACGACCGCCTCCGCCGCGGCCACCGTCATGCCCTGCCCGTACGCCGGATTGAAGCTGCACACCGCGTCCGCGACCGCGATGAACCCCTCCGGGAGGCGGGGGAGGCGCTCGTAGCGGCGGCGCACGCTGGCGGGCAGGCGCATCCGCTGCGGCGGGCCGAGCGGCTCGGCCCGGCGCAGCAGCGCGGGCAGCTCCGGCGCGGGCAGCCGCCCGGCGAAGGCGAGGTAGCCCTCGTCGTCGACCGGCGGGGCGTGGTCCGGGCCGACGCCGAGCAGCGTCACCATCCACCGGTCACCCTCCGCGGCGATGGCCACCCCGCCGTACGGCGCGGCCGGCGACGGGCTGCTGATCACGGCGGCGAAGCTTGTCTCGCCCGGGACGCGGCGGTAGTCGCGCGAGACGTACACCGTGCGCGGGTCCACCCGCTCCTCGGCGGGCGGCTGGTAGCCCAGCTCGGCGAGCCAGGTGGGGCCGCGGTTGCCCCGGCCGGTCGCGTCCACGACGAGGTCGGCGTCGTGGCGCTCCTCCCGGCCGCCGCGGGGCAGGATCCGCGCGCCGGTCACCGTGCCGCCGTCGGCGAGCAGCCCCACCGCCTCGCACCGGTCCCGGATCTCGACGTTGGGCAGCGCCCGGACCCGGTCCCGGACGTACGCCTCCAGGGCGCGCCGGCTCACACAGAGCCCGGCCAGCCCGGAGGTGACCCGGGGGATCCGGTGGCCGTCGTTGACCCAGAGGCAGTCCCGCTGGATGTCGACGGGGACGGCGCCGTGGGCGGTCAGCTCGCCGGTCAGGCCGGGGAACAGCTCCTCGAGGATCTGGCGGCCGCGGGCGAGCAGGCCGTGCGCGTGCCCGCTCTGCGGCACACCCTTGCGGTCGGCGGCCTCGGCCGGCAGCTCGTCCCGGTCGAAGACGGTCACCGTCGCGTACGACTCGCTGAGCACCCGGGCGGCGAGCAGGCCGCCCATGCTGCCGCCGAGGACGACCGCCCGCCCGGTCTGGTTGGTGGTGGACACGGCTCACTCCGTTTCGTTCAGTGGGTGTTCCCAGTGAGCGGTACGTGGTGTCCGTGAGGGAAGCGAATCAGCGGACGGCTAGCTGACAGTGAAGTTCCGGTCAGCGGCGCCACCGCTCCGACCCGTCCGCCGACCGCCCTGCGGTCTGGTGAAAACGCTGGTCAGACCCCACCTTCGGGCTCCGCCGGCGACTCCGTGACCGACGTCTCAGTCGGCTAACGGTCAGTAGCCGCCGCCCGTTCAAGTCGTGCAAAGCGAAGGCCGCGAGTGCCCTGGCCCTGCACAGGTGAGCATCGAAAATCCGACCGCTCACCCTGCAAAGCATTCGGGCTGTTCACGCTGACCGATCCCGGATAGGGTCCCCGCCATCGTCTCAGCCAGGAGGTTTCCGGTGGTCAGGAAGCGTGCGCTTCGCATCGTCGTCGGTCTCGCCGCACTCTCGCTCGCCGTCACCGGCTGCGGGCGCTCGACCAGCGGCCAGACGCCGCAGGCCGGTGCCTCCGCCTCGGTCGCCGCCGACGCCAAGGCGGCCGACCTGGTCCCGGCCGCTCTCAAGGAGAAGGGCGTCCTGCGGGTCGCCACCGCCGAGGGCTACCCGCCGATGGAGATGTACAAGGAGGGGACCCAGGACCTGACCGGCGTCGACCCGGAGCTGGCGGCGGCGATCGCCGGACGGCTCGGCCTGAAGCTGGAGATGACCAACGCCAGCTTCCCCGGCCTGATCCCAGGTCTGCAGGCCGACCGGTGGGACCTCGCGATGTCCTCGATGAGCGACACCGAGGAGCGCCGCAAGGCCGTCGACTTCGTCGACTACTTCCAGGCCGGCGGCGCCATCATGGTGGCGAAGGGCAACCCGGCCGGGGTGAAGGACCTGGCGGACCTGTGCGGCCGCGCGGTGGTGCTCGCCAAGGGCAGCTCCAACCTCGCCATCGGCGAGAAGCAGAACACCTCGTGCGCCAAGAAGATGACCATCTCGCAGAGCGAGGACGCCCCGACCGGCCTGCTGCAGATCGACGCCGGGCGCGCGGTGGCCACCATCGTCGACTACCCGGTGGCCAAGATGCTGGCCCAGCAGAGCGGCAAGTACGAGGTGCTGGAGGCCCAGTACGAGGCCGGCCCGTGGGGCATCGCGATCGACAAGAAGGACAGCCAGCTGCGCGACGCCGTCCAGCGGGCCCTGCAGGAGCTGATCGAGGCGGGCGACTACGCCAAGATCCTCGAGAAGTGGGGCGTGCAGGCCAGCGGTGTGCAGACCGCGACGGTCAACGACCAGAAGTGAGCACCCCGGTGGATGCGACCGTCACGGGCCCGGCCTCGGCCGGGCCCGCCGGACCGGAGGCGAACCGGATCAGCCACCCGCTGCGACCGGGTCGCTGGCTGGCCGCCGGGGTAATCGCCCTGATCCTGGCCTGGTTGGCCTGGACCATCGCGATCAACCCGAACCTGCACTGGGACATTGTCGTCAAGTACCAGTTCGACCGGGTCATCTTGGAAGGGCTCTGGGTCACCGTCCAGCTCACGGTCGCGTCCATGGCGATCGGTGTGGTGCTCGGGGTCATCGTGGCGCTGATGCAGGTCTCCGACAGCCGCATCCTGCGCGCCGGCGCCATGGCTTACGTGTGGTTCTTCCGCGGCACGCCGCTGCTGGTGCAGCTGATCTTCTGGTTCAACATCGCGCTGATCTTCCCCGAGGTCGGGCTGGGCGTGCCGTTCGATGGTCCGAAGCTGGTGACCTGGGAGACGAACACGTTGGTCACCGGATTCGTCGCGGCGCTGCTCGGGCTCAGCATCAACGAGGGCGCCTACATGAGCGAGATCGTTCGGGCCGGCCTGCGCGCGGTCGACCCGGGCCAGCAGGAGGCCGCGGCGGCGTTGGGCATGTCCCGCCTGAAGATCATGAAGCGTGTGGTGCTGCCCCAGGCGATGCGGATCATCGTCCCGCCGACCGGCAACCAGTTCATCTCCATGCTCAAGACCACCTCGCTGGTCTCGGTGATCGCCGGCGCCGACCTGCTCACCGTCGCCCAGCGGCTCTACCTGACCAACTTCGAGGTGATCGCCCTGCTGATCGTCGCGTCGCTGTGGTACCTGGTCCTGACCACCGTCGCCAGCATCGGCCAGTACTACCTGGAGCGCCGGTTCAGCCGCGGCTTCGGCGCCACGGTGCCGGGAGCCCTGCGCGGGCGGATCGCCCGCAACCTGCGCTTCACCGGGAGCGCGCGGTGACCCCGCCGATGGTGCGGTGCCGCGCCCTGCGCAAGAGCTTCGGGCGGCTGGAGGTGCTGCGCGGCATCGACCTGACCATCGAACGCGGCCGGGTGGTCTGCGTGGTCGGCCCGTCCGGCTCCGGCAAGTCCACCCTGCTGCGTTGCCTCAACCACCTGGAGGAGCCGCAGGCGGGCCGGGTCTACGTCGACGGCGAGCTGATCGGATACTCCGAGCGCGGCGGCCGGCTGCGGCCACTGCCGGACGCGCGGCTGCGCCGCCAGCGCGAGTCGATCGGCATGGTCTTCCAGCGCTTCCACCTGTTCCCGCACCGCACCGCGCTGGAGAACGTGATGGAGGGCCTGGTCGCGGTGAAGGGCGTCCCGGCCGCCGACGCGCGGCGGCGCGCCGCCGACCTGCTCGACCGGGTCGGACTGGCCGACCGCGCCCACCACTACCCGGCGCAGCTCTCCGGCGGCCAGCAGCAGCGCGTGGCCATCGCCCGCTCGCTGGCCATGTCGCCGAAGCTGATGCTCTTCGACGAGCCGACCTCGGCGCTGGACCCGGAACTGGTCGGCGAGGTGCTGGAGGTGATGAAGGACCTCGCGGCGAGCGGCATGACCATGATCGTGGTGACCCACGAGATGGGCTTCGCCCGGGAGGTCGGCGACGACCTCGTCTTCATGGACGAGGGCCTGATCGTCGAGCAGGGCCCACCCCGGGAGGTGCTCGCCGCGCCGCGGCACGACCGTACCCGCGCCTTCCTGTCCAAGGTGCTCTGATGGCCCGGCTGGACCTGCTGGTCACCGGCGGGGACGTGCTCGACGGCAGCGGCTCGCTGTCCCGCCCCGCCGACGTGGGCGTCCGCGACGGGCGGCTCGTGCTGCTGCCCCCGGGCAGCGGCACGCCCGCCGCCGAGGTCATCGACGCGACCGGGCTGGTCGTCACACCCGGCTTCATCGACGTGCACACCCACTCCGACCTGTTGGCGGGGGAGGACGAGCAGCGGGAGGTGCTACGTCGGGCGCCGCTGCTCCAGGGCGTCACCACGGAGATCTGCGGCAACTGCGGCATCAGCCCCTTCCCGGTCCCGCCCCAGCGCGGCGAACCGGTGCGGGAGTTGATCGCCGCGACGTTCGGTCCACCCGCCTCGGCGTACGGGTCGTTCGCCGAGTTCGCCGACGCGCAGGGCGTGGCCCGGCGCAACCATCTCGCCGCCCTCGTCGGCCACGGCACGCTGCGCGCCGCGGTCGTCGGCTTCGCCCAGCGGCGGGCCACCCCTGCCGAGATCGGGCGGATGTGCCACCTGCTCGACGAGGCGCTCACCGCGGGCGCGGCCGGCCTGTCGACCGGCCTGATCTACTCCCCGGGCGTCAACGCCGGCACCGACGAGGTCATCGCGCTGGCCCGGGTCGTGGCCGCACACGGCAAGCCGTACGTGACGCACCTGCGTGACGAGATGTCCCAGGTCGAGTCCGCGCTCGAGGAGGCCATCGAGATCGCCACCGCGGCCGGGTCGGCGCTGCAGGTCTCCCACCACAAGACCGCGGGCCGGCGCGCCTGGGGCGCCACCGTCAGCACCCTCGCCCGACTCGAGCAGGCGCGCGCCGACGGGCTGGACGTCACCTGCGACGTCTACCCGTACACGGCGGGCAGCACGGCCCTGCACGCCATGCTGCCGCCGTGGCTGATCGCCGACGGGGTGCCAGCGATGCTCGCCGCCGCCGCCGAGCCGGCGGTCCGCGACCGGATCCGCCACGATCTGGTCGCCGGGGTGACGGGCTGGGAGAACACCGTCGGCAACGGCGGCTGGGACCTGATCCGCGTGGCATCCGCCCCGAACAACCCCGACGCCCAGGGGCACACCATCGCCGACCTGGCCGCCGCGTGCGGCGTCGACCCCGTCGACTACGCCTGCGACCTGCTCGCCGCCGAGCACGGCGACGTCACGATCCTCAGCCACTCCATGCACGAGGACGACGTACGCCGAGTGCTGGCCAGCCCGCTGACCATGCTGTGCTCCGACGGCGTACCGAAGGGGGGCCGTCCCCACCCGCGGTGGGCGGGCAGCTTCGCCCGGGTGCTCGGCCACTACGTTCGCGAGGTGGGACTGCTGGAGCTGGCGGAGGCGGTGCACAAGATGACCGCGATGCCCGCCCGCCGCTTCGGCCTGCGGGACCGCGGGCTGCTCGCCGACGGGTACGCCGCGGACCTGGTGGTCCTCGACCCGTCGCGGGTCGCCGACGGCGCCACGTACGACGAACCCCTGGCGCCGCCGCACGGGGTGCGGTGCGTGCTGGTCGGCGGCCGGGTCGTCGTGGACGGCGGTGCGGTCACCGATGCGCGGCCGGGCCGGGTGCTCGCCGTACCGGATCGGCAGCGCGCCATGCCGGGGCGGCGATGAGCCCGGCGGTGCGGGTCGCGGCGATGGTGCGGCGGCTGGACGACGGCCGCACCCTCTCGACCGACCCCGACCTGGTCCTGCCGCTGGCCAGCGTCGGCAAGGTGCTGCTCCTCGGCGAGGTGGCCCGGCGGCTCGCCGACCGGACGCTCACCGCGGACCAGCCGGTCGAGCTGCTCGACGCGGACCGCGAGGTCGGCGGCACCGGCCTGCTCGGCCAGCTGTCGCCCCGGTGGTGGGCGGTCGCCGACCTGGCCACCGCGGTCGCCACGGTCAGCGACAACGCCGCCACCAACGCCCTGCTGCGGCTGGTGTCCCTGGAGGCCGTGCGGGACCTGGCCCGCCGCAGCGGGCTGCGGGACACCACCGTGCACGACCGGATCCGGGCCGAGCGCGGCCCCGGCGTACCGGAGACCTTCGCCACCGGCACCGCCCGCGAACTCTGCGCCTTCCTCACCGAGGTGGCGACGGGGACCTGGGAGAGCCCCCAGGCGTGCCGGCTGCTGCGCGGCTGGCTCGCCGGGAACACCGACCGCACGATGGTCGCCGACTCGATCGGCCACGACCCGTGGTCGGGCGACGGCGTCCGGGTGGAGAACAAGACCGGCACCGACACCGGGGTACGCGCCGACACCGGGATCGTGTCCGGCCGGCACACCGTCGTCTACGCGGTGGTCGCCGCGTTCCCGCCCGGGGCGGAGCGGGCTGCCGTGTCCGAGCTGCGCCGCTGGGGTACGGCGGTCGACCGGCTCGCCGGAGACCACCGTTGCGACAACTCCTGACTGAGCGTCGACGCCGCGTCGCTCAGCCGCTCGACGAACCTGCCGACCACCGGGTTGGGGTTGCCGGGACGCAGCGCCACGCCGATGTCCCGGTACAGCTTGGCGTGCGCGAGCTGCCGCACCGCCACGCCGCCGGGGTTACGCAGGCCGAGCGACGGCACCAGCGCCACACCGACACCGGCCCGAACCAGGCCCAGCACCACCTCGTAATGGTCACTGCGGCAGCGGATCCTCGGCGTGAAGCCCTCCGCCCGCGCTGCCAGCTCCAGCACCGACACCTCGCCCGGCACGCCGAGTGTGGTGATCCACGGTTCGGCGGCTAGGTCGGCGAGCCGAAGCCGCCGCCGGCCGGCATGCGGATGGTCCTCGGGGAGCACCACCAGCTGGGGGTCCACCATCAGTGGCTCGACCGTCGCGTACGGCGATGCCTGCGCCGGGCTCAGCGGATGGTCGAAGACCACCACCAGGTCCAGCTCACCCTGGTGGAGGCGGGGGAGCAGCTCGTGCGGCTGCCCCAGGATCAGCGCCAGCTCGACCTGCGGATGGTCCCGGGTGAAGCTCGACAGCGCGCGCGGCAGCAGTTCGGTCCCGGCGGTGGCGAAGAACCCGATCCGCAGCAGCCCCTGACGGCCCTCTCCGTGTGCGGCCAGCTCGTCGCGGGCCGCCGACATCAGGTCGGCGATCTGCTGCGCGTAGTCCGCCAGGCGCTGGCCCGCGACCGTGAGCCGCAGGCTGCGCGGCCCCCGGTCCACCAGCGCGACCCCGGCCTCCTGCTCCAAGGCGGCGAGCTGGTGGGACACCGCGGACGGGCTCAGCTGAAGCCGCTCCGCGGCGGCGACGATGGTGCCGTGGCGGGCGATCTCCAGGATGACCTGCAGGCGTGCGGTGTTGAACATCGGCGGGGTTGCCTCCCTGCGTCAGGATCCCGTGCCGCGGGATGTCCATCCCTGCCGGTGGAGGTTGTCGAATCCGTCGAGCAGGAGGTCGAGCGCGAACTGGAACTCGTACTCGTCGTCGCAGCCCTGGCCGACGACTGACTCGTCGTCGTGGGCGGCGGCCATCGCTATCTCGGCGATGTGGGGATACCTGCTGGCCAGTTCGCGGAACCCGGCCGCCTGCGTCTCCGGGTCCTCGGGCAGCGGTGAGGCGGGGAAGAGTTCCTGGGTGAACCCCCACACCCTGCTGCCGAGAGCGTGCATCACGTGGTGGGTGAGGTCGACGGAGAAGCCGCCGGCCCGGAACATGCCCACGATCGAGTTCAGGTAGTCCAGCACGACCGGAGTGGGCTTCGGGCGGGACTCGATGACGCGCGACGACCAGGGGTGGCGCTCCAGGGCACGTCGGGCCGACAGGATGCGCTGCCGGATCGCCGATTTCCAGTCGGCGCCGTCGGCGGGCGGGTCGATCTCGCCGACGACGACGTCGACCATGCCGTCGAGGAGTTCCTCCTTGTTCGCCACGTGCTTGTAGAGCGCCATCGGTACGACGCCCAGCTCCTGGGCGAGGTTGCGCATGCTCACGGAGTCGACGCCGGCGTGGTCCGCGAGCGCGACGGCGGCGTGCAGCACCCGGTCCCGGCTGAGGGGAGCGCGGCGTGCGCCGTCCACCTGTTGCTGAGCCATCCGTCGCCCTTCCGTGAAGCGTCGCCAAACGGTATCGCCTCTTGACGGTGTACGCCGTACACCTTACTCTGACGTCAGGTGTACGCCGTACACCTTCGGGCGGTGGCGAGGTGGCCGGCCGGGCGGATGACCAGCACGAATGGATGTGCCATGACCCCCTCAGCCAAGCGAGAGTGGCTGGTCCCCGCCGGCCTGATCATGCTCAGCGCCGTTCCCGTGATCGCCGGCGCCGCCCGGGCCGCCGAACTCAGCGGCGGTGCGACGGTCACCCCGGACAACGCCCGGTTCTTCGCCTCACCGGCACCCGTGCTGGTGCACATCATCGGCGCCAGCGTGTACTGCTTCCTCGGCGCGTTCCAATTCGCCCCCGGCTTCCGCCGCCGCCGGCCCGGCTGGCACCGCCTCGCCGGCCGGTTGCTCGTCCCCTGCGGGATCGCCGCCGCCCTGTCGGGCCTGTGGATGACGCTGTTCTATCCCCGCCCGCCGATCGACCACGTGCTGGTGACCCCGATCCGGCTCGTCTTCGGCACGGCGATGCTCTGCTGCATCGTCCTCGGCCTCGCCGCCATCCTGCGTCGGGACATCCCCCGCCACCGGGCCTGGATGGCCCGCGGCTACGCCATCGGTCTCGGCGCGGGCACGCAGGTCCTGACCCACCTGCCCTGGATGCTGCTGGTCGGCCAGCCGAGCGGGATCGGCCGGGTGCTGATGATGCTCGCCGGCTGGGTGATCAACCTGGCCGTCGTCGAATGGGCGTTGCGCAGGCGGCCGGCCAGGCCGGCCCGGAGGATCCAGCTCCTCGCCGACACTCCTGCCGGCGTTGTTGCCAGCCAGTGACGGGAACACGAGGTGTCCTGACGCGATCCGGGCCCCGCCGGGGAGGTGTCACGAGGCGCGCGGCAGCGCCAGCCAGTCCTGCCAGGTGATGTCGCGGCCCAGGTAACGGGGCTGCCGGAAGGGCCAGTCGGCGGCGATCCACCGCGGCACCAGCGCGTCGAGCGCGCGCTCGGCCTCGCTGCCGACGAGGTCGTCCACCACCCACCAGGAGACCTCGCCGTCGGAGCCGGTGCGCTCGGGCGGGTCGATGTAGACGCAGCCGAGGATCGCCGTCTCCTTCTCGTCCAGCAGCGCGTAGTTGAACGACTGGTGCGCGGCGATCTCCTTCTCGTGCCGCAGCAGGTCGATGCGGTCCTCTTCGTAGGTCATCGTCGCCGGGGGCCAGGCCCACGCCGGGCCGAAGATCTCCCACAGGCGCTCCCGGGAGCCCATCACGGCGGGGTAGTCGAGCGCGGTGTCGGCCTCCCGGATCGGCCGCAGGTGAAGCGTGGTGTTGGGCACGGGCACGTGCACGGGGTGGACGAAGTCGTCCGGCAGCCAGCTCATAGGGGCCGAGGCTACAACCTCAGGGGTGCGGAATGATCCACGAGGCGCCGGCGGCCGATCGCTGGGCTTCGCGAGGCCTCCCCTGCCGGAACGGCTAGACGAGTAAGTCCGAAGTCGGGTTAGTGGTCGTAGGCGATCAGGGACCTGGTCACGGGTTGGCCGGTGGTCCGGTTGTGCCAGATAGCGGCGGTCGCCGCGAGGAGTCGCTGCGTGACCCGGACGGCGACCCCTCGATACTCCGGCCGCCGTGAAGCTCAAGGTCGAGTTGGCCCTTCAACGTGTCGTTCACCGACTCGACGAGCTGGCGGATCGGCTTCAACAGGTGCTCGTCCGGGCGTGGGTGCGGTTGCGGTACGACGGTCGCAGCAACCGCACCCCAGGCGCGGCCAGCCACCGATCCAACTCGGCCGAGACGTACCCCTTGCTACTGCGGCTGCAGACCGAGACGGCGTGCCGTCGGCGCGGAGCGCTGGCGCTGCGGCCGATCGACCTGGACCCAGATCTGTGCCTGATCCTCCTGGGAGAGAAGGGCGAGACGGTGCGGTGGCAGCCGGTGTCACCGACGCTGATGCGATACCTGCTACGACATGCCGAGCCGTCCGCCGGCTTGTGTTAGAGCCGGGTCGGCGACTGGCGGGGTGGCGGACGCCGATGCGCCCGACCTGCTGGTCGACCTGGACGTCCTCGGTGGCGACTCGTTTTGGGTGGCGCTGAACCGGCACGCCGACCGTCGCCGAGAACAGCAACTCGCTGGCATTCCCGACGACGTGCAGGCTTCGATCGCCTCAGCGGCTGCCCGCATGTCGGCCTCTCGGTCCGGTAGGGGCTCGCACACCGGGCGACGGCGACATGGCCGACTGCGCCGCTCGAGTGTTCGCGGCTGAGGGCTTGCGACCTGAATGTTCCTACTCGGGCTTCAGCGCGGCCAGCAGGGTCTTTTCGAGGATCTCGCCAGCAGCGTCCGTGGCCAGTCGTCCGGCGGCGGCCTCGTCGGCGGCCGCGTGCAGCAGTGTGTAAACGGTGGTGACCAGCCACTCCACCGGCAGGTCGGTGCGAAAGGCCCCCTCCGCCCGTCCGCGGGCGATGATCCGTTCGACATAGGCCATGGGCTGATCGTGGCGGCGGCGTACTTCGCCGGCAGGCAGGGCGCGCTGCGCGGCGGCGTGCAGGCTGCCGAACCGGCTGAGCAGCGGCCAGCAGGAACGGATCATCCGGGCGAACGCCTCAGCGGCCTGCCCTTCATCAGGTGAAACGGCCTCGATGATTCCGGTGCTCTCGGCGATCGTCTGTGCGAGCACACTCCTCAGCAAGTCCTCCCTGGACGGGAAATGCGCGTACAGGGTGACCCGGCCCAGACCGGCGGCCTTGGCGATGTCGGTCATGCTGGCGTCCGGGTCCCGGGCGAGAGAGTCCGCGGCGGCGGTGATGATCGCCGCGATGTTGCGTTCGGCGTCGGCCCTCTTGCGCGTCCCAGCCTTTCGGGCCCCGTGCTCTGCGGTGTGCGCCATGTCCACAGCATAGACGTAGTCGAACAGCACTGTTTGACTTATTGCCCTCACGGAGTATGTTCAAGCCGAACAGGCCTGTACGACTTGCGCCAGCGGGTCGCCGGCGTCATCGCCCATCCCTCCAACCGCCAAAACGGAGTGCACATGGCCCACCCCTCGCATGCGCTGCACTGCCCGCCGAAGCCCGAGACCTCGGCACATCCGCGCCGCTGGGCGGCGCTCGCGCTGATCAGCGTTGCCCAGTTCATGTTGATCCTCGACGTGACGGTGGTGAACGTCGCTCTGCCCGAGATCGGCGCTGATCTGCGGCTCGACCGCACCGCGCTCACCTGGGCGATCACCGCCTACACCCTGTTCTTCGGCGGGCTGATGCTGCTCGGCGGCCGGCTCGCCGACCTGTTCGGAGCCCGCAGGATGATGCTGATCGGCCTGGCGGTCTTCACCCTCGCCTCGCTGGGCACCGGACTCGCCCAGAACGAGGTGCTGCTCATCGGCGGACGCATCACACAAGGCATCGGGGCAGCCCTGCTGTCACCCGCGGCGCTGTCGACCGTCACCACGACCTTCCACGGCACCGAGCGCAACAAGGCGCTCGGCATCTGGGCGGGGCTCGGCGGCATTGGCTTCGCGGCCGGGGTGCTGTTCGGCGGGATCCTCACCGCCGGTCCCGGCTGGCGATGGGCGTTCTTCGTCAACGTGCCGGTCGGCGTCGCCGTGCTGGCGTCCCTCCCGGCGACCGTCCCCGCCGTCCTCCGACCGCACCGCGACCAGCGGCGTATCGACATTTCCGGAGCGCTGGCCGTGACCGCCGCCACCGGCTCGCTCATCTACGCGCTCGTCACCGCCGGGGATCACGGCTGGGGCGCCTCCGCAACTCTGGTGCCGCTGGCCGCTGCCGCCCTGCTGTACGGGGTGTTCGCCGGCATCGAACGGACAGCGCGTTCCCCGCTCATGCAGGTAGGCATGCTGGCCCGCCGCCCGGTGGCCGCCGGCGCATTCCTGATGCTCGTCGGCTCTGGTCTGCTGATCTCGCTGTTCTTCCTTGGGTCGCTCTTCCTGCAGCACCTACGCCACCTCGGCGCACTGGAGACGGGGCTGTTGTTCCTGCCCGCCGCGCTGGCCACCGGGATCGGGGCGCACCTGGCTGGCCGCCTCGTCGGCAGCATCGGGACCCGGCCAGTCGCCGCCGCCGGCCTCGCGCTCGTGGCAGCCGGCACCGGACTGCTCACGCGGCTTTCCGTGGACGGCAGCGTCTACACCGAGCTGTTGCCCGGGATCGTCATCGCCGCGGTCGGAGTCGGCCCGGTCTTCGTCACCGCCACCACCTCCGCGCTGGCCCACGTCGATCATGGAGAGGAAGGGCTCGCCTCCGGTGTGATCAACACCTTCCACGAGTTCGGCGGCGCCATCGGCGTCGCGATGGCCTCCTCCCTCGCCGCAGCCGGGCTCACCAGCGTGCCCTCCATCGGCGGGTTCACCGACGCCTACACCGCGACGGCCATCGCGGCCGCCGCGGCAGCCGTCCTCGTTCTGGCACTGGTCCCACCAGGCAAGCCGGCGAACAGCCGGCTCCCACACGCCCACTGAAACCACCAGACACAGAGACTGATTCACGGATCCGACCTGCGCCGCAGTGCCGGGAGCGATGGGAGAAATACAGATGGACTTGGGGGCCGACACCAAAGTCGTGCTGCTGGCGGCTGGGCTGATCTTCCTGTGGGCGTTGGTGCTGGGGATGTGGAAATACCGGCAGATGGCCGGGTCCAGGGACCACGTGGCTCATCCGTACGTCGATATGGCGCATCGTGCCGCGCTGCTCTACTCGTTCGCGACCCTGCTGGTCGCCACGTTCGTCCAGTTCAGCGGCTGGAACGCGATCATGAACCTGCTGTCCGCCGGGGCGATCGTGCTGTTCTTCATGGCCGCCATCGGCACGTACGTCTATCACGGCTGGCGCCGTGACACCGACAACCAGTTTCGTGACCGGGTCCGTGGCACCACGCCATTCATGATCGCGCTAATCGTTGCCGAGACCGGCGGTTTCACCGTCCTACTCTTCGGCTTCGTGCGGGCGCAACTGCTCTGAGCCGCCACACAACGGCCCCGTCACCGCCGGGATCGATCTCTGCCTCGCCCTGGTGACTGAAGACCACGGCCACGCGCTGGCCCGGAAAGTGGCCCGTGGACTGGTGGTGTATTTGCACCGGCCGGGCGGGCGACCAGTTCAGCACGCCGATGCAGGTAGGCACACCGCGCACAGAGCCGCTGCGGGAGCTGCAGGCGTTCATCGGCGCCCACCCACCCCGCCGACGACCTGAGTGCCTGCACTGGCCCGGCGAGTCGGGATGAGCGAGCGCCACTTCTCCCGAATTTTCACCGACCAGACCGGCATGTCGCCCGGCCGGTACGTCGAGCGCAGCCGCGCCGACGCCGCTCGCCGGCTGCTGGAAACCACTGGCTACCCGCTCGACCGCATCGCGAGACAGTCCGGGCTCGGTGCGCCGGAAACCCTCTACCGCGTCTTCCGCCGGCACTGGCGGATCTCACCAGGCGACTACCGCCGCCGCTTTCACACAAAGGAGAACTGACCCATGCAGGTCGCCATCCCTCTCTACCCTCGCTTCACCGCCCTGGACGCGGTCGGCCCCTACACAGTCCTGGCCTTCGCGCCGGGCTGGACGGTCACTTTCGTAGCCGCCACACCCGGCCCGGTCATCGACGACAAAGGTGGCCTGTCGATCACCGCCACCGCCTCCTTCGAGGACCTGCCCCGGCCGGATGTGCTCCTGGTCCCCGGTGGTCCCGGAACCGTCGCCGCTGCGGGCGACGAGAAGCTGCTTTCCTGGATCCGCGCCGCGCATCAGCACACCAGGTGGACTACCTCGGTGTGCAGCGGCTCGTTCGTCCTCGGCGCAGCCGGCGTGCTGGCCGGGCAGAAGGCGACCAGCCACTGGGGCTGGGCTGACCGGCTGCCAGCCGTGGGCGCCGAACACATCAAGCAACGCGTGGTGATCGACGGCAAGATCGTCACAGCGGCCGGAGTTTCCTCCGGCATCGACATGGCGCTGATCCTCCTCGCCGAGGCGCAGGACGCGGAAACAGCACGGACCGTGCAGCTCGCCATCGAGTACGACCCTCAGCCACCGTTCGATGCCGGCAATCCGCACACCGCGCCGGCCGCCCGGCGGGAGGCCGCGCTGAGCCTGATCTTCTGACGACCTTGAGGACTGGGCCTACAACGTGTCGTTCACCGACTCGATGAGCTGGCGGATCGGTTCCAACAGGTGCTCGTCCTGGCGTGGGGTGCGGTTGCGGTACGACCGTCGCAGCAACCGCACCCCACGCTCGGCCAGCCACCGATCCAACTCGGCCGAGACGTAACCCTTGTCCGCCACGATCAGCAGACCCGGACGATCGGTGACAAGGTCCGGGTCATGTTCGAGGACCGCGGTCAACACCTGCGCCCAGGCGACCGGCAGACCGGACGGGGTACAGATCAGATGCAGGCGCAAACCCCAGAAGAACCTGGAGTGCGAGGCGCAGTAGCCGTACCCGGCCCACCCCGCCCGGACCTTTTCACCGTCGGCCTCGACCGGCCGCATTCCACCGGTGTCGAGTCCACCACCCAGGTCGCATCCGACCACAGGTCGGTGTCCGCGGCAACCGCCCGGATTGCCCGCTTGAGCAGCGGCAACGCAGCCCGCAACCGCTTGTTGTAACCGGACTGCCCCGGCAGGTACGGGAACGCCCCCGGCGGATGCCCGGGAACGAACCGCAACCAACGGGCCTCGGGACGCATCTTGCGGGCCGGCCGGGCGCCGCCGGGACACCCGGCTGGCTGCCGGAGGCGACGTTGTAGAGGATGAGGAACTCGCCCGCGCCGGCCCGGCACCGGCAGGTGACGTCGAGATACTCGCACGGCTCGGCGGCGCAGTCGTCGTAGCCCGTCGCGGCGGCGGGTGCGGTGACGTCGGGCGCGATGGGTCGGGCCACCTCCGGGCGCGCGCTGGCGGCCAGGCATGGACAGGTAGGTCAGGTAGCGCTGCGGGTCGCGGATCGCGCCCCTCGGCCCCAGGTGGGCCGGCACCGTGCCGAGCGCAAGCAGCGCGGCCAGCCCGTGCCGCACCGCGTCGTCACCCGACAGCTGCCCCGGTGGTACGCCGCGAGAATCTTCTCGCCAGGGCCGAAGTCCGGCGGGGCGGCCTTGGCACGCGGCCCATCTGCGGGCGGTGACACCGCCCGGAACGGCTTGGCCCGTTGGACAGGCGGCGGGGTCGCCTCGGGGCCCGGGGTGGCCGGTGTCCGGGCGGTGCCGACGGTGCGGTCCGCAGCGGGCGCCGCAGGTGCAGCCTGCGCCGCGCCGCCGGTCAGCGCGGCGGCGGCCAGCACGACGCGGCGCTGACCAGGGCCAGGGGTCTTCTCATCTCGCTCCCTCGGAAATCGGGAGGACCGCCCGCCTGCCGGTGCGACCAGGGTGCGGCCGTGAACGTTGTTCAGCGGCGGTTGATGATTGGCTGACCGTCAGCCCGATCCACGCGCAAGGAAGCCTCCTGGCGAATCTGTGGTGTCGCCGCGGGATTCACCAGGAGGCTTCGCCGGCACCGTCAGGTCTCGGGGATCTCACCCACAAGCAGTCAGCCAGCCGGCGGCGGCGCCGGCCCGAGCCGACGCGGGCCTACCCGGCCGCTACTTGCCGGACCAGGACCAGAGGTAGCTGAGGTCCATGATGTAGTACTGCTCCAGATAGCCGCCGGACGCGGAGTGCGAGCCTGCCTCGACCCAGTCGAAGTTGCACCTGACCCAGGTGCCGTAGCCGTGGTTGTTCCGGCAGAGGCGGTCGCTGACGCCGTTGGCAGAGCCGACGTAGCCGATCGCGGCGTAGCCGTCGGCCCTGCCATCCCTGACGTAGACGTAGTCGCCGTCGTAGTCGACGCAGACCGACGTGGACCCGTAACTCAAGCTCGCCGTCATGCACTGGCCTTCCACGAGCCCGGCCGCCACGCCGGTCTGGCAACTCGCATAGTCGTACTCACACGTCTTGTAGTAGTTGTCCTCGGCCATGGCTGCCGACGGCAGGCCGAACACGGCGACCATGGCGGCCGCGACGAGCACCGCACCGCGCCTCACGGTCCGGTTCAGCTTGTGGCGCAGTCGATCGGCAATAGTTCTCAAGCGGACTGTCCAATCTAGATTGTGAACCTCGCGCTCTGCGATCATCGCACTCTATATACAACGGTTTGACGTGTCGGTGCCCCGGAGATTTGGGTCGTGTTCACGAAGCCGGCCGCCCTTGTCCTGGTCGTAGTAGAAGTCGTGCGTGTTGATGCGGGTCCGTGCCGGTGGCCAGCAGGGCGAAGTGTCCGGCGTTGTCGACCTTCAGCATGTTGCTGATGTCCGTCTGCTTCGACTCGGTTGCGCCGTCCTTGGCCAGGCTCTTGATGTAGTACGGCTGGTCGGTCGGCAGCGCGACCGGGTCGGGCGTCGGCCGCGTCAGACCATGACATCAGGTCGCCATCCAAGGTCGTGACCTATGGGGCGAAACCGGTCTCCTCGTCTGCGGCAGCGATCTGGTCGTGGAAGCGTTTGTGAACCCAATGACGCTCGCCGAGTAGGTTCACCTGCCCCCACCGGCCGGAGACCGGACCAAGTCGGGTATGACGTGGCATCATGCCCGCCAGCCGCTGTGGTCTGGCGCCGCCGGACAGCTTGCTGCTGTCCAACACGTAGATGGCGTCCTGGGTGACCGCCACGCACCGGTACTTGTTCCAGAACATCGTCAGGCCGGTGAGATAAGTGATGACGAAGAACCAGAAGTTCGGCGCGCTCTGGCAGATGAACACCTGCCGGATCGCGCTGCCAACGGGCAGGAACGGTGCCGAGCGCTGCACCAGGTCCTGCCGCGGCTCGGGGTCGCGCCGGCCGATCTCGTCAGCGGTCATACCGTCGCACCTTCCCTGTCGCGCGTATCCGCATTGACGAGACTGTCACGTCGCCGGGCTGCGCCGCTCGCGTGTGGGCCTGCGCGGCTCTGCCGCCTGCCAGCATGCCGGATCACGAAGTCCGGCTGGAATACCAGGACGTCGCCAACGCCTTGACCGACGGTGGCTTGGAGCGCCTGCGGTTCGTGGCCAACCGCAGCCTCAGCAGCAGTGCGGCCCGCGCGGGGTGATGCACGACCGAACCCGGGGATATTGGGTGGGTACGTCACCAGCCCGCTCGGTAGTTTTGGCAGGTGCCCCCACAGATTCCGCATCCCGAGCCCGGTGTGCCGGACACGAGGGGGCCGATGCGGTACGTCTGGTGGCTGGTTCGCTGCCAACCCTGGCGGGTGCTGCGAGGCACCGTGGTCGGCACGGCGTGGATGATCGGGCTGTCGGTCCGGCCGTACCTCGTCTCCCGCGCCGTCGACGACGGACTGCGCGCGCACGACACCCGAGCCCTGCTGCTATGGGTCGCGGCAATCGTCGTCGCCGGGGTGGGGCTGTCGTACCTGGGCATCATGCGGCACCGCACGATGACCTTCGTCCGGGAGGACGCTACAGCCCGCTCCGCGGCGGCCCTGCTGCGCCAGTTGTCTCGGATCGGCGCGGTGCTGCCGCGCCGGCTCGCCGCGGGGGAGGTCGCCACGGTCGGCGGCTCCGACATCGGCTACACGTCGCAGGTGCTGACCATGACCGGCCCGGGCGTTGGTGCCGTCATCGCGTACGCGGTCATCGCCGTCGTGCTGTGGTCGGTCTCTCCGTTGCTGGCGCTGTGTGTGCTGCTGGGCGTGCCAGCGATCGCGCTGATCATCGGACCGCTGCTGCGCCGCCTCGAACGGGCGGAGTCCGTCTACCGACACCAGCAGGGCGTCCTCACCACCAGGGCCGGCGACATCGTGGCCGGGCTGCGGGTGCTGGCCGGGGTCGGCGGCCGCGGCCTGTTCGCCCGCCGGTACGCCGCCCGCTCCCAGGACCTGCTCGCCGAGGGCTATCGGGTCGGTGCCGTCTACAGCTGGATCGGCGCGTTGACGGTCGCCATACCGGGGCTGTTCCTCGCGGCCGTGGTGTGGCTCGCGGCCCGCATGGCGGTCGCTGGCGACATCACGGTCGGGCAAATGGTCGCCGTCTACGGATACGTGGCGACGCTCATCGTGCCGGTCTGGTTCCTGCTCGAGGGAAGCTACGGGGTGATCCGGGGCCGCGTCGCCGCCCGCCGCATCATCGCCCTGCTCAACCTGACCCCGGACCACGTCGGCGGCACGACCCCGCAGGACGTGGGCGGGCCGGGAAACGTACCCGGTGCCCGCCGGCCGCTAGCCAGGTCCGCGCCGGTACGGCCCGCAGACCTGTACGACCCCGCTTGCGGACTGGCCGTGCGCGACGGTCGGCTGATCGGCGTCGCCGCCGACGACCCGGCCGAGGCCATCGCCCTGGCCGACCGGCTCGGACGCTACGTCGTCAGCGACGTGACCTGGGGCGGCGTGCCGCTGACCGAGATCGCACTCGACCAGGTACGCGCCCGGATCCTGGTCGCCGACCACGACTCCTACCTCTTCGCCGGGACCCTACGGGACATCCTGCGTGGCCGGGCGTCGAGCGCCGACGGCCCGGCGGGGAACGGCGACGGCCGCGCCCGAGCAGGGAACGGCGACACCCTCGCCCAGAAGGGAGGCGCTGACCACCGGATCACGGCGGCCCTGCGTATCGCGTCGGCGGAGGACGTCGCCGACGCGCTGCCCGACGGGCTCGGCACCCCGATCGACACCCGGGCCCGCACACTCTCCGGCGGCCAGCGCCAACGGGTACGGCTGGCCCGGGCGCTGCTCGCCGAACCTGAGGTGCTGATCCTCATCGACCCGACGTCGGCGGTGGACGCGCACACGGAGGCGCGGATCGCCGAGCGGCTGCGCGTCGCGCGGGCCGGGCGGACCACCATCGTGCTCGCTACGTCACCGTTGCTGCTCGGGCACGCCGACACGGTCGCGCATCTGAGCGAAGGTCGGATCGTCGCCACCGGCACGCACGCCGAACTGCTCGAACAGGACCGGGGCTACCGGCAGTTGGTGGCCCGGGGCGGCGACGCCCTCGACGTCGAAGACTTCACCGGGCCCAAGAGGGCGCTGCGGTGAGCCGGCTGCCGGTAGCGGACTGGGCCGCGGTCCGACGGGAGATGCTGGACCTCGTCGGCCGGGACCGGCGCGCGGTCCTGGTCGTGCTGGTGTTGCACGGTGCCGCCGCGATCGCCGGACTCGCCGCGCCGTGGCTGCTTGGCACCATCGTCGACCAGGTTGCCGCCGGCGCGGGCGTCGCCACCGTGGACCGCTTGGCGGCGGCGATCGGCGGATGCGTTCTGGTGCAGGCGCTGCTCTCCCGGTACGCCCAGTACGCCGGTCACCGGTTCGGGGAGCGGGCGGTTGCCCGGCTGCGCGAGGAGTTCATCCGCACGACGCTGGGCCTGCCCGTCGGCGTCGTGGAGCGGGCCGGCTCCGGGGACCTCGCCACCCGCAGCTCCGTCGACGTGTCAACGGCCGGGACCACCGTCCGCGACGTCGTGCCTACCATCGTCATCGCATCGGCGCAGCTGACGCTGCTGTTCGGGGCGATCTTCCTGCTGCACCCCATGCTCGGCCTGGTCGCGCTGGCCGGGCTGCCGCCGATCTGGGCGGCGAGCCGCTGGTACCTGCGGCGGGCCAGCGCCGCTTACCTCGCCGAGGGCGCCGCCACGGCGGAGCTGACCGAGACGCTGACCACCACCGCCGAGGGCGCGCGCACCGTGGAGGCGCTGCGCCTCACTGACGATCGGATCGTCCATGGCACCGAGCGCATCGCCCGGGTGTGGGCCACCCGACGGGCGACGCTCGCGCTGCGGACCGTGTTCTACACGGTGGTGGAGGCCAGCTATCCGTTGCCGATCGCCGCAGTGCTGCTGGTCGGCGGCTTCTTCATGTCCAAGGGGCTGGTCTCGCTCGGTGAAGTGGTCGCCGCCGCGCTCTATCTTCAGCAGGCGATCGAGCCGTTGGACCGGATCCTGCAGTGGACCGAACAGGCGCAGCGCGGCTTCGCGTCATTCGCCCGCGTGCTCGGCGTCGGCCAGGTGCCACCGGAGCCGCCCGGCAAGGCTTCCGCGCCACCCGGGGAGCGGCTCGTCGTGCGCGGCGCCCGATTCTCGTACACCGACGGCCACGACGTCCTGCACGGCATCGACCTGGAGGTACGGCCCGGCGAGCGGTTGGCTATCGTCGGCCCGTCGGGTGCCGGGAAATCCACCCTGGCCCGGCTGCTGGCCGGGATCGACGCGCCGCGACAGGGCGTGGTCAGCATCGGCGGCTGCCCGGTCACCGACCTGGATCCCGCCGAGCGCCGCCGCCGGATCGCCCTGGTCACCCAGGAACACCACGTCTTCATCGGCTCTGTGCGCGACAACCTCTCCTTCGCCGCGCCGGACGCGTCCGACGAACAGATGCGAGCCGCGCTGGTCGCCGTCGGCGCCGACTGGTACGCCGAGCTGCCCCACGGCCTCGACACGGAACTCGGCGACGGGGCCAGGCAACTCGGGGCGGCCGATGCGCAGCAGCTCGCGCTGGCCCGGCTGGTGCTCGCCGACCCCCACACGCTGATCCTCGACGAGGCGACAGCCGCGCTCGATCCGACCACCGCCCGGCGTACCGAGCGCGCGCTGGCGGCCGTGCTCACCGGCCGGACCGTCATCGCGATCGCGCACCGGCTCAACACCGCGCACGACGCCGACCGGGTCGCCGTGATGGAGAACGGCCGGATCACCGAACTCGGCAGCCACGACGAACTCATCCGCGCCGACGGCGCCTACGCCTCCCTCTGGCGCTCCTGGCACAGCTGAGAGGTCCGTGCAGCTGACGTACCGAAGGGCGCCGCGGTGAGGTAACGCTTCGGCCATCGTCAACGCGCTGGTCAGGCTCGCGCTGCCCCAGTCAGTCCGTGACATGATTGCGCCCATGGGGAAGCAGCAGGACGTCGGCGGGCCTGATCGTCACAGCGCGTCAGGTACCACCGCCCACCGTGCGATCGGTGGGAGCGTCGACGCGCGGCTCGCCATCGCGCAGGACCCCGCAACGCCACAGACGACCCTCATCGACTTAGCGTCCGACCCGTCGGCTGTGGTCCGTAAGGCGGTCGCGGCCCGGGCCGACGCACCCGCGCAGGCACTGCGACCGCTGACTCGGGACCATGATCGTCAGGTCCGGGAGGCCGTGGCAAGAAACCCTTCGACCTCGGTCGCCAACCTCTTGCGTCTCGTCAAAGACGCCGACCGGTGGGTCCGCTGGGCGGTCGCCGGCAACCCGGCTTGCGACGAGTCGGTTCGCCGGGTGATGTCAGAGGCACCCGACAAGGAGCTTCGTGGCCTCCTCGCGGAGATGCGAGAGTTGGAGCCCGATCTGGCCGCCAGCCTGATCGACGACGTCTCACCCGAGGTACGGGAACGACTCGCCACCCACACCCACGACCCCGACGTGATCACCGCTCTGATGGCCGATCGCACCGCACGCGTACGCAAGGGGGTCGCCCGCAACCCCCGGACCACCGCCGAGCAGCGCAGCGCGCTTGCCCAGGACCCCGTGGTCGACGTCCGTGCCGCGCTGGTCCGCACGGTCCAGCTGGACGAGGCCGATCTGGAACGCCTGGTTGACGACCGTTCGGTGCAGGTCCGACTGGCGATGGCAAAATCCGAGGTCATCCCGCCGCACATCCGGCGGGCCCTCGAGCGCGATCCCGACGATACGGTGGCCGGCGCGGCACGGAGTTTCCGCCCGGCATCTGGCAACTCCCCAGTGATACGGGCTCCACGCGTCGGTCACCGGCCCTCCGGGACCGGCCCAGGTCGACCGGGCGGCGCCGCACGCTAAGGCCGCGGCATCTCTGCCACGGCCCGCACCGGGCGGGCACGTCCCGCCACTGCGAACCTAGCCTGGTCCGCCACCGGTTCCGTCGATCAACTGCCGTCTCGTCCACTTCAGCAGACGACCCCGTCAAGGCTCGTGGTTGGGTCACGGTTCAGGTGTGGGTGGTCGATCACCCGGATGACGCCAGCATGGCTGCGGGCCCGCGACGCACAGGTTGAAGATCAAGCTAGGTGGCACCCAGGCGGTACGGCGTCGTTTGGTGGTTCTTCGTTTGGCGCCCGAGGGGCGAAGCCGACCCCATACCCATGATCGCCGTTCACGACAAACACGACTGGCATTTGGCTAGCGACAGCAGTTGAGTGGTGCGAAGGCGGAACGGCAGTTCCGTATCCTGGGTAGGTGCAGCACGAGACGGTCTTCGCCGCGCATCGCTCACTGCTGATGGCCGTCGCCTACCGTGTGCTGGGTCGCGCCAGCGACACCGAGGACGTGGTGCAGGACGCCTGGCTGCGGTGGAGCGCCGTCGACATCGGGCAGGTCGACGACCCGGAGGGCTTCCTGGTCCGGGTGACCACTCGGCTGGCCATCGACCGGTTGCGCAGCGCCGCCGCCCGACGCGAGGCGTACGTCGGGCCGTGGCTGCCCGAGCCGATCCTCACCGCGCCCGATGTCGCCGACGATGTGGCCAGGGCCGAGTCGGTGTCCCTGGCCGTGCTGCTCATCCTGGAGTCGTTGTCGCCGCTCGAGCGGGCGGTCTTCGTGCTGCACGAGGCGTTCGGCTACTCCCACAACGAAATCGCCGAGATCGTCGAGCGAAGCCCGGAATCGGTACGCCAGACGGCGGTGCGTGCACGCCAGCACGTGAGCAGACACCGCCGGCGCTACGACACCGATCAGGCGACGCGGCGCAAGGTGACCGAGTCGTTCATGTCGGCCAGTGCCGGCGGCGACCTGACCGCCCTGATGGAGGTGCTCGCACCCGACGTCAGGTTGGTCTGCGACGGCGGCGGCCTGGCACCTGCGCCCCGCAAGGCGATCGACGGAATCGAGCTGGTGGCGCGGGCGCTAGTCACGTTCGCCGGGCGCATGCCCGAGTCGCCGCGCGTTGTCATGACCGAGGTCAACGGCGGCCCCGGCATCGTCATCTACTCCACCGAAACGCCGGTGGTGGTCGTCGTGCTGCACCTCGTCGAGGGGCGCGCCCGGGAGATCCACCTGATCAGCAACCCCGAGAAGCTCACCGCCATCGGCGGGCTGTGACGGGGCTCACAGCAGCTCACTCGCCGCGCCGCTGCCTCGTCCGTGGGGCATGGTGAACACAGAGCAAAAGCGGATCGTCGTTGTCGGCGCCGGATACACCGGCATGCTGGCGGCTCTCGGCGCAGCGCACCGGGGCAGGGGCCGAGTGCGCGTGACACTGATCAACCCGTCGGAGCGCCTCACCGAGCGGCTGCGGATGCACCAGATCGCGACCGGACAGCAGCTCGCCGACCACCGGATCCCGGACCTGTTGACCGGCACCGGGATCGCCTTCGTCAAGGGCTGGGCAACCGGCATCGACACCGCCGCGCGCACCGTCACCGTTTCCACCTCCGACAAGCGGGTTGCGGTGGACTACGAGACGCTGATCTACGCGCTCGGCAGCACTACCGACTCCGCCCGCGTCCCGGGCGCCGACGCTCACGCCTACACCCTCAACAGCCCGCGGAGCGCGCTACACGTGGCCGAGCACCTCAAGGCCGCCGACCAGGGCACCTTCCTGGTGTGCGGGGGCGGGCTGACCGGTATCGAGGCGGCGGCTGAGATCGCCGAGTCCTACCCGAAGGTCCAGGTGACGCTGCTGAGTCGGAGCGAACCGGGCGCGATGATGGGTGCCAGGGCGCGCGCCTACCTGCGGGCGTCGCTCGACCGGCTGGGTGTGGCCGTCCGCGCCGGCGCCGAGGTCGCCCGGGTGCTGCCGGATGGTGTCGAGTTGGCCGGAGGCGAGTTCGTACCGGGCGACGGAACCCTGTGGACCACCGGGGTGCGCGTGGCACCACTGGCGGCCGATGCCGGGATCACGACCGACGAGACCGGTCGGATCGTGACCGACGCGACCCTGCGCTCCGTGTCGCACCCGGACATTTATGCCGTCGGAGACGCCGCCGCGATCCGGCAGGCGTACGGCGTGCTCCACGGCACGTGTCAGAGCGGCCTGCCGACCGCCGCCCACGTCGCCGAGAACGTCGCCCGCCAGGCGCGCGGCAAGGAGCCCCGGCCCTTCCGGTTCGGCTACATCCACCAGCCGGTCAGCCTCGGCCGGAAGGACGCGGTGATCCAGTTCACGCACGCCGACGACACTCCTCGGCGCTGGATGCTCACCGGCCGAGCAGCCGTGTTCTACAAGGAGGCCGTCAGCAGCAGCCCGATCAAGACCTACGGCCTGGCGAAGCGGATCGCCATCTCGGCCCGCATGCTGGGCGCCACCGGCGGCCGGCGCAACCGGCCCGTCACCGCCTAGCTCGCTCATGTACCTGCTTCTCCTGCGGATGCCGGCCCGCGAGCTGGCCAGCATCCCGGGTGTCCCACTCGCCGCCGGGCCCCACCGCGGTGCTGTCGCCGGCTCGTTCGTCATCCACGACTTCCCTGCGGTGAAGGGCGAACGGGCCGGGTGGCCGGGCGATCGGTAGCGACGAACAGGGCGAGGGCGACGGCCTGAATTCCGGCCACGGCGATGATCATGGCGGTGATTGAGTAGTCGTAGAGGGCGCCGATGATCACCCCACCGACCAGGGTCGCCGCGCCCAACCCGGCGGCGAAGATGCCGTAGGCGGTGCCCCGCCTGGCAGCGGGGACGATGTCGGCGATGGCCGCACGCATGGTGGATTCCTGGATGCCGAGCACGGCGCCCCAGGCCAGGACGCCGGCGACCGCGGTCGCCGGAGTGGTGGTGAAGGCGGCCAGCGGGATCAGGGCGGTCAGCACGGGGACGGCGGCCAGTACCCGCAGGCCGGCCCGGTCATACAGCCACCCGGAGGCCAGCGCGGCGATCGCGTCGACGCCCATTGCGGCGGCGTACACGACCGGGACCACCGCCACCGGTACGACGTGCCGGGTGGCGAGGTGGAAGCTGAGCACGCCGAAGGTGGCGTAGCCGGCCGTGGTCAGCACCGTAAAGGCCAGATAGGTCCAGAACACGCGGGGCAGCCGGACGCCCGGCGGGGTGGGCGCCGCACCGGGTTGAGGACTCGGTTCAAAGCGGCGCGGATCGGGAACGCCGACGCGCAGCCACAGCAGCAGGAGCAGCGCCGCCACACCCGGTACGGCCAAGGCGAGGAACGCGGGTCGGTAGTGGTAGGCGGTGGCGGCCAGAACGGCGGCGACCAGCAACGGCCCGGCAACCGCCCCCGCCTGGTCGAGCGCCTCGTGCACGGCGAAGCCCTTGCCACGGCCCACTGCCGAGGCCGCGTGGGAGATCATGACATCGCGCGCCGGGCCCCGGATCGCCTTACCGGCACGTTCCGCGACGAACAGCACCGCAGCCAGCCACAATGCGCTGGTCAGCCCGAGTGCGGGCACCGCGACCATGGTCAGGACGTAGCCGACCAGGACCAGCGGCCAGTAGGCCTGGGTTCGGTCGGCGAGGGGCCCGCTGCCCAGCCGTCCGGCCAGGGCGAACGCCTCCCCGACACCGGTGACCAGGCCGACGAGGGTCGCGGATGCGCCGAGGATGGCCAGGTAAGGACCGATGACTGACCGGGCGCCCTCGTACACCACGTCCGACAGCAGACTGACAACACCGAACACGGTCACGAACCGCCAGGGCGTCCACCTGATTGTCGGCGCCGCGATCTTCACTCATGCAGTCTGGCTTACCGGCATGCGGGTCGGGGTGTGGATCAGCCCAGGCGCCCAGCTGCCCGCCGCAGTCGCGTCGTGCCATAAGACCCGCTCTCAACATCAGCCGTGGTCCACTCACTCCAGGCCCGGATGGCCGCCCGGCGCGGTCACTCGCCGGCACCGGCCACAAACGGGGCCCCATGGCGGAGCGGAGCGTTTGGCCAAGTACGCCTCGGGCAATCGCGCGGCGGAGAACCGGCGACGGGGCGATCGGGTGATGAAGATCCACGACCCGGCCAGTCAGCGATGCAGAAGGAATACGACGTCACCGACATCGAGCGCTTGATCGGCAAACGGGACTGGAAGAACTACGACGACGTCATCGAGTGAAAGAAAAGGGTGATCGGGACCAAGCGGTTCACCCCGGCGAGGTTCAGCACATGATCGACGACTTCTCCCGGGTGCGGAACAAAGGGCTGGACTTCCCGCATGAGCCGGACCCGCATGAGCTCGACCAGCTCCACAGGAAGGTGAAGAGCAGCCGATAGGACGTGCAGGGACGCATCGGTCTACAGCCAGGAGGCGTACGAGGCATGCGAGGCAGCGTCGCGGTGAAGCCGGAGGTGACCGGCGGCGAGTCGGTGGGGCTGGCCGACGTGGTGTGGGAGAACGCGCGACGGAAACCGGACACCGTGCAGTTTCTGCGCCCGGACCCGGACGTCCGGTCGTGGCCCGCGCAGCAGTCCGGCGTCGGCGACGCGGGTGCGGTGACCTGCCGGCAGTTCCGCGATGACGTGCTGGCGTTGGCGCGAGGGCTCATCGCCGCAGGGGTCGAGCCGGGCGAACGGGTGGCGTTGATGAGCCGTACCCGATACGAGTGGACCCTGGTCGACTATGCGGTGTGGACGATCGGGGCGGTGACCGTTCCGGTGTACGACACCTCCAGTGCCGATCAGCTGGCCTGGATCCTGGCCGACTCCGGCGCGGTGGCGTGCGTGGTGGAGACACCCGAGCACGCCGCGATGCTGACCGGCGTGCGGGAAAGGCTGCCGGGGCTCCGGCAGGTGTGGCAGATCGACGCCGGCGACCTGATACAGGCAGCGGCTCGGGGTCGGGTTGTCGACGACGAGCAGGTGGAGGCCCGCCGGGGCGCGGTGTCGGGCGGGGACGTGGCGACGATCGTGTACACCAGCGGGACGACGGGCCGGCCGAAGGGCTGCGTGCTGACGCACGGCAACATCGGCCTCGACGTCGGCAACGCGGTCGCGGTGCTGCCGGAGTTGTTCCATGAGCGGGCGTCGACGGTGCTCTTCCTGCCGTTGGCGCACGCGTTCGCCCGGATGATCCAGGTGGGGATGGTGCAGACCCGGGCCACGATGGTGCACAGCGCCAGCATGAGCGGCGTGATGGATCAGCTACGTCGGTACCGGCCCACGTTCGTCCTCGCGGTGCCGCGAGTGTTCGAGAAGATGTACAACCAGGCGCGGCAGAAGGCCATCGAGAGCCGCCGGGGTCGCCTCTTCGCCGTCGCGGACCGGGTGGCCGTGCGGTACAGCCGGGCCCTGGACCGCCCGTCCGGCCCCGGTCCGGTGCTCCGGCTGGCGCGGCGGGTCTTCGACCTGCTGGTCTATCGGAAGCTGCGGGCGGCGCTCGGCGGACGGTGCCGCGTCGCGATCGTCGGCGGCGCTCCCCTCGGTGAGCGGCTCGGGCACTTCTTCCGCGGGGCCGGTCTGACGCCGCTGGAGGGGTACGGGTTGACCGAGACCTCCCCGGCGGTGGCGGCGAACCGGCCGTCGGCGATGCGGATCGGCACGGTCGGCCGGCCGCTACCGGGCGTGGAGTTGGCGATCGCCGACGACGGGGAGGTCCTCGTCCGCGGCCAGGTCGTGTTCCAGGGGTACTGGAACAACCCGTCCGCCACCCGCGCGGCGTTCACCGCCGACGGCTGGTTCCGCACCGGCGACCTCGGCAGCCTCGACGACGACGGTTATCTGCGGATCACGGGACGCACCAAGGAGATCCTCGTGACCGCTGCCGGCAAGCACATCGTGCCCGCACCGATGGAGGATCGGGTACGCGCGGACCCGCTGGTCAGCAACTGCATGCTCGTCGGCGACGCGAAGCCGTACGCGGCGGCTCTGATCACCATCGACCCGCAGGCGTGGCTGCGGTGGCGGACCGCTCACGGTCACCCGCGCGCATCGGTGGCGGAGATGCGCGACGACCCCGCCCTGCGCGGCGAGATCCAGGCGGCGATCGACCGGGCGAACAGCCCGGTCTCCCAGGCGGAGGCGATCAAGACCTTCCGCATCCTGCCCGACGACTTCAGCGAGGCCAACGGTGAGCTCACCCCCACCTTGAAGATCAAGCGGGAGGTGGTGCAGGAGCACTGCGCCGCGGAGATCGACGCCCTCTACGCCGGCCACTAGACGAGTAAGTCCTAACAACCCCGGGGTGTGGGCGTAGACGAAGGGTGCTGAAGTTCTGTTTGTGACGACAGACCTCAACATCCTTTCTGACCGCACTTTACGTGAAGATCGATGACTGGCTCGGACGGCCTCGTAGGACCGGTAGGCCACCGAGGCTGTCCGACGCGGAGTTGCTCACGTTGGCTGTGGCGCAGGCGCTGCTCGGGGAAAGCACAACACCCCGCCGGCACCCACTACCGGGACCCGGGGGATCTACCGTCCCCGGTTTTCCGGTTCACCCTCGGCTGACGGACCGTGCCGCGCCGGGCCCGCCTCCGGGCCCGGCGCGGCAAGTGGCGAGCCGGCCTAGCCGTGGTCCGCCACGCAACCTGCGATCTCATCGGCCCGCCGCGGTGAGGGCGTCCGCCGCTTCAGGTCGGTGCCGGTCGCGTAGCTGGCGTATCCGACGAGATAGTCCCGAGCCTGCCCACGAGTCACCGAGGTCCCGGCGATGATGTGGTACGCGTAGGCGTCCTCGAGCGCCACGAGGTTCCGGGCCGCCTCGGCGGCCGGCAGGGCCAAGGCGAACGCTCCCTGGTCGGCACCCGCGGCGAGCAGGTCCGCGTACAGCTGTGCCTGTTGGTCGAAGAGACCGCGGCGGAGGGCGGCCTCCCCAGGCCGGCGCCGCGCCTGCGGCGAGAACTCGTAGAGCAGACAGCACAGCTCGTCGTCCTGGCCTTCCGGCAGGCCGGCGTCGATCGCGGCGAGCAGCTTTCCGGCGGGGTCGGCCTGCCGCTGCATGGCCTGCGCGCGTTGCCGGTGGAAGCGGTCGACGGCGTCCTCGTAGATCTGCTGGAACAGCTCGTCGAGTTGCCGGTAGTAGTAGGTGACGGTGCCCGGTGACATGCCGGCGGCCTCGGCGACGTCCCGGATCCGGACGTGCGCCAAGCCGTGCGTGACGATTGCTCGACGGGCTGCCGCGGCCAGGTGAGCGCGCTGTTGCTCCTGCACCTTGGGACGGGCCATCTGTCTCCCCGGGTCGTCCGACGGCTGCGCCGTCAGCTCACGCTATCAATGCCGTCACGATCCCCGCGGTGCGGATCGGTAGGGTTTGTCGTCGCATCCGAGGAACCGAGGCGCCGGAGGGGGCGGACTGATGGCTCGCGGACGATGGGCCGGGGTGGGTGCGCGGGAGGCCGGCGTTCCGCTGCTCGGGGAGCCCGGCCCGAACAATGCGATCAGCGATGTGCCCGGGGTCGAGGTGGGTCTGCTGACCCTGATCGAGGGTTCCGGGACGCTGGCGGTGGGTTCCGGTCCGGTACGTACGGGGGCCACCGTGATCCTGCCGCGCGGACGCGCGGGCGTGGGTTCGGCGTGCGCTGCCGGCACGTCGGTGCTCAACGGCAACGGGGAGATGACCGGAGCGGCGTTCGTCGAGGAGGCCGGTCTGCTGGATCTGCCCGTGGTGCTGACCAATTCCCATGCGGTCGGTGCGGCGCACCGTGGGGTGATCGACTGGGTGGTGGCGAATGTTCCGGAGCGGGCGCAGCGGTGGATGCTTCCGGTGGTCGCCGAGACCTACGACGGGTACCTGAACGACATCAACGGCGCGCACGTCCAACCGGCGGCGGTCGCCCGCACCATCCAGGAGGCCGCCGGCGGACCGGTGGCGCAGGGCTCGGTCGGGGGCGGCACCGGGATGTGCTGCTACGGCTTCAAGGGCGGAACCGGGAGCGCATCACGCGTGGTGACCTTCGCCGGGCGCGGTTACGTGGTGGGGGTGCTGGTCCAGGCCAATTTCGGCACCCGAGACGAACTTGTCGTCGCGGGGGTGCCGGTGGGCCGGGCCCTGCCCGACCCGCCACCGGCGCCGGAGGGGGCGCGCCCGCCCGCCGGCGCCGGATCGGTGATCGTCGTTGTGGCGACGGACGCGCCCCTGCTGCCCGGCCAGTGCAAGGCGATGTCGCGGCGCGTGCCGTTGGGACTCGCGCGCACCGGCACCAGCGGATCGCACTTCTCCGGTGATCTCTTCCTGACCTTCTCCACCGCCAACGAGGGGGCGCTGCACGCCGGGTATCCGCAGGACACCCGCGAGTGTCTGGACGAGATGTCGTTCGTGCCGTGGAGCTTCATGGACCGCTTCTTCGAGGCTGTCGTGCAGGCCGTCGAGGAGGCGGTCCTCAACGCGCTGTTCGTCAACGAGGACATGACGGGCCGCGACGGCCACGCGATGTCGGCGTTGCCGGTGGAACGGGTGATCGCCATGGTCCGGGCCGGCCGGTCACGGTAGGACCGTCGGCCGGCCCGGTGCCCGCCGTCAATAGCCGTTCGGGGTCAACACGTCCACGAAGATCGGGTCCGGCTCGGTGCCGCCCAGGGTAATCGAGTCGACCTTGACGTAGCCGTAGTAGGCGTTGGCGTCGATGGCCTGGTTGTTGCCGATGTAGACACCGGTGTGGTCGAGGTCGCCACCGTAGCGGATGCCGTCGTTGGGATCGGTGTCCCAGAAGATCAGGTCTCCGGCCCGGGGACTGGTGGTGCGGCGGCCCTGGTTGATCTGGCCCTGGAGCCAGTAGTTCAGTTGCAGGCCGCGGCCGGTGGCCGCGTAGGTGCCGTCCCAGATCGCGTGCCGGTTCAGGCACTCGCAGTCCACCGCCGCCCGCCCGCATGTCCAGCCGTAGGCCAGCTTGTATGGGGTTCCCAGATAGGCCCTGGCCGCGCTGACGACACTTGCCCGGGCACCGGCCGCGTAGGCGGGGCCGGTGGCGATGTGAACCGCGCCGGTTGTCACCAGGGCGGCGGTCGCGAGGATCGCACCTGCCCGACGGGCGAACCGGCGCACGGGGATTGTCCTGCTCATGCCAACTCCTCACCGCTGCAGCGATTATTTATCGTCCGGAACAGCAAAGAATAGATGAACCTCGCTGTCAAGGGTGAGGGTGAAGGTTAGTTTCGGGTCAATGGGCGTCTGTGGCAAGAATGTCCACACGGGTGTGGACCGGGCCGTGAGCGAACGCTAGCTTCCTCAACTATGTGGAAGATTGTCGATACCTTGCCGAAGCGCTCGCGCGGACCGGTCGCCGCGGTGGCCGCCGCCGCGCTGGCCGTCGTCCTGGTCGGCGGAGCGCCGGGCGCGGCCTACGCGTACGCCGACTCCGCCACCGGCACGATCAACACCTCCGGTACGGCACTCAGCGTCCGGTCGGGACCGGGCACCGGCTACGCGGCGTGGCGAACGGTGTCCGACGGGTCGACGGTCACGCTGCTGTGCCAGACCACCGGCCAGTCGGTGACCGGCACCTACGGCACCACGACGCTGTGGGACCTGCTGTCCAACGGCGGCATGGTCTCCGACGCCTACGTGCACACCGGCTCGGACGGCCAGGTCGTCAACAGCTGCGCCTACGTCGGCGACGAGCCGTCCTCGAAGACGAACCCACGATCCGCCAACGGGGCGATCGACTGGGCCTTCCAGCGGTACCGCTCCACCGCCTACGAGAACCTGTGCTTGGCCTTCGTCGCCCAGGCGTACGGGTGGGGCGGCTCGGGCTGGAACACCGCGGAGATCGGCGGTGACTGGGAGAGCAGCAACGGCTACCTGAAGACCTCCGGCATCCCGCCGCGCGGCGCGCTGGTCTGGTATCACAACTCGGTCGGCAGCGGGCACGTGGCGATCAGCCTGGGGGAGGGCAAGGTGATCGGCACCTCCGTCGGCGGCGGGGTCGGGGTGGCCGGCTACCTCGACCACGGCTCCTACCGCGGCTGGTCGGTCGCCTACCTGCCGGCGGCCTGGTGAGCCCGGGCCTGGCAGCCGGGTTTGGGCAGCGACCCGACCGCCGCGATCGACCGGCGGGGACCGTGCTGCACCGGAGGCACCCGCTGAGCCGTACGGCCGCGGTGACGCTCGGGGTGCTCGGCGCCGGGCTGCTCGCGGTTCCCGGTAGGGCGGTCCTGCCGGAGGTCGACATGGAGGCGCTGATCAAGGCGGCGCAGATCGACCCGCGGCGCGCAGTGGTTGCCAACACCGTCGGCTCGGCGACCGACACCGACGGCGGCTGGCACTCGTTTCCCGGCGGGCACTACATCACGGTGGTTGGCTACAAGGACGACGGCCGGACCGTCCGGATTGCCGGCTCGGCGAATGTGGCTACCGCCTCGTACGGGATGACCACCATCGACCTTGCGAACTGGATGGCCACCCACGGCTACTCTGCCTGATCGCACCCTCTCGGTCTCCTTCTGCGCCACGTCGGAGATCCCGCCGAGGGCCCAGGTGGACACCGTCAGTGTGTTGGCGCCCGAGGACCAGACGTCCGGGCCGCACGAGCACTGCAGGTCGCGCAGCGTGCTTCCGGTCACGATCGAGGTGCAGACCTGGTACGAGCTGTGGTTCGCCCGGTACTGCTGCCAACGAGGCGGGAAGAACGACGCTCAGCACGTCACGGCACGACCTGGAAGCCTTGACGCCAGGTGGGGTGTGTCGGGTGCCAGACCAGATCGCGCTTCGCCTTGGCGTTGGATGCGCCGCGCAGCTCGGTCATGAGCACCACGCCGGCCTCTCCGGCGGCCAGCCGTCCGACGAACCGCGGTACGCGCATCGGCTTCTTGGCGCCCAGCATCGCTGCCAGTTCCGGCAGCCACTCGGCGACCGGGGCGGGGTCGTCATCAACGATGTTGTAGACACCGCGGCCGCCGTTCTCCACCGCCGCGACCGTGGCCTCGGCGGCGTCGGCGATGTGGACGAACGACCACACCCCACCGCCGTCGCCGACGACCGGGAACTTGCGTTTGCGGATCATCTCGAGCTGCTCGGAGCCCGGCGCCATGGAGGTGCCGGGTCCGTAGAACGCGCCGTAGCGCAGCACGATCCCTTCGGTCCAGGCGGCGCCCAGCACGGCCTTCTCCAGGTGTTCGATCGCGGCGATCATCGGGGCCATCTGGCTGACCGGCGCGCGATCCAGCGGGTCTTGTTCGTTCTTGACCGGCCCGCCGGTCCGCGTGTAGGTGAACGCCCCGTTGCTCTGGGCGACGAACCGTCGTGCTCCGGTGGCGCGTGCGGCCGCGAGGAGGTTGTCGGTCCCCTCGATCCGCAGCCGGTTGGTGGCGGCGAAGCTGCGGTCGAAGTGACGGGTGTCGACGTGCCCGATGGCGGTCAGCTGGTCAACGATCACCTCCGGGGCCGCCTGGCGCACGGCCGCCTCGACCTGGGCGCGATCCAGCGCATCGGCGATGACCGGTACCGCGCCCAGCTGTGCCGCCCTGGCCTTGTTGGATCCGCTGCGGATCATGGCGAACACCTCGTGTCCGGCATCGACCAGACGCGGCACGAGTTCCTTGCCCATCGCTCCGGTCGCTCCTGCCACCAGCACTCTCATCGTCGGCTCCCTTGCTGTCCGGTTCGGATTCGTCACTTGAACCGGATGGCCCGCCGATTCCTGACAGGAGCCCAGGGTGACGCGGGTCACATCATGAGCAGGGGCCCCCCATGGCTGGCCGCCGCCCATTGCTGGGTCGCGCGTTCGAGCTTGTCGGGGTTCGCCTGGGTACGGCAGGCGGTGATGCCCTCGGCGGTGACCTCCAGGCACATGATGGCGACGACCCGGCCCTCCACGACCGCCACAACGGCGGGTTCGCCATTGGCGGTCCAGGCGTAGATCTCGGGCGAGCCGCCGACGATGGCGCGCTTCGCTTCGGCGGGCTTGAGCAGGCCCCACACGAACTTCGCGACCGCGACGGCTCCCTCGAACGCCCTGGTGCGTGCCGGAACCTTTCCTCCGCCGTCGCCGATGGAGATGGCGTCCTTGGTGAGCAGGCGTACGAGCTCATCGGTCCGGCCACTGGTGGCGGCCGCGAGGAACTCCGCGGCGATCCGCCGGGCGGCGGCCTGGTCGACGTCGGTGCGGGCCTTGCCGTACGCGACATGCTTCTTGGCGCGGTGAAAGATCTGCTGGCTGGCGGCCTCGGTGATGCCGAGGATCTCGGCGATCTCCCGGTGCGGGTAGTCGAAGGCCTCTCGCAGCACGTACACGGCCCGCTCGTTGGGGGACAGGCGCTCCATGAGGGTGAGGACCGCGTACGAGACCGATTCGCGCTGCTCAGCGGTGTCGGCCGGGCCGAGCATCGGGTCCCCCGCCAGCAGCGGCTCGGGGAGCCATCGACCCACGTAGGTCTCGCGGCGTGCCCGCGCGGAGGTGAGCTGATTGAGGCACAGGTTGGTGAGTACCTTCGTCAGCCAAGCCTCGGGGACCTCGACGCGGTCGACGTCGGCGGCCTGCCAGCGCAGGAACGTCTCCTGCACGACGTCCTCCGCCTCGTCCGCGGAGCCGAGGAGACGGTAGGCGATGGCCTCCAGACGGCGCCTCGACAGCTCGAATCGATCGACGTCATCCACCGTCAAGGGCATGACCTGATCCTATTTCCCGCGATGCCTCCAGCTGATCACGGCCCCACTCGGCGCAGCGGTAGCCTGCCGTCATGGGGAGCGCCGAACTGGACGAGTTGATCGTCGCCGACGCCGACGCGCTGCGCGTGTGGTTGTCGGCCAACCACGCCACGTCGCCCGGTGTCTGGCTCGCCCTGACCAGGAAGGGCGGCACAGTCACGACGCTGACCTGGCAGCAGGCCGTCGACGAGGCCCTGTGTTTCGGCTGGATCGACGGGCAGGCCCGTAAACGGGATGAGGAGACCTCCTGGATCCGGTTCACCCCGCGCCGGTCCCGCAGTTCCTGGTCACAACGCAACGTCTCCCACGTGGCCCGGCTGGAGGCGGAGGGGCGAATGCAGCCTGCGGGCCGCGCCGCGGTGGAGGCCGCGAAGGCGGACGGGCGCTGGGAGGCCGCCTACGCCCCGCCGTCGGAAGCCGAGGTGCCGGCCGACCTGCTCGCCGCCATCGCCGCCGAACCCGCCGCCCAGGCCATGTTCGACGTACTCACCAAAACCAACCGGTTCGCTCTCATCCACCGCGTCAATGCCGTCAAACGGGCGCAGACCCGCGAGCGGAAGATCGCCGAGTTCGTCGCCATGCTGGCCCGTCACGAGACGATTCACCCGCAGAAGGCCAAGCCCTCGACTTCGCCGTGATCGAGCTGCCACCCGTACGCGACGCGGTCAGCAGCTATGGGCGGGTGTCGACGGCGCGGGCCGCTGGTGGTGTGAACGGTAGCCGGCGGCACGCCGCGGGATGCTTCCCCGGAGCGGGGACGGCGTTCATTCCATACGATTCGAGCGTGATGGCCGGCCCTGCGAACAACATTCTTGTGTTCGTCGATGTCGACGGGCCGCTGATCCCGTTCAAAGCCCGGCCGGTTGGCCGCGAGGTTACTCTGGGTGGTGCCGTCGTGCAGCCACCCGACGATACTGGCAACCCTCTGCTGGGCCGGCTTGACCCAGACGACGGGCAGCGGCTGTTGGCACTGGGATGTCAGTTGGTCTGGGCGACGACATGGATGGCGGAGGCGAACGAGGTCATCTCGCCGCCGCTCGGGCTTCCGGACCTGCCGGTCGTCGAATGGCCGGACGACGACGAGGATCCGGAGCACGGTCTGCACTGGAAGACCGTCTTCCTGACCCGGTGGGCAGCCGGCCGCCCATTCGTCTGGCTCGACGACGAGATAACTGATGCTGACCGGCGATGGGTAGCAGCACACCACCCCGTGCCGGCGCTGCTGCAACGTGTCGACCCCTACGTGGGCCTGACCGCATCCGATTTCTCAGCGATCCGTCGATGGCTCGGGCAGGTCGACGACGCTGCTTGATCGCCTGAGCACTCATGCAGTCGATCCGAGCGTTGTGCCCGTCGGGCGCTGACCCGACAAGGCTGTCCGGGCCGTCCTCGACCCGCTGCATTGGTTGACCGCCGTGCGACACGATCCAGTCCTGCACGGCGAGGAGTCCGGGGCCGACGCGCGGAGGCGACGGAAGAGCGCCTGGGCGACGCGTTCGGTGTCACCGCCCACCCTCATCTCGGACACCCTCGACGATGACAGCGGGTCCTGGCCCCGCGTACGTTGGCGCAATGGCGACCTACTGGACCCTGGGGTGCGACGCCGGCGATCCCCAGAGGCTCGCTGCCTTCTGGGCGCTCGCCCTCGGGTATGTCAAGGAGCCCGGTTTCGACGAGCCGGACAACGCGTCCATCGTCGATCCGCACGGCAGGGGACCTGCCATTGGTTTCCTGAAGGTACCCGAGGGCAAGTCCGCCAAGAACCGGATGCATATCGACGTCCGGGTGGCGGGCCCAGGCCCCTGGGACATGGTCGAGCGTGCACGACTGATCCAGCAGAAGGTGCCGGAACTGGTGGCCGCCGGCGCGACCGTGCTGCGCGAGGAGTGGTACGGCGACACCTTGGGGCACGTCGTCATGCAGGATCCCGAGGGCAACGAGTTCTGCGTGGCGTGAGGTCGAGTTCCCCGGTCAGCAGCGCACTTCGGTCTCCTTCTGCGCCACGTCGGAGATCCCGCCGAGAGCCCGGGTGCACACCGTCAGCGTGTTGGCGCCCGAGGACCAGACGTCCGGGCCGCTCGAGCACTGCAGGTCGCGTAGCCTGCTCCCGGTCACGATCGAGGTGCAGACCTGGTACGAGCCGTGGCTGGCCCGGTACTGCTGCCACACGTGCGTGTAGGCGTAGTTCTTGCCGCATCCCTTGTACTGCTTGACCGACGCGGCGGTCTGTCCGCCGACGGTGACGTACGCCGTCGCGCCGATCTGCACCGAGCTCGCGCAGTGCGGGTTGGTCTCGGCGGCATGGGCGGGTCCGGCAAACGCCAGCGCGGCGGGCACCGCCAGCCCGGCAGCGGCGAGGAAGCGGATCCCACGTCGGGAAAGGCTCTTCATCGATGATCTCCTTCAGCGCACCGGGATCTTCGCGCCCGGTGTCGTCGTCCACGACATTGATGACCGACGACGCCGTTCGGTAGCCTCTTACACGCTCTGACAACGTCTGACGCCGGCGTCTGACATGGGGGACACATGGACAACCAGCGTGCTGCGGGTGAGTTAGGTCCGGACCGCGTGGCCGCCGAGAAATTCGCCGAACAGCTGCGGACACTGCGGACCGGCGTGGGCAACCCGTCGTTCCGGAAGATGGCCGGGCGGTCGGGCCGGATCTCGCACACGACGCTGCACGAGGCTGCCGCCGGGACCAGGTTTCCCTCGTGGGAGACCACGCGCGAGTTCGTCCGGGCCTGCGAGGCCGACGAGGCCCAGTGGCGGTGCCGCTGGGAGGATGCTCAGCGCTCGGGAACAGTCCACGCCGCTCCGGACGACTCCCCGACACCGGTCGACACCGATTCCCCGACCAGGGCCGGCATTTCCGATGCTGCGACGACTCGCGTCGTGGCCGCCGAGACGTCCCGCGCCGTGAACTCTGCGGCGGCCGGTGGGCCCGTCGTGTCCGGCGTCGCCACGTCCGCCGACCTCGTGCCGGCGGGCCCACGCGCGCTGCGGGTCGCGGAGCACCTGCCGGCCGTGCAGGACGACGTCGCGGGTGCGCGACGGCACCCCCTGCCGTGGCTCGCCGCCGCGGCGACCGTGGTGGTGGTGGTGGCGTTGGTCGCCGCCCTGGGCTTCGCCGTCCGCGGCCGGTCGTCCCCGGGCGGCTCGGGCGCCGTGGCCGCCTCTCAGTCCCCGTCGCCGCCGGCGTTCTCGGACGCGTTGATTCCCGGCGACTCGAGCAAGTTCGTCGCCGACATCACCATCCCCGACGGTACGCGGGTGAAGGTGAACGCCCGATTCGAGAAGGTGTGGGCGCTCAAGAACGTGGGATCGGTCGACTGGCACAACCGCTTCCTCGCGCGGACGAACCCCACCGCTGACGATGACGATTGCCGGACACCGGACCGGGTGGCGATCGGCGACACGCCCCCCGGCGAGCAGGTGATGATCAGTGTGGTGGTCACCGCGCCGAACCGCCCAGGGAAGTGCTGGGTCAGCTGGAAGATGGTCGACGAGCACGGGCAGGAGTACTTTCCCACCCGCCGGCCGGTGTACTTCATGGTCACCGTCATCGCCTGAGCGCCCCCGGCGGCGGCCGCGGTCAAGCCCGCCGTGCCGCCGCCCCGGTCGATCTGCCGGGTCCCGGGTCGCCCCGCCCGGTGTCAGCGGGCGACCGCTCGATGTCAGCCCCGGGCGCCGTCCAACCTGACAACACCGCATTCATCGAGGTCGGTGAGGGCCTGACGGATCTGACAGGGCGCCGGGGGTACCGAACAGCACGTCTCCTCTCGCAGGGTGATGTCCGTTCCGAACGAGACTCACCAGCTACGAGGAGGACCGACCTTGCAACGTCCCTGGTTGACCGTCGGGCTCGCCGCGCTCTGCGTGGCCGTCGGCGCTCCGGCCCACGCGTGGGCCGCGACATCCGGCGCCACAGCGCAGCGGACCGTCACCACGGCCGCGCGGCCTGTCGTGGACATGGAGGCCACCGTCCTGGCCGCCCAGATCGACCCCCGCCGTGCCGACAGCACACTGACCCCGGGCGCGAAGAGTTCCGTGCTCGCCGTGGAGCAGGCGCTCCAGGCGTCGAACCTGCTGGACGCGCAGTGGGTCGACGGCTACTTCGGCACCCAGACCGTCGCGGCGTACGCGGCCTACCAGCGCTCGCTCGGCTACACCGGCCTGGCCGCGAACGGGCTGCCCGGCACGACCTCGCTGACGAAGCTCGGGCTCAACCGCTACACCGTCGTCAAGACGATCGGCCCGGGCGCGAAGGTCCAGCGTGACGGGTACGTCGTCAACGCCCGCACCCAGGCGATGCTGGCCGAGGCCCAGCGTCTGCTCGGCTCCACCCTGGTGCTCGAGCAGGGCTCGTACAACCCCGGGGGCGACCCGACCTCGGCCGGTACGCACGACGGCGGGGGCGTGGTGGACATCGCGGTCACCGGCATGACCGCGGCCAAGCGCACCGCCGTCGCCCGAGCTCTGCGCCAGGTCGGCTTCGCCGCCTGGGTCCGTGACCCCAGTCAGGGTGACTGGCCGTGGCACATCCACGCCGCGGCGATCAACGACACGGACCTGTCCAGCCAGGCGCAGCACCAGGTCGGCGACTACTACCTCGGCATGAACGGCCTGGCCAACCGTGGCCCGGACAACGGCCCTCAGGTTCCGATCCTGACCTGGGAGCAGTACCAGCGTGGGCAGTGACCCGCACCCGACCCGATCCACAACCATCGCTCACTGTCCACGAGAGGACACCATGAACATTCGCAAGAACCTCGCCGTCGTCGGCGCAGCGCTCGCCATGACCACCTCCATCCTGACTGTCGCCTCGCCGGCCCAGGCGGCGTCTCGGGACGGGGTCTGCGACAGCGGCGAGTTCTGCTACTTCTACAACAGCAACTACGCCGGCTCCATCTCGGACTTCACCGGGTCGATCGAGGACTACGGCACGACCCAGCCGTCCTGCTACGAGTTCAAGGGTGCCGGCGCAGGCCAGGGCCTGTGCGTGAAGAACAACGCCGCGTCGGTGTGGAACCGCACCAGCAAGACCGTGGTGGTCTACTACAACAGCAACTTCGCCGGTGCGAGCCAGTCGTTCGCGGCCGGGGCGAAGGCCAACCTCAACGCGACGTTGAAGAACAACAACGCCTCGCACAACATCGGCGGCACCAGCGGCACCTACCCGGCCGACCCGCGCGCGGCCGAGGCCGTCGCGTTCGCGAAGGCACGGCTCGGGCACACTGACTGGAACAACCAGTGCGAGCTGTTCGTCGAGCGGGCGTTCGGCACCAGCGGACGGTTCGCCACGGCCCGCACGCACTACCAGTGGCAGAAAGACAACGGGCGCATTCACACCGGCTCGGTGCCGCCCGCCGGAACGGCGGTGTTCTTCACGTCCACCACGTCGGCCGGGCACGTCATGCTCTCCATCGGCGGCAACAGCGCCATCAGCACTGGGCCGAGCGTCTACCAGACCAACACGTTCCGGGACCGGTCCGACTACCTGGGCTGGGCCTACGTCCCGAGCGGCTGGTGACCCGGCATGCGCTCACAGGTGCACCTGAGCGGCGCCCAGCCCGCTTCCCGCACACGCTCCACTGCTGATCGGCGACCACGGATGACCATCCTGAGAACCTTTCCGGCCATCCTGGCGGTCCTGGTGGCGGCGCTCGTCGGCGTCACGGTGGCGCCGGGCGCGGCGTCCGCCGCCGCCCGCGACGGGGGCTGCGACAGTGGCGAGTTCTGCTACTACTACAACAGCAACCAGGCCGGCTCGGTCTCCGACTTCACCGACTCCCTGGACGACTACGGCACGACCCAGCCGACCTGCTACGACTTCAAAGGTACGGGCGCGGGCCAGGGCGTGTGCGTGAAGAACAACGCCGCGTCGGTGTGGAACCGGACCGGCAAGACCGTGCGCGTCTACTTCAACAGCAACTTCGCCGGCGCGAGCCAGGACTTCGCCGCCGGTGCGAAGGGCAACCTCAACGTCACGCTGAAGAACAACAACGCCTCGCACGAACTGCTGAGCGGGCCGACGGGCTGCAGCACGGACGGCACCAACAGCACGCTGCCGAACACCATCCTGGTCTACCGGGTCAGCCTCGGGCGAGTCGACCGGGTCGACTTCAAGACGTACGTCAAGAACGTCCTCCCGAACGAGTGGGTGTCGAGCTGGCCGAGCGCCTCGCTGGAGGCCGGAGCCGTAGCCGTCAAGAGCTACGGCTGGTACTGGGCGCTGCACTCGACCCGCAAGACCCCCGGCGGACAGTGCTATGACGTCCGTGACGACACCGGCGACCAGGTCTACCGGCCGTCGTCGGCGCAGGCGTCGACGTCCGGCGCGGTGGACCGCACCTGGTCCACCCGGATGACCCGCAGCGGCAACATCCTGCAGGCGCACTACTGCGCGACCACGACTGCGTGCGGTGGCTGGGTGACCGGGGACTGGCTGTCGCAGTACGGCTCGCGTGATCTCGCGAACTCGGGCAAGAGCTACCAGGCGATTCTGCGCTACTACTACAGCGACGTGGTCATCTCCTGACCTGGCGCGCGAGCCGTGCCGCCCGCCGCAGCTCCGCGGCGCGCGGCACGCTCGTGGTCGCGGCACACCTGGGCGCCACCCGTGGGCCGGCGGGTCAGGCCGACGCCGACGAGCACGACCACCATCCCGGCGGCGACCCGGAGGTTGAAGCCCTCGTCGAGCACGATGGCCCCCAGCGCCACCGAGACCACCGGGAGCAGGTAGCCGACGGTCGAGGCGTTGGTGGTGCCCTCGGCGGCGATGATCCGATAGGTGACTGGCGGGTCGAATTGCTTCGGAGTGCGAACAAGGCGGACGGGTGCATGACGCGGCAGTCGATGTAGTCGACCCGCAGGTTGCCGCCGGGGAGACCTACAGCGCCAGCATCGCCGCCGCGACCTCACCGGCGGCCGCATCGGGGATCGCCGTCGCGGCCCCTTCGAGCACGAGCAGCCGCGCTCCAGGGATCTCGCGGGCGAGCGCTTCGCCGTTGCCGACCGGGAAGAACGGGTCGCGGCGACCGTGCACCACCAGCGTCGGGAGCGTGAGCTCGGACAGCCGCTCGCGCCAGCGCGGCGTGCAGTCGAGCTTGGCGAACACCGTGCCCAACTGGTTGGCCACCTGTACCGCGGGCTCGGTGCCCGGCGTGCGGTCCCATGTGCGCGCGGCGGTCGCGCGCGCGGCGGCGGGATCGTTGCCGAGGATCTCCGCGCCTCCGGCGGCGAATTCGGCCACCGCGGCGCGGTCGGACCAGTCGGGCATCGCTCGCGAGAACAGCCGGCCCATCGTCGCCGCGTCGTGGTCCGGCAGGTCGTCATCTACCGGGCCTGGAGCGACGGGCCGCGTTCCGACGAGCGTGAGCGCCGAGAACGCGTCCGGGTGGTCGAGCGCGGCGACCTGGGCGACCATCCCGCCGACCCCGATGCCCGCCAGATGCGCCGGCCGGCCGTCGAGTTCGCGGGCGAGGGCCGCGGCGTCGGCGGCGAGATCGCGCAGCGTATACGCCGGAGCGTCGGGGTCGACGGTGGTCGACGCGCCGGAATCGCGCAGGTCGTACCGCACCACGTGGCGCCCGCCGTGCGCGAGCGCCTCGCAGAGTGCGTCGGGCCAGGAGAGCATGGTCGTGCCGCCCGCGAGCAGCACGAGGGGCGCCGCCGGGTCGCCGAAGTGCTCGACCCCGAGCGTGACGCCGTTCGCCTCGACCGTGGTCATCACGCCTCGCCGCTGGATGTGCGGAACGAGTCGACCGTCGGATACATCAGGAACCTCCAGGGCGGCGTCGTGGATCGGTGGGGCGGGGACGGCGGCACAGGTACGCGTCCCCGCCGGTGCTCTGCGTCGCGTCGACCGCTGCGGCCCGCTACTACTAGGCCCTGTTTCAAAAATGAAAACCGTCTGATCGTCCGCCGTTGGCCCGCACCGGGCCGGCTCAGGCGTGTCGGTGATCGATAGACAGTGAGGTCTCCGGTAGAGGGTTCATCGACCAAGACGAACTTTCATACCGGAGACCTCGTGGCCACCTTAGCGGTGACGAGGCGACACGACCTGACCGACGCTCAGTGGGCGGTGCTGGAGCCGTTGCTGCCCAGGCTGCGTGGGTCAGGACGTCCGCCGAAGTGGAGCAGACGGCAGTTGATCGACGGGATTCGGTGGCGCACCCGGGTCGGCTCGCCGTGGCGGGACGTGCCGGCGCTCTACGGGCCCTGGCAGACCGTCTACGGGTTGTTCCGGCGGTGGCAGCGGGCCGGAGTGTGGCGGGATGTGGTCACCGGGTTGCAGGCTCGGGCCGACGCGGCGGGGATGATCACGTGGGACGTGAGCGTCGATTCCACCAGCGCCCGCGCTCATCAGCACGCTGCCGGCGCCTGCAACCGTGGCCAGTTGCAGGTCGAGTCGCCCGGCGGTGTCGATGACGAACCCGATGATCATGCGTTGGGGCGGTCACGAGGTGGGTTGACCACCAAGCTTCACCTGGCCTGTGAACAGGGTCGTAAGCCGTTGTCGACGGTGCTCACCGCCGGGCACCGCGGCGACAGCCCGCAGTTCGTTCCCGTGCTGGCTGGTATCCGGGTCCCCAGGGTCGGCGGTGGCCGGCCCCGCACACGACCGGATCGGGTCCTGGCGGACAAGGCCTACAGTTCCCGCGCCAACCGGCAGCACCTGGTCCGTCGAGGCATCGCGGCGACCATCCCGATCAAGATCGACCAGGCGGAGAGCCGACGCAGGAAGGGCTCGAAAGGCGGCCGGCCACCGACCTTCGACCCCGGCACCTACCGGCAACGCCATGCCGTCGAGTGCGGCATCAACCAGCTCAAACGCAACCGAGCGCTGGCCACCCGCTACGACAAGTTGGCCGTCCGCTACCACGCCACCGTGCACATCGCCACGATCAACGAATGGCTCCGACCCGGCTTATGAAACACGGCCTAGCTCCCGGCCGGTACCTGGTCGGTGACGTCGTCGTAGCCGACCTTCCCGGGCGCCGGGGTCGGGGCGTAGATCACCCGGATCACGCCCGTGGGGAATACCTCGGTCGTGGTCACCCGGAAGTGGTACGGGGTATCGCCGTCGTCGAACAGTTTGCGGCCCTTGCGGGCGGCCACCGGGTGCACGAGCAGGCGCAGTTCGTCGACCAGCCCGGCGGCGAGCAGTTGCTGCACCACGGAGATCGACCCCGGGATGAGGATGCCCTTGCTGCCGGTGTCGGCCTTGAGCGCGCGGACCGCGTCGAGCAGATCACCCTCGATCAGCTCCGAGTTGCGCCAGGAGAATTGCAGCGGCTGGCGCGAGACGACCACCTTGCGCACGTCCCCGAGTTGCTTGGCGAACGGCGCGTCATCGCCGCCGGCGGCCTCGCGCTCGGGCCAGGCCCCGGCGAAGCTGTCGTAGGTCTCGCGGCCGATGAGCAGCACGTCAGCGGCGTCATAGTCCTCGCTGACGGCGCGGCCCATGTTCTCGTCGAAGTACGGGAAGTGCCAGTCGGGGTCGATCTCGGCCACACCGTCGGCCGAGATGAACAGCGTGGAGATGACCTTTGCCATCGGGCGGTCCCTTCGAATCGGGTGATGTCGACAGGTAGACCGCCGCAGCATCTCAAATTCATCGGCCGGCCACTGACCTACTCGCCGACCCGCCCCTGGGGCGGACGACGCCCCACGACGGGCGGCACCTGGAATCCGCCGAGTTGGTCGCTGGCGCTGCACGCAGCCGGGTTCGCTTGCCCGAGGGTGGTATGCCCGCGGCGGCCCGATGACGCCTGTCGGCATCGTGCGGGATCGGCGGATCCACCGTGTCCGGAGCCGTAGTGAGTTAACGATTTCCCGCCGGTCCCGGCTACCTGCGGCCGTGCCGGCACCCGCATTCATCAGGCGATACGACAGCATGCCAGCGCGCGGGCTCGAACCCAACAGGGGAAGACGCCGACGCAGCGGTCTTGATTCGGAAATCGATTGCTGAAACAGTGGCGCCATGAAGGTTGCGGCCGTCCTGGGCGTGGACATCGGCACATCGAGCAGCAAGGGCGTCCTCGTCGACACCGACGGCCGGGTCGTTCGCTCGGCGACCCGGTCGCACGAGGTGAGCCGCCCGCGACCGGGCTGGGTGGAGATGGACGCCGACGTCTGGTGGCGGGAGTTCGTCGCGCTCAGCCGGGAGCTCCTCGCACCGGGCGACGTCGACGTCGTCGCCGTCGGGGTGAGCGGCATGGGTCCGTGCGTGCTGCTCACGGACGCCGCGAACACCCCGCTGCGCCCCGCCATCCTCTACGGCGTCGACACCCGCTCGACGGAGCAGATCGCCCGCCTCACCGAGCGGTTCGGCGCGGAGGAGATCCTGCGTCGGTGCGGCTCGGCGCTGTCCAGCCAGGCGGCGGGCGCCAAGGTGGCCTGGGTGGCCGACAACGAACCGGAACTCTTCGCCCGGGCCCGACGGCTCTTCATGCCCAGCTCGTGGCTCGCGTGGAAACTCACCGACCACTACGTGCTCGATCAGCACTCGGCGAGCCAGTGCACACCGCTCTACGACACCGAGGGCCAGGACTGGTACGCGCTGTGGGCCACGGAGATCGCACCCGACCTGGTCCTGCCACCGCTGCGCTGGCCCGGCGAGGTGGCCGGGACGGTGACGTCGCGCGCGGCGGCGGAGGCCGGCCTGCCGGCGGGTGTCCCGGTGATCACGGGCACCATCGACGCCTGGTCGGAGGCGATCAGCGTGGGCGCCCAGGGCGTCAACGACCTGATGCTGATGTACGGCACCACCATGTTCCTCGTCCACACCGTCACGGCCCGCCTGACGAACCCGTCGCTGTGGGGCACGGTCGGCGCCCTGCCCGGGACGCGGAACCTCGCCGGCGGCCTGGCCACCTCGGGCGCGATCACGGCGTGGCTCCGCGAGCTGTTCGGCTCACCGGACTATCCCGAGCTGCTCCGGCTGGCCGAGGCCTCCGGCCCGGGCGCGAAGGGGCTGCTCATGCTCCCGTACTTCGCGGGGGAGCGCACGCCCATCCTGGATCCGCGAGCCCGTGGCTTCGTCGCCGGCCTCACCGTCTCGCACACGCGCGGGGACCTGTACCGCGCCGCGCTCGAAGCGACCGCGCTCGGCGTACGCCACAACATCGAGACGATCGAGGCGAGCGGTGGTGACATCCGACGGGTCGTGGCGGTCGGCGGCGGCACCCAGGGCGGGCTGTGGACCCAGATCGTCTCGGACGTCACCGGGCGTGCCCAGGTCATTCCGTCGCAGACGATCGGCGCGAGCTACGGAGCGGCGTTCCTCGCCGCGCGGACCGGGTGGCCCGTCTCGATCGAGGCGTGGAACCCCGTCAAGGAGATCCGGCAGCCCCGGGCCGAGTTGGCCGCGGACTACGACGAGCTCTACGAGCTGTACCGGGAGCTGTACACGAGTTCCAAGCGGGTCGCGCACGCGCTCGCTGCACGTCAGGACCGTCTGATGGCCGCCGGCCCGCCGGCGGCCAGCGACACCCCACGCACCGAAGGAGTCGCCCCATGACCCGTTACCCGCTGCCCGTGCTGGCCGAGCCGCCCGTCGCGGCGCCCGGCACCGTCTACACGGTGGCCAGTGGCGATCTCCGGCCCCGCGCGAACGTCACGTGCTGGCCCACGCAGCAGCAACTGGAGGCCGACCTCACGACTGCGGTCAACGCGCTCGGCTGGAAGGTCGAGCGCGGCCACGCGTTCGACCCGGACAAGGGCCACGGGTTCATCGACAGCCAGCGGGCCGGGATCGAGGTCTTCAAGAGCATCCCGGTCGACGCGCCGCTCATCGTGGTCGAGGCGGTCTGGCAGTACAGCCACCACGTCCTGGCCGGCCTGCGCAGCCACCGGGGACCGATCCTCATCGTGGCCAACTGGAGCGGCGAGTTCCCGGGCCTGGTCGGCCTGCTCAACCTCACCGCGAGCCTCACCAAGGCGGGCGTGCGGCACTCCGCGCTGTGGAGCCGGGACTTCACCGACGACTGGGCGGTCAACGGGCTGCGCACCTGGCTGGAGACCGGCGAGCTGCGCCACGACACCAGTCACGTCCGCGATCTGTCCACCCTGCCGGACGACCCGGAGGTCGAGCTCGGTCGCGCCCTGGCCGCGCAGCTGGCCCGGGAGAAGGCCATCATCGGCGTCTTCGACGAGGGCTGCATGGGGATGTACAACGCGATCTTCGACGACGAACTGATCAACCCGCTGGGCATCTACAAGGAGCGGCTGTCGCAGAGCGCGCTGGTCGCCGAGATGGCACGGGTCTCCGACGAGGAGGCCCACGCGGTCCGCCGCTGGCTGGACGAGGCCGGGATGACCTTCCACACCGGCACCGACGAGGCGACCGAGCTCACCGACGCCCAGCTGACGAGCCAGTTCAAGATGTACATCGCCGCTCTGCGCATCGCGGACGACTTCGGCCTCGACGCGGTCGGCATTCAGTACCAGCAGGGACTGAAGGACACCGTCCCGGCCAGCGACCTGGCCGAGGGGCTGCTCAACAACGTCCAGCGGCCACCGGTACGCAGCCGCGACGGCAGCCGCGAACTCTACGCGGGCGCGCCGCTGCCGCACTTCAACGAGGTCGACGAGGGGGTGGCCGTCGACTCGTTGGTCACCAACCGCATCTGGACCGCCATGGGCCTCGACCCGGCCACCACCCTGCACGACATCCGGTGGGGGGAGACCTACGGCGACGACTTCGTCTGGGCGTTCGAGATCTCCGGCTCGGTGCCGGCGTCGCACAACGGCGGGTACGACAAGTCGTACAGCATGCGGCAGCCGCCGATGTTCTTCCCGCTCGGCGGCGGCACCCTGAGCGGGGTCTCCAAGCCGGGCGAGATCGTCTGGTCCCGGGTGTTCATCATGGACGGCGGGCTGCACGTCGACCTCGGCCGCGCGACCGTCGTCGAGCTTCCGGAGGAGGAGACCCGGCGCCGGCTGGAGGCCACGAACCCGCAGTGGCCGATCATGCATGCCGTGCTGCACGGGGTCGGTCGCGACCAGCTGATGGCCCGCCACAAGGCCAACCACGTGAACGTCGCCTACGCGCCGGACGCGGAGACCGCCGACCGGACACTGCGGGTGAAGGCCGCGATGTTCGCCGAACTCGGCGTCCAGGTGCACCTCTGCGGCGACGTCAACCTCTGAGTACGCGCTCGGCGACCCGGCCGGTCAGGAAGCCCGGCCGGGTCGCCGAGCCCTCGTGCCGGCGAACGGTCAGCTCGGGCGGGTGGAGCTGTCGCGCACCTGGAGCCCGGTGCTGAGCGTGACGGTCGACGGCAGCCGCGACGGGTTGGCGATCCGCTCGGTGAGCAGGCCGGCGGCGGCGCGTCCGAGGTCGTACGTCGGCTGGGACACGGTGCTCAACGACGGCCGGACCAGGTGTGCCCACGGAATGTCGTCGAATCCGACGACCCCGACCTCGTCCGGCACCCGAATGCCGCGGTCGACGAGGCATTCCACGGCGCCCACGGTCATCAGGTTGTTCGTGGCGAAGACGCTGTCGGGCGGGTTGTCGCTGTCGAGCAGCGAGGCCATGGCCCGGTAGCCGCCCTCCTCGCGGAAGTCCGCGTACCGCACGAGGGCGTCGGTGACCTCCTGTCCGCGTTCCCGCAGCGCGCGCTGGTAGCCCCGGAGCCGCTGGGCGGCCGTGGAGATCCGGCGCGGGCCGGTGATGCAGGCGACCCGCTGGTAGCCGTTGTCGAGCAGGTGCGTGGTCGCCAGCCCGGCACCGTGCACGTTGTCGACGAGCACCGTGTCGATGGTGACGCCGCGCAGTTGGCGGTCGATCGCCACGACCGGGATGCGGGCCTCGAGGAGCCGGTTGATCACCGTCGAGCGGCCCGACGTGGAGATGATGACGCCGGCCATCCGTTCGGCGAGGACCGCCGCGATGTACCGGGACTCCTTCTCCGGGTCCTCGTCGGTGTTGCACAGGACCACCGAGTAGCCGGCGCTCTGCGCGACGTCCTCGACCCCACGCACCATGGAGGTGAAGAAGGGGTTGCCGATGTCGGAGATGATGACCGCCCAGAGGCTGGTCTGGCTCAGGCGCAGGTTGCGGGCGACCGCGTTGGGGCGGTAGTCGAGGTCCTGCATCGCCTGGTGCACGCGCGCGGCCATGACTGGATCGACGGTGGTGCGGCCGTTCAGCACCCGCGAGACCGTCGCGGGGGAGACCTGAGCCTGCCGTGCCACGTCGTAGATCGTCGCCATTCGCCTCCATCCGGTGGATTCCTACGATGACAAGCCCGAGAACGGGTGCCCGATCCCCGCACCCTCGTCGGTGCGGGGACTGGGCATCTTACGGGCGGAAAATGACGGAATAGTCAAGGGCGTCCGCGCCGGCGCTCGACACGGTGCCGTGTCGAGCGCCGACACGTTCAGCCGTTGAGCATCACCTGGATGGTGTCTCCCCGACCGACCACGACCTCGGCGTCCAAGGTAACGAGAATGCGCCCGTCCCGGCACGACCAGTCACGCACCGGCAGAGTGCGATTGCCCAGACGTACCGTCACCCGTGCCGGGGAACGCGTCACCGCCAGGGCGATGCTGGATACCCGCAGGCGGCCGTACCGGACCTCGACGGTGCCGGTGAGGTGCCCGCCGTGGCGCTCCTGCTGGAACAGGCCCCACCCCTCCGCCGCGGTGAATGCGGCGGCGAACCTGTCGAGGCTGATCCGGGGCGCGAACCCGATGTGGCCGCGGGGGCCGTGGTACTCGAACCCGCACGCCGCGAGGTAGACACCGTGGCTGGCCATGGCCCGGGCGTAGTGGTCGCCGCACTCGATCTCGTTGTACGGGTTGCGCTTGCCCGCGGCGTACCGGTCGTGCACCGCCCGGGTGAGAGTGAGCCCTTCCTCGACCAGGCCCTCCTGGAGCATCTGTGCCGCGACCTGGTACTCCTGGCCCGTCCACACCTCGTTGAAATACATCGCGGCCCAGCTCGCCGGGTTCCCGGCCGCGGTGTCGGCGCCACCGTGCGGCCAGGTGGTCATCAGCATGCCGTACTCGTGGTCCATCGCGAACCAGCGGCCGCCCGGGATGACGCTGTCCTCCCGGTAGCCGGCGTGGTCGGGCGTGAAGTTGTACCGGTAGAGGCTCTCCAGGGCGCTCACGGCCTGCTCCGCCGGCACGACGCGGGGGAGCCCGAGCTGACCGGCGAGGCTCTGCCCGAAGAGCTGGTCGATGTGGCACCCCCGATTGCTGTTGATCGCATCGGCGTGGGCCGGGTCGACCTCCTGGATGAAGTACTCGCCGTTGAAGAGTTCCGTGGACAGGTACCGGCTGCCGGAATCGGCGAGGACCCGGCACCGGTCGGCGAACTCGGGCTGGCCCACCTCGTCGGCCATCGCCGCGCCCGCTCGCAGTGCCGCGACGTACATCCCGGTGATCCAGGCGATCTTTCCGTACCAGGTGGTGTCGAGCGTGTTCGGCTGCGGGCCGTCGAGCGTGCCGTCCGGGCCCACGTCGTGTTCCATGATCCACTCCAGCGCGCGCCGCAGCCGGGGCCAGTTCACCCGCAGGTAGGTGTCGTCCGGCGCGGTGAGGTGTTCCCGGTAGCAGCGCAGGATCGTCCCGCACTGCCCGTCGGTGGCCCAGCCCATGTCGGCCTCGGCGCGGTTGCCGATCTGGCCCGTGTCCGGGTGGAATCCGATGCCGAGGTCCACCCTGCCGCGGGTGTCGCGTTCCAGCTGGGGGAAGAGCCGGGCGATGGACTGGGCGTAGTTCCACACGTGCTCACAGGTGCCCGGGCAGCAGTACACGCCCTCCCAGCCGTAGAACCGGCCGTCGTCGAACAGGTAGCAGGTGTTGGTGGCGAGCGTCGACGCGGGTGCCAGGGTGCGCTCCAGGAACCAGTGCGGCAGGGTCGCGTCGGCGTACCAGGTCTGCACCCAGGTGCGGGTGTCGGCCTCCAGCCGGTCGAGGTCGTGGGCGACGTGTTCCACCACCGCGCGGGCGTCGGCGAACCGGGTCGCGTAGTGCCGGCGCAGGCTGTCCGAGCCGCGCAGGAAGCCCAGCGAAACGCGGTCCGGCACGGGGAAGTGCCAGCCGAGCACGAATCGCACGGTGCGGCTCTGGCCGGGCGCGAGGCGGACCGCCACGCTCACCGATCCGGCCTGCCCGGCCAGCGAGCCGTCCACCTCCGTGGGGCCGGCCTCCGCCGCGAACACCTCGTCGAGGCTGTCCCACCCGGCGAGCGACGGACGCGTCACCGCCCGACCGTCGAGCGCGGCGAGGACGAGCGTGCCGTTGTCGGGCACCTGGTCCAGCGGCCGGGTGTCCGTCGGCACGTCGCTGAACACGATGCGGTCGACGTTGACGTGCCCCCACCCGCCGGTGTCCGCGTCCACGATCTCGATCACCGCCGTGCGCCCCTGGTACGCGGAGGCGTTCATCGTCGCCACGCTGACCGGCTCCGCGTCGCGGCCGGCCACGCTGGCCACCAGGGCGCCGTCCACCAGGAGGTTGACGCAGGTGCTGCCGCGGTGGCTCCCGCCGCCCACGGCCACGTTGACGTAGCGGCGCTCGACGGTGAACGGCCGGCTGGTCAGCTTGCCGGTGGCGGCGTCGGCCCGGCCCGTGTCACCGCCGGAGCCGCGGAAGTCGTGCGAGGTCACGAACCGCTGCCCCGACGCGCCGAGATCGCCGAAGCGCTTCATGTAGTCGGGCACCGCGGAGACCTGCACCGGGCCCGCGCCGAACGCGGTGCCCTCGACGGTCCAGCCGTCGTAGGTCTCGCGCTCCCAGTCCTCGAACACGATCTCCGGGCGGGGCGCCACGTCGGTGAACACGATCCGGTCGACGTTGACGTGCCCCCACCCGCCGGTGTGGGCGTCGACGATCTCGATGACCGCGGACTTCCCCTCGTGTGCGGCGACGTCCAGGTAGACGCTGTGCATCGCCTCGGCGTTGCGGCCGGTCGCCGTGGCGACCACCGCGCCGTCGACGAGCACGTTGACGCAGGTCTGGCCGGGGTGGTTGCCGCCGCCGATGGACAGCCGGATCGACTTGCGCGAGACCGTGAACGGGGCGCTGGTGAGCTTGCCGGTCGGCGCGTCGGCCCGGCCGATGTCGCCGTCGGCCCCGCGGAAGTCGTGCGAGGTGACGAGTCGCTGTCCGGTCGCGTTGAGCGGCCCGCCGCCCTTCATGTAGTCCGGTATCTCGGAGACCAGCACCGGGCCGGCGCCGAAGGCGCTGCCCTCGACGGTCCAGCCCTCGTAGGTGTCCCGCTCCCAGTCCTCGAAGACGACGTCGGGGCGGTCGGCCGTCTCGGTCTGCTCGGCGGCCGAGAACCGGACTCCGCGCAGCGACCGGTCGCCGAACGCCGTCGACCGCAGCGTGATCCCGCGCTGCGTCCTGGTGTCCAGGCAGACCGGATTCTCGACGTAGCCGAGCAGCGTCGCGTCCACCGTTGCGTGCGACGTGTTGCGCAGCGTGTAGACCAGCACGGTCGCCGGCAGCGTCGAGTCCGCGACCGACAGCGGTACGAACGGCGAGAACCCCTCCAGAGTCACCTCGACCGGAGCGTCGGCGGCTGAGTACCGGACCGTGCCGATGGGGTACTGCCCGGTGAACCGCACCTGGTCGAAGCCGGTGGCGTCGAGCGCGCGGGTCTGGACCCGCCCGCCGGACCGGGTCCGCAGCGCGAAACCGTGCCGGACGGGCGAGGCGGGCTGCCGTGGGCTCGCGTACCCGACGTCGGTGGTGCCGGCCGCCGGTCGGTTGAAGATGTCCCAGTTCCACAGCCGCCCGTCGCCGCCGAGGTACAGCTGGCCGGTGGCGCCACCCCCGACCGGCATGCCGAGCCAGCGGAGGTCGGTGCCGGCGTAGCTGGTGGGCTCGCCCCGGCGGTACAGCGCCGCGGACCAGTCGGGCGGCAGCGCCTTGTCGACCGGTACGCCGATCAGCCGATCCTCGGGTACGCCGAGGGCAGCGGCGGCTTCGGCCCGGGAGCCGACGAGCACGGTGCCGGCGGTGAGCCCGAGGGAGAGGGTGAGGAACTGCCGGCGGTTCGGGCCGCAGGCGTTGCCGGGACAGCACTGGTCGTACGGATGCTCTGCCATGGGTGCTCCTGACGGTCAGGCCGGTGTGGCCGGGAGACGGTGCACGGGGCGGGGGTAGGACGGCGCGAAGGCGTTCGCCGGGCCGGGCCGGGCGGCGGCGCCGGCCGCGAGGTCGGCGTCGTAGGCGGCGGCCCGTACCAGTGATTCGAGGTCCTCCGGTGGGCAGGTGGCGCGGACGTTGAGCAGCACGGTGGCCCGGGCCACCGGCGATCCGTCGGGCCCGGCGGGCTCGTGCCGAGGCCGGTCACCGGCGGCCACGACGCTCATGCGGATCAGCCCGGCGGGCGACTGGACGGCGAGTTTGGCGTGACCGATGACGTCTCCCCGCCGGGCGCAGGCGGCGGAGAGCGATTCGAGGGCGACGTGTGCCCAGCGTCGCGGGGAGAACCCGCCGTCGGCCGAGACCTGCCATATCTGGTTGAGCCAGCTCAGCCGCGCCTCCGCCGCGGCGTACCGGTCGTAGTCGACGGCCAGGTCCACGTCCCGGTCGCGCGGTGGCTCGCCGGTCCACCGCGCGACGAGATCGTCGAGGTGCTCGCCGAGGCTCGCGCTGTAGCCGAGGACGCCCGCGCCGGGGTAGCCGCGCCGGATCTGGTCGAGGAGCGCGCCGAACGCGGCGCGGGGCAGGGCGTCGGACTTGTTGACCGCGATGAGGTCCGCCTCGGCGAGTTGGCGGTCGAACAGGTAGCCGAGGTCGCCGTCCAGCACGCCGACGCGCGCCGGATCGACGATCGTGGTGAGGGGGGCCAGCGTCAGGCGGTCGCCGTAGCGGGCCCGCAGGGGGCGGATGACCGTCGCCTGCAGGTCGGTGCAGCTGCCGACGGCCTCGGCCAGGATGGTGTCCGCACGCCCGGTGTCGAGCAGGTCCGTCACCAGGTCGGCGAGGTCCTCGAAGCGACAGCAGAAGCAGCCGTCGGTCACCTCGCCGACGTCGGGCACGGCGTCCCGGGCCAGGTGGGTGTCGACGAGGTCGCTGCCCTGGTCGTTGGTGATGACCGCGACCCGGCCGCCGCGTGCGGTGAGCAGCCGTCCGGCGGCCAGCATGGTCGTGGTCTTGCCCGCGCCGAGGAATCCGGTGAGGACGACGAGTCGGGGCACGGCTGCCCCCTCCCCGCGCGCCGCGGGGCCGCGGTGCGCTTTTGTGAGCGAGAAATCGTTTGCTCGGTTCTGATCGAGGACCATAGGAGCGGCGGATGGGGCTGTCAACGTCGAAGCGCCGCCGAACCTCGCCCGTCAGCGCTGGAGGATTGACCGCCGCGCGACGGCTGCCTAACCTGATCGCAACCGCAGCGAGAAATCGATTCCTTGTCTGCCGCATATCACGACCCGCCCCACCCACCGATGTGGAAAGGCGATTCATGACACCCACCACCCACGCACCACGTACCTCGCTTCGGCGGCTGCTCGGTGCCGCCGCCGCGGCGACGCTCATCGCCGGCTCGGCCGTCGTCGGTCTCACCGGGCCCGCCTCGGCCTCCACCGGAACGACCGCGAACGGCCCCGTCGGCTGGGACGTCTACCGCCGGCTCGACCGGCTCCCGGAACTGACCGACGGCTCCCGGGCCTACCAGTTCTCGAGCTTCGACCGCAGCGGCGGTAACGACGACGGCTTCTCCGGCCAGTACTCCTGCCTGCGCACCAGCGCCGACGGCTGCGTCATCGCCGAGGCCACCGGCGCCGGCGAGATCGACTCCATCTGGTTCACCCGCGACGAGGGCAACGTCTCCGCCACGGGCAAAATCACGGTCGTCCTCGACGGACAGACCGTGCTCGACGCCAAGCTCCAGGATGTCGTGGACGGCAAGCTCGGTGCCCCCTTCGTCTACCCGGTGGTCGCCAACGCGGCGCAGAGCTCCGGGGGCGTCTACATCAAGGCGCCGATGACCTACCGCAGCTCGATGCGGGTCACCACCGAGAAGAACCCGATCTTCCACCACGTCTCCTACCGGAAGTTCACCACCTCGGACGGCGTCCGCACCTTCGACCCCACCGACCGGGCCGAGGACGTCATCGCGCAGCTCAAGGCCGCCGGCACCCGCGACCCCAAGCCCGCCCAGCCGGGCGCCGCGACGGCCGAGCGCACCTTCGCCGTCCCCGCGGGCGGTCGGGCCACCCTCGCCAGTGGCGTGGGCCCCGGCGCGATCACCGCACTCCAGCTGAAGATTCCCCAGCTCGTCGGCGCGCCCCAGCCGATCGCCGACGACGGCCGCGCCTTCGGTGCCGGCGGCGGCAGCGAGTTCACCGTCGCCGTCGACCCGGCCAACACCGGCGTACGGCTCACCCGCCGGCTCGACCCGCACATCGGGCACCAGCGGGCGCGGATCCTGGTCGACGGAGCACCGGTCGCCGAGTGGCCGGCCAACGACCCGGTGCCGTTCGGCACCTGGCTGGACCAGAGCGTCGAACTGCCGGCGAGCGCCACGGCCGGCAAGACGAAGCTGACCATCCGCAACGAGTTCATCTCGTCCGACCTCGACGTCAACGAGTTCACCTACTGGGTCGACAGCCTCGTCGCCGGCACCGCGAAGCGCACCGACACCGTCGACCTGGGCCCGGCGCACACCGACGTCGAGGCGGCGCACGGCTACCGGATCACCGCGCAGACCTGGCAGGGCAGCAACACCTCCTCCTACCCGTCCGACGACGAGCGCAAGGCGGCCGTCGCCGCGTCCGACGCGGTGCTGCGTGACACCCGGCTGCGCATCTCGTTCGACGGAAAGACCACGGTGGACGCCCCGCTCGGCGAGTTCTTCGGCACGGGCCTCGGGCTGCACGCCGTCCGGTCCCTGATGTTCGGCGTCGACCCCGCGACCGCGACCCTGTCGGCCTGGTGGCCGATGCCCTACCGGTCGCGCTGGTCGATCGAGCTGCGCAACGGGTCCGACGTGGCGATCAAACCGTCGGTGGCCACCGTGACCACCGAGCGCTCCGCCCGCTGGGCGGCGGCCCTGCGGCCGACCGGCGACACCGGCTACTTCCGGGCGACCGCGACCAGCGCCGACACCACGCCGGGAGCGGACCACCTCTTCCTCGACGTCGCCGGACGGGGGAAGTTCGTGGGGGTCACCCACACCATGGAGGGGCACATCCCCGCCGGTAACCAGCGCAACTACCTCGAGGGTGACGAGCGGGTGTACGTGGACGGCGCGCAGAGCCCGAGCATCCACGGCACCGGCACCGAGGACTTCTACGAGAGCGGCTGGTACTTCAACCACGGCACCTTCTCCGCGCCCATGAACGGCAACCCGGCCCACGAGATCGCCGACTACGGCTGCCGGTACGACTGCACCGGGGCGTACCGGCTCATGCTCGCGGAGTCGGTGGCGTTCTCGACCGGACTGCGGTTCGGCATCGAGCACGGCCCGGGCGACCAGGACCCGGCCCGGTACGGCTCCACGGCGTACTGGTACGGCCAGGACACCCTCGGGCAGCGCTGGACGGACACGGTCGACGTGGGCGACTCCGCCAGCGAGACGGCCCACCAGTACGCCTCCGGCGGCGACCGGACGGTGCTCACGGCGACTTTCGAAGGCGACGACGGCGCGCCCCGACCGGTGACCGACGACGTCCGCGCCTCCAGCGAGCCGATCCGGTTCCGGGTGACCCTCGACGAGGACAACGCGGGCGCGGTCCTACGCCGGGTCGGCGACCAGTCGGCCGGGTACCAGTCGGTGGCGGTCGGTGTCGACGGGCACGACGCCGGCATCTGGTCGCAGCCGCTGGCCAACGCGTCGCACCGGTGGCTGGAGGACGAGTACCGGGTCCCGGCCGCGCTCACCCGCGGCAGGGACGCGGTGACCGTCACCCTGACGCCCACCGCCGGCGCTCCGGCCTGGTCCGCGGCCCGGTACGCGGTGCTCAGCCTGGTCACGCCGTTCACCGACCACCAGCGGCCGGGCGCGGTCAGCGGGCTCACCGCCACCAGCGGCACGACCAACGCCGTGACGCTGACCTGGCAGCCGGCCGCGGACGACGTCTACGCCCCCCGGTACGAGGTGTTCGCCTCCCGCCAGGCGGACTTCACGCCGGGACCGGGCAACCGCGTCGGCACCACGACCCGCCCGAGCTTCGAGCACGCGGGTCTGGGGCTGCGCGAGACCTGGTACTACCGGGTACGCGCCGTGGATGCGGCCGGCAACGCCAGCCCGTACTCGCCGACCGCCTCGGCCACCACCGGTGACACGCTGCGGATCGAGGGCGAATCGCTCCTGCCCGCGGTCAGCGCCGACGCGCCGGCCGACCCGCAGAGCGACTGCTGCGGCATCCACTGGTCGCAGAGCGCGCAGCTGTGGTTCCACGCGAACGGGCCGAACCAGAGCGTCACCGTCAACTTCACCGTGCCCACCACCGGGACCTACGACCTGCGCCTCGTGCAGACGCTGGCCCGGGACTACGGCACCAACACGGTGGCGATCGACGGTGCCCGGGTCGGGCCGGCCTTCGACGCGTACCACTCGCCGGAGGTGGTCGTGAGCGACCCGCTCGACTACGGCCAGCGGGAGCTGACGGCGGGCCGGCACACGCTCACGCTCACCGTGACCGGCAAGGCCGCCGCGGCGGTCGGCTACCTGGCCGGGCTCGACTATGTCGAGGCGCGGCTCGTCTCGTGACCGACCGGAGCCGCCGGGCCCGCAGCGGGCCCGGCGGCTCCGGCCCGACCCGCAGCAGACCCGCAGACGACTGACGAGGTGCCGCATGACAGAACGCCCGCTGGTCCGGATGACCGGCATCGGCAAACGGTTCGGCGGTGTGCACGCCTGCCGCGACATCGACCTCACCGTCCGGGCGGGTGAGGTGCACGCGCTGCTCGGCGAGAACGGCGCCGGCAAGTCGACACTGATCAACATCCTCTCCGGCGTGATCACCGAGTACGACGGCGCCATCGAGCTGGAGGGGCAGCCGGTGAGCTTCGCCGGCCCGTCCGACGCCCAACGCGCCGGCATCGCGACGATCCACCAGGAGCTGGACCTGGTGGGCGGGCTCTCCATCGCGGAGAACATGTTCCTCGGCCGCGAGCCGCGCACCCGGATGGGCACCGTCGACCTCCGGCGGATGCGCCGGCAGGCCACCGACCACCTGCGTACGCTCGGCGCCGACCTCGAACCGCGGCGGCTCGTCGGGTCGTTGCGCGTCGGCGAGCAGCAACTGGTCGAGATCGGCCGGGCCCTGTCGCTGAACGCGCGGGTGCTGATCATGGACGAGCCGACCGCCGCCCTGGCGGACGCCGAGGTCGAACGCCTCTTCGCGACGATCGCCGAGCTGCGTCGGGCCGGCGTCGGCATCGTCTACATCTCGCACCGGATGGCGGAGATCGAGGTCGTCGCGGACCGGGTCACCGTGCTGCGCAACGGCGGCATCGCGGGCAGCGTCGACCCGAAGACCGCCTCCCGCGACGACATCATCCAGCTGATGGTCGGCCGGTCGGTCGACGCGCTCTACGGCGAGGGTCGCAACGAGCCCGGGGACGTGCTGCTCGACGTCCGTGGACTCGCCGTGGCGCCACGCCGGCCGACGCCCGGGCGGACCGAGCCGGCCGGTGTCGACCTCACGGTGCGTTCCGGCGAGATCGTCGGACTCGCCGGGCTGATGGGCGCGGGCCGCACCGAACTGCTCGAGACGCTCTTCGGCGCCGGCGGCTCCGGCCGCCGCGCCGGCCAGGTGACGTTCGACGGCCGTCCGTACCGTCCGCACGGCCCACGGTCGGCCCTGGCGCGCGGGGTGGCGTTCGTCCCCGAGGACCGGCGCGGCGCCGGACTCATGCTCGAGCACTCGGTGGCCGACAACGTCGTGCTCTCCGCGCTGTCGACACTGACGACGCTCGGCCTCGTACGCCGGCAGGCGGTGAAGCGGACGGTGGCCGGGCAGCTCAGCGCCCTGGCGGTGAAGGCCGCCTCGCCCGCGGTCGCCACCGCCACGCTCTCCGGCGGCAACCAGCAGAAGATCGTCTTCGCCAAGCAACTGCTGACGCGACCGCGGCTGCTGCTGCTCGACGAGCCCACCAGAGGCGTCGACATCGGGGCCAAGGCCGAGATCTACCGGCTGCTGCACCAGCTCGCCGACACCGGCATGGCGATCCTGCTCGCCTCGTCCGAACTGCCCGAGCTGCTCAGCCTCTGTGACCGGGTGGTCGTCCTGCACCGCGGTCACACCGTGGCCGCGCTGCCCCGCGCGTCCGCCACCCAACAAGCGATCCTCGCCGCGGCCAACGGGGACGATGCCAAGGAGGCCCGATGAACTCGCCCAACCCCACCTCCGTCGCCGAAGCGCCGCGCGAGACGCCGCCCCGCCGCGGGCCGATCCGGCTGCCGCGGGACCGGCACGCGATCGTCGACAGCTTCTTCCGCTTCCAGAGCCTGTTCGGCCTGGCCGCCGTCTTCATCATCGCGATCGCCGTGTCGCCCGTCCGCAACGGCGAGAGCGTCTTCCTCAGCTCCGGGAACCTCGCCAACATCGTCCGGGCGGTCTCGGAGATCGGCATCATCGCGGTCGGGATGACGTTCGTGATCCTGATCGGCGGCATCGACCTCTCCGTCGGGGCGGTGCTCGGGCTCGCCGCGGTCGGGTCCGCCACCCTGATGGTCGACAGCGGCATGGGCATCCTCCCGACGGTCCTGATCGTGCTGCTCATCGGCACCGCGTTCGGCGCCACCCAGGGTGCGATCGTCGCCCGGCTCGGCATCCAGTCGTTCATCGTCACCCTCGCCGGCCTGCAGGCGGCCCGGGGCATCGCCCGGATGTGGTCCGGCGGCCTAGGCATCCCCATCGCCTACGGTGACGGGCCGCAGGAGGCCCCGGAGGCGTTCTCGACGCTGAGCGGGTCCATCAACGGAGTCCTCCCGGTGCCGGCGCTGCTGTTCCTCGCCATCGGCGTCGGCGCGCTGCTGGTGCTGCGCAGCACGGCCTTCGCCCGGCACGTGTACGCCATCGGCGGCAACGAGAAGGCCGCCCGGCTGTCCGGGGTGCCGGTGCGCCGTGTCCGCATCACCGTGTTCGCGATCTCCGGCCTGCTCGCCGCGCTGGCCGGGATCATCCACGCCGGGCAGCTCAACCAGGGCAGCCCGAACGACGGCGCCGGCTACGAACTGGACGCGATCGCGGCCGTGGTCATCGGCGGGACGAGCCTTGCCGGTGGCAGTGGATCCATGGGCGGCACCATCGCCGGCGCCCTGCTGCTCGGGATCCTCAACAACATCCTCGCCCTCAACAACATCGACGCGAACGTGCAGCTGGTCGTCAAGGGCCTGGTCATCGTGGCTGCCGCCGCGCTGCAGAAGCTCCGTCCCCGCATCGCCTGACCCACCACCCACTGGAGGAAACCATGCGTTACGCCCGAAGAGCCGCCACGATCCTGGCGCTGGCCGCGCTCGTCGCCACCTCGGCGTGCAGCGTCGAGGACGACCCCGGCAGCGGCAGCTCCGACGCCTCGGCGAAGTGCGGCAGCGGCAAGGACTTCCTGATCGGCATGTCCCAGGCCAACAATGCCGAGCCGTACCGGCAGGTCATGAACGACGACGTGAGCAACGCCGCGAAGTCCGTGCCCGGCTTCAAGGTGGTCGTCTCGGACGCGGCCCAGGACAACAGCAAGCAGGTGGCCGACGTGGAGAACTTCCTCTCCCAGGGCATCAACCTGCTGATCATCTCGCCGAACGAGGCGAAGCCGCTGACCGCGGTGGTCAAGAAGGCCTACGACCAGGGGATCCCGGTCATCGTGCTGGACCGCAAGGTCGAGGGCGACGCGTACACGGCCTTCATCGGTGGCGACAACGTCGCGATCGGCAAGGCGGCGGGGGAGTACTACGCGAAGACGCTGCTGCCGCAGGGCGGCAACGTCGTGGAGATCTCCGGCCTGCCCGGCTCCACCCCGGCCGCCGAGCGCGCCCAGGGCTTCCGGGAGGGCATCGCGAGCAACCCGAAGATCAAGATCGTGGCGAGCCAGACCGCCGAGTGGCTGCGGGAGAAGGGGCAGAGCGTCATGGACGCGATGCTCAAGTCGACCCCGGACATCGACGCGGTGTACGCGCACAACGACCCGATGGCGGAGGGCGCCTACCTGGCGGCGAAGGCGGCCGGCAAGGAGACCGCGATCAAGTTCACCGGGATCGACGCGCTGCCCGTCCCCTCCGGCGGCATCAAGGCCGTCGAGCAGGGCCGCCTCCAGGCGACGTTCCAGTACCCGACCGGCGGGCGTGAGGCGATCGACCTGGCCAAGAAGATCCTCGTCGACTGCGCCAAGGACGTCCCGAAGACGACCACCCTCGGCACCCAGCAGATCACCAAGGAGAACGCCGCGGAGGTCTACACCACCCTCGGCGGCAAGCAGTAGGGCCGGGCGCTGGTCCGCCGCCGGAGGTAGGCGGCGGACCAGCGCGGCCGCGCGCCCGTCCGGCGCACCCCCTCGCCACCCGTTGACCCCTGGAGGAACGCATGCCCCGCCCACCGTCGCGCGTCGGTCGGCTGTCCGCGCTGCTCGCCCTCGCCCTGGGACTGATCGTGGCCCCGGCGCCGGCCCGGGCCGCCGACAGCGCCGCGCTGAGCAACCAGCCGTACGAGAACCGGTCCGTCCAGGTCACCGCCGGCGAGTTCGTGAACGTGTACGACCCCAGCGTCGGCGAGGACGAGCGCTGGTACTACAACGACCACACCATGGTGCGTGACCGTGCAACCGGCCTGTGGCACGTCTTCGCGATCACCCACGCCGAGCCGGCCAACCCGTTGGACGAGAAGTTCTTCGGCCATGCCACCGCGCCGTCACCCCGTGGCCCCTGGACGAAGCAGCCGTTCGCCCTTGAGGCCGACCCGAGCGCGGGGGAGACGCACATCTGGGCGCCGTACGTGCTGTTCCACGCCGGCACCTACTACATGTTCTACGCGGGCGGCACCGCCGACCACGAGGCGTACCGGATGCACCTCGCCACGTCCAAGGACCTGACGACCTGGACGCGGCACCCGGGCAACCCGCTCTTCACCGACGGCTTCGACGGTCGGGACCCGATGGTGACCCGCGTCGGCAACCAGTGGGTCATGTACTACACCGCCAACAGCACCCCGGCCGGTGGCCACCACATCGTCGCCTACCGCACGAGCCGTGACCTCGTGCACTGGAGCGACCGGCGGACGGCCTTCGAGCACCCGGCCACCGGCACCTTCGGCGGGCCGACCGAGTCGCCGTTCGTGGTGCACCGCGACGGCTCCTGGTATCTCTTCGTCTGCTGCGAGAGCGGCTACCAGGACACCCGCGTGTACCGCAGCGAGGACCCGTTCCACTTCACCGTCGACCAGCTCGCCGGCCGGATCGAGGCGCACGCCGCCGAGGTGGTCAAGGACGACTCCGGCACCGGCCAGTGGTACGTCACGGGCGCCGGCTGGGGTCAGGGCGGGCTCTGGTTGGCACCGCTGAACTGGCGTACGCCGGTGGTGACGAAGGGGCGGCTGGTCAGCACGCCCTACTACCGGGCCGTCGTGCAGGCCGCGCCCGAGTCCCGGCTGGTCTCCTACGAGGCCGACCCGACCGGTCAAGGCGCCTACCGGACCGTGACGGACTCGTCGTTCCGTTCCACGGCGCCCTACCTCGCGGTCGGCACCTTCGGGCCCACCGACACGGCCGGCGCTGCCCGCGACGTGACCGTGTCGGCCGACGGCACGGACGTGCTCCTGGCCGGCATCCCGCTCGGCGACGAACCGGTGACCGTCGACTGGCGCTTCCGGTTCGCACCTACCACGGTGGATGTTGGCCTCGCCTGGCACGTGACCGGCCCGACCAGCGCGCCGGTCTGGGAGGCAGCCTGGAACCTCGACTCGGCCCTGCCCCGGCTCGCGGACCCGGCCGGCGCCGATCGCGACGGGGACGCGGCGGGCTTCACCCGGTGGACGCTTGCCACGGACGACACGACCACACTGGCGGTTGCCTACCGGGACGGGTCGGCCTGGAGCGAGGACAACCGGTGGTTCAACCGGCCGAGCGGCTCGGTCGCCTGGCAGCCCCTGTGGCAGCCGGGCGGGCGATCACTGCCGGTGGGCGACCTCCCGGGCGGGACCTGGCGCATCGGCGTGAGCGGCGCGCCCGCCGACACCGGGTTCGCAGAGGCCCTGGCCGCCTCGCTCAACGGCGCGGCGTAGCCTCCGGCCCCGCGGCCGGCCACCGGAACGGGTGGCCGGCCGCGGGCGTCGGCGCTGGTGATGCCGAGAATCCCGACGACATCGGCAGCTGATGGCCCTCGCTACCGGGCTGCCAGCTGCCGTTCGCCCTTAATGACGCCCGTGGAGGTCTGGGGACGCTCGGGCCGGAGCCTTACTCCATGTACATGGCGAGTGCTGGAGCGGTTGAGCTGTGCAGAAGCTCAGTTTGCGAGCGCCGAGCGGCATAGCGCACGGTGTGCGGCAGGAGGGCGCATCGGTACCTGTACACCGGCCGGGCGAACGGTTAAGGGGTTCGCGAGGACTCGGCTGGGTGGCTGCTCATGTTGTAGGAGTTCTTGGCGGCGACCACGGCCGCCTGGATGTGTTCGGGGTTGACGCCGTGGACGTTGAGCGGCGGGTGCAGAGGCCGGACAAGTTCGGCCTCGATGGTCGCCGGCTCGGCGTCCTCCACCCAGGTCAAACGCAGGTGCGCGTACATCCACGTGGTCAGCCGCGCCTCGTCCTCAGGGACCAGAACAACGCGATCGGTCCAGGTTGTTCGGTAGCCCTCGGACACAAGAAGCCCGACCAAAGTACGGCGCAGAGTCGAGCTGCCCGAACGCCTCAGGTGGTTGCGCAGGATCCGGCCCCGCAGGCTGGTCGCCCGACCGAGATACAGCAGCCGTAGCGACGGGACGCTTTCATTCGGCGGCCCGGGAAGGTCGGGAAAGACCGAAGGATCAGCCCACCAGGCGTAGACACCGCTGCCACGGCTGAGCCGCTTGACGGCGACATCGAGTGTGACCGGCACGCCGGTGAGCAGCCGCAGGGCCTCTTCGACCCGGGCTTCGTCGGTTAGGGCGTCGTCGTGTCGTGTTTCGGGAATGGTCATCGAGGCCATCGTAGGTGTCCCAGGCAGATCGTGGCCCGGGCTGCACGCAGGCTGGATGCTCCACACAGATTCGGCAGCGCCGGGATCAGCGGCCACGGATACCGACAGACCGATCAGCGGACCGCGCCCGGTCGGCGGCATGAGAGCGGGCTCGTCGCTGCTGCCTTCACGGCTTCGGTCGACCTGGCCGGTGGAACCCCCCGGTGTCCGCCTGTCGCGGTCGATAACTCGTGGCTTAAACGTCGTATCCCGTCACTACATGCGACCAAGAGTGGTGCGTTCGTTTAGGGACCGGAGTTACCTGCGAGGTCGCGACGTCGTGTACACGATCGACTTCCCCGGTCGTGGCGCCAGTGCACGGCTCGGCCCGTTCAGCCCGAGCCAGCTGGGCGGCCCGCAGCCGCCACCACACCCCGGCGCCGACCGCCGCCGCGATCGCATACCCGGTGATGAGGGTGGGCGCACCGGAGCCTGTCGGGGGCAACGCGAGAGCGATGACCGCACTGAAGATCACTAGCCGGTTCCGTTGTTGCGGCAGCCGGGCCGACACTGCCAGCGGCAGGATCGCCCAGAGCAGGTACCACGGCTGCACCACAGGCCCGCACACCACCATGATCGTGAGCAGCAGCGCAAGACCCCGCACCGGTTCCACGGCGCCGCGGCACACCGACCGGAGCACCCGCCCGCAGAGCACGGCACCGACCGCCGCGCCCAGCAGCGTGGCCACGTGCACCGCCTGCGGCAGCACGTGCCAGCCAAACAGCCCCGCCCCGCCGCCGATCAGGAAGCCGAGCTGGTTGGTGGGCGCCATCCAGCTGTACACGCTGGTGGAAGAGCCGAGTGCACCGATCCAGCCGAACCCGAGCCCCGATCCAAGCGCGACCACCGTGGAAAGCACCACGCCGCCCCCGGCCGCCACCGCCGTCACCAGCACCACCCGGCCATGCCTTCGGGCGGCGTACGCGGCCAGGCAGCACACCGCACCGATCGCCACGACCTTCACGTTGGCCGACAGGATCAACAACGCGAAGCCCCCCGCCAGCCGCGGTACGCCGTTCGTCCCCCGTCGGGCGAGGCCGCCGAGCCCGAGCTCGAACCCGGCGAACATCAGGCCAAGCATGATCGCATCGTTGTGCGCCCCGGATACCAGATGCCACAGCACCAGCGGGTTGAGCAGGCAGAGCCACAGCGCCGTGGACTGGGAGGTGCCCGTGCGCCGCACCAGGCGCGGCAACGCCCAGGCGATGAGCAGGACGCCAGCCAGCGCCAGCGTCCGGTACACCAGCACGCCGGCCACCAGGTTCGTACCGGTGGCCCGCCCCACCAGGGTGGCCAGGCCCTCCCACGCCGGGCCGTAGGGCGCAGGCGTGTCCACCCAGTAGTGGCTGACGTGCTGGGCGACCGCCGAGTCCGCCTCGAGGGCCCGCGCCGGGCCGAGTCGATACGGGTCATGCCCCGCGAGCGGGATCAGGCCCTGAGCCTGGTAGCTCCACAGGTCGCCGCTGAACAGCGGACGGCCGAGAGCCAGCGGCAGCGACCACCAGACCGCGATCGTGCGCAGACGCCGCAGCGGCACTGCGTGGGCGACCGTGCCGAGAATCAGCCAGGAACCCACGACCACGACCATGGCGACCAGCCCGCCCACTACGACGACCGGGAGCGGAATGGGCTGACCGCAGGTCAGGCCGGCGAGGACGACGGCCGCCGCCGCGCCGGTCCGTTGGGTCGCGCCAAGTCTTTTCCGGGCCGCCTCGTCCGACCGGACCGGGGGCACGCCGAGCCATCCGGCGACGACGTCGGCGGTCTCTCGGCGCACGGGCGGTGGCGCGGACTCGGCGCGTGCGGAACTCCTGCGAAAAAGGGCGCGCGGTGGCCGCGGCCGACTCGGCAGAAGATTCATGCCAAGAGTCTTATGGACGACTTGGCGCAAACGTAATGAGGTGAATCCCGGAGCCGACCCGCAGATGTCGATCGGCACCTGGCGTGCGCCGTTAACCGGCTCGCGGTTAGCGGCAGGTCCGGATACTCGATCACCCGCCTGCTGAGGCCTACGAGCCCGACCAATCCAGCGCCACTTCTGCCCGACCGGGGTCAGCCAGGTCAGGATCCTGAGCCGCGAATGCCTGCTCCAGCGTCCCCCACCCGAACTTCTGAATCACCTCAGCTTCACTTGTGGTGATCGGGACCAACCACGTGAAGACCACCGGCGCGGGTTCGGTGTGACAGACGGCGAAGGACTCCGGCAGATATCTCGGGCTGATGGCCAGGATGGCTGTGGTCTGGCTGCCCGGGAAGAGATGCCCGCGCGGACCAATCACCTGCCCATGCGACAAGCCGGTCCGGCGGCGCACCATCTCACCGGCCACCTGGAACAACAGCCCAGCCGCCAGGGCCGGATAGTCATCAGTGGGAACGTGCATCACCAACTCCTGGTGCAAGGCCCCGTCACCCGGCAGGTTGAGATGACGCCGCGACAGCCCGACCGTCACCAGGGTCGTGACCCCGCCGAACGGGACGTCGGGGCCAAACCACGCCACCTGAACGCCCTCCGGCGTCGTATCGTCGCCTCGGCTACCAGTCGCGATGAGCCCGAGGTGCGATTCCAGGTGTTCAATCAACCCAGCCACTCGCTGATCATCTCCGATCAAGCCACGACGGAAGCTCTCCCCTGCCGACCATGTGTTCGCCCCCACCTCGGGACACAGAGCCTGTGAACGGGGTACGGCCAGCAGCTACCGCGCGGTCGCGTCGAACAGTGTTGTCAGCGCGCAGAACTCGGCTTGGGCTGCGTCGATCACCGGTGCGGTGGGCCGGTGCGTGCCGCCGGTGTAGCGCCGTGCGAACGGTAAGCGCGGGGACGGGCGTGGTGGTGCGGTGGATGCCGTCAACGGTCTCAAGGGGGCCGACGCCATTGGCAAGCAGCCACAGGTAGTCGCCGAGGTTCCTGGCGATCACGCTCAGCTCACCCTCGGAGCCAAGGAACACGATCGGTTGGGTCTCGATCGGGGCGTCAGGCACGCGGATCCAGAAGGCAGCCAGACCGCCGGACCCATCTTGCCCGAAGACTCGGAACGGCGCGATGTCGGCCGTCGGGTTGCCAGTCCAGGATTGCCACCACTCAAGCGTCTCGACGGACCACATGAACTCGTCGTACGGCTCGAAGTCGTGACCGTCATGGTCGACGGAGAAGCCTTCAGCGTGGGCTGCAGCCAGCGCGGGCGGAAGCGTACGGTCCTCGTACTGCACCAAGAAAGTCTAGGAGAGCCTTCATACGGCGTCGGGTGGAACTGACTGACGCTCGAGTAGCGAGGCCATACCTGAGTTGCAACCAGCGCGGTGCGCGGCAGATCCGATTCCCGATCACGTGGGGGCGCAGGTCCAGCGGCGGGAAGACTCTGTCCTGGCATATCTGCGCAGGCGGCGCCACGCATCGTCAGTCATCAAAATGCGGATTGCGGTGGACCGGCGGCGCCGCTACGGTAACGCCAGGTCATGAGTGCCAGCTCCAAGCCCCGGCTTGCTGGCCGGCAACCCTCCTACGCGGGTGGGGTGCTCCGGGTGAGGACCCGGCCCGGCGCATGGTGTGCCAGGCAAGTCGCGGACGGAGCGTTCCCCTGCCATTCCCAACGAGACTGACCGCGCCGCTGCTCGACGGTGAACTTGTTCGTCTGGAGCCGCTGGAGCACCGGCACGCTGCGGACCTCGCCATAGCAGCCGAGGAAAACCGGACCTCGTACCGCTTCACGTGGATGCCCACTGCGGGCGAGGTGAGCGATTACATCGATGCGCAGCTGGCAAGGGCTGCGGCCGGGAGTCTGATGCCGTCTGCGCAGGTAGCCAAGGCGTCCGGACGCGCCGTTGGGGCGACCGCCTACTGGGATCCGCGGCTGTGGCCGGATCGCGACGAGTTGTGCGCGCTCGAGGTCGGTTTCACCTGGCTGGCTGCTTCGGCACAGGGCAGCGGGCTAAACACCGAGACCAAATTTCTGCTGTTCGCCCACGCGTTTGAGCAATGGCAGGTGGCCCGTGTCGATCTCAAGACCGACGCCCGCAACAAGCGCTCCCGCGCGGCGATCGAGCGCGTAGGAGCGCAGTTCGAGGGCGTACTGCGCTGCTGGTCCCGGTCGTGGGCACCGAATGAGGAGGGCTTACTCCGGGACTCCGCGATGTACTCCATCCTCGCCTCAGAATGGCCGGCCTGCCGGGCCCGACTACAAACACGGCTCGCCAAAGGCCACTGATGCACGGCCTCGACCTGTTCATCGAAGATAGGGCCGCAACGGCGACCCTCCGAACGACAAGAACCAAGCCGCACGCACATCGGCAGGTCCGATCGCTCACCGACCATGCCAGCGCCCGGACTGCGGCAGATGTGCACACGTGATTCTTGGTCCGGGCTCGGTGGCGACTCCGACGCCTCGTGCGGGAAGACGTGTTGCGGTCAAGTCCGGGCGTAGTGCTGCACGTAGTCCTGGAAGGTGAGGGACTGGATGGTGGCCATCAGGGTGTCGGTGAGCCGGCGGATGTCCGCCGGCGCCTCGATGTGCACTGGGATGGCTGGTCCGAAGGTGACGCTGATCGGGTGGCGCCGGGGAAGGCGCGCGCCGGGCGGACGTACGCGGTCGGTGCCGCGGATGCCGACCGGGATGATGGGGACGCCGGCCTGGTGCGCGAGGCGGACTGCGCCGGTACGGCCACGGTAGAGGCGGCCGTCGGGGGAACGCGTGCCCTCGGGGAAGACGGCCACCAGGCCGCCGGAACGGAGTACGGGGACGGCGGCGTCGAACGCCGAGAGGACCGCCCGACCGCCGGCCCGCTCGACCGGGATGGCGCCCATGCCGGTGACGACCTGCCGGGTGAGATAGCCGCGGGGTCCGGGGGAGCGGAAGTATTCGGCCTTGGCCCAGAAGGCGATGTGCCGGGGCGTCAGGATTCCGAGGAACAACTGGTCGGCGATCGACAGGTGGTTGGCGGCCAGGATCGCGCCCCCGGAGTCGGGGAGGTGACCGAGGCCCGTGACGGTGGGACGCCAGGAGTGGCGGAGGTATCGGCCGATGCTGTGCTGGGCGAGCGCGTACAGGGGTGGGGTGCCGGTCATGCGGCGGGTCCGAGGTGGGCGGTGAGGGTGGCGTCGAGCAGCGCGCTCGGATCGGTGGCGCCGGTCGCGAGGGTGAGGCTGCCCCAGTTCCACAGTTGGGCGATGCCGTGCAGGTTGGCCCACAGTGCTCCTGCGACGACCTGAGCTGGCGGCTCGGGCTCGGGCCGGGCCTGTGCGACCAGGTCGGTGAGAAGCCGGAACAGTGGCAGGCTGGTGTCGCGCAGTCTCAGGTGGCCGCTCTCCAGCAGGTCGTGGCGGAACATCAGCTCGTATCGGCCGCGGCGGGTGGCGGCGAAGTGCAGGTAGACCCGGGCGAGCGCGGCCAGCCGGGCGCGTGGGTCGCCGGCCGCCTCGGCCAGGGCGGAGTTCGCCCGGGTGGCGAGGTCGGTGAACCCGTCGCGGGCGATGGCCGACAGCAACTCCAGGTGGGTGGGAAAGTAGCGGCGCGGCGCGCCGTGCGAGACGCCGGCGCGTCGGGCGATCTCTCGCAGCGACACCGCGGACGGGCCCTCATTGTCGAGTAGTTCGCCGCCGGTACGGATGAGGCGTTCGCGTAGCCCCTCGTCAGCAAGCATAGACGGTGTCTACCAGGTGCGAGTAGACGCCGTCTACTCGCACCTACCTTCCGTGTTGGCCGCCCGACCCACGGCATAGACATTGTCTACGCAGAGATGGTAGACAACGTCTACCTGCTGATCTTCGCCTGGGCTAATGGGAGGCGCCGGTGCGCGGTTCGAAGGTCGTCGGCGCAGGTCACTACCAGCCTGCGAAAGTGCTGTCCAACCATGACCTCGCCACGATGGTGGACACGAGCGACGAGTGGATCCGCAGTCGGGTCGGCATCCGGGAACGGCGGATCGCCGGGCCCGCCGAGCCGCTCGACCTGATGGCGGCCGAGGCGGCGGACGCGGCCCTGCGTGAGGCCGGCGTGGCCGTCGAGGCGGTCGATTTGGTGGTGGTGGCGACCTGCACGGCGGTCGACCGCAGTCCCAACATTGCCGCCCGGGTCGCACGTCGGCTCGGCATGGCGTCACCGGCGACGATCGACATCAACGTCGCCTGTTCCGGGTTCACCCACGCGTTGGCCACGGCTGACGGTGCCATTCGGCTCGGCTCGGCGACGAACGCGGTGGTGATCGGCGTGGAGCGGCTGAGTGACTTCACCGACTGGACCGACCGGACGACGTGCGTGCTGGTCGGTGACGGAGCCGGCGCGGTGGTGCTGACCGCCGCCGAGCAGCCCGAGATCAGCCCGGTGGTGTGGGGCTCCTACCCAGACATGGGCGAGGCCGTGGTGATCGAGGGCGATCGCAAGTTCACCCAGGCTGGACAGAGCGTCTACCGGTGGGCCACCACCACGCTGCCCGACATCGCCCGCCAGATCTGCGCCGCCGCCGGCATGACGCCGGACGATCTCGGCGGCATCGTCCTGCACCAGGCCAATCTGCGCATCATCGAGCCGGTCGCACAGCGGATCGGGGCGACGAAGGCCGTCGTTGCCCGCGACGTCACCGAATCGGGCAACACCTCGGCGGCGAGCATCCCGATCGCGCTGTCGAAGCTGCTCCAACGCGGAGAGCTCCAGTCCGGTGCACCGGTGCTGCTGCTGGGCTTCGGCGGAGGACTGTCGTACGCCGGGCAGATCGTCCGCTGCCCATGACCATGACTAGAAACCACAGTGGGACGGGGTGCGCATGAGCACGTACGAGAGCATCGCCGCGTTCCTCAAGCACGAGGGCGAGATGCTCGGCACTACCCAGTGGCAGGCTATCGACCAGGGCAGGATCAACGCGTTCGCGGACGTCACCGGCGACCATCAGTGGATTCACGTCGACGAGCGGCGCGCCCTTGCGGAGAGCCCCTTCGGGAAGACCGTCGCGCACGGCGCGTTCACGCTCTCGCTATGCTCCGCCTTCCTGTCCGAACTGATCCACGTCAACGGCGTCCGCCTGGTGGTCAACGGTGGTCTGAACAAGGTCCGTTTCCGCATGCCAGTGCTGGTCGGTTCGCGCGTCCGCGGTGTGGCCACGCTTACGCAGGCCCGACCCCTGTCCAACGGCGCCCGCGTGGTCGTACAAGTGAAGGTGGAGATCGAGGGCGAGACCAAGCCTGCGTGCATCGCGGACCAGGTGTTGGTGTTCTATGGATGAGGGCTGCCGGAACTCCCGCCAGCGATCCTGCCTTGTATCAAATCCTGCAGAAGAATTTGGCCGAAGGTAGCCGGCGGGCAGCATCCGCTCATCGGGATGACAGGACATCGGTCGGCGGCTGAGCCGTCGCTCAATCGCCGGCCCCTGTCGCACATCACCTGACGGAGTCGTGCGTGCCGCCTATCGCTGGGGCATGCGATCCTCGAAGCCGGTCAAGACGCGCGATCAGCGGATTGAGAGTGCAGCGGATCATGGGCGATCCATGACGTACCGTCCTGGTGGTGGCGTATGCGGGCTCCCGGACCATGAATGTCGGAACCTGGTTGCTGCCCGAGGACGAAGACGCGTTCGACCTGGCGTTGCGCGATACGTTCCCTGGCGCCGCGTGGCGGTGCTCGCAACCGGGACCGTTAGGACTTCACCCAGTCCACCTGCACGGCTCGCTGGCAAACGCGATGGCCTGTGGCGGACGGGGAGTTCAGGCGTTCCTGCACCTGCCGATCGGCGCGAGCCTGCCGTCAACCGTCGCGCTTGCCGATGGCGTCCCGCTGCCGGACGGGCCACCGGTCGCTGCCATTGTTCAACTCCTGCGCTCGACCCGTCGACATGATCCCGGCGGTACCTACTGCGATCACGACGCCGGGTACCGGCACCCGGAAGGCGGTGCCTACTTTAATGCCGGCAGGCTGGCCGTCCGCTGGTTCGAGGACGAAGTCGCTGCCGACACACACCAGGTCCTCCTGCGGCAAACACGGGCGGTTCGGTCGGTGCTGATCGCCACCACTCGTCCGGCTCGAATCAAAGATCAAAATGGAAGACGACTGACTGGCTACCGCATCGGTCCGGCCGCCCAGGCAATGGCCGACGCGAGCGGTACCCTTCTCGGTCGCACTGGAGTACAGCGGTTCCAGCTCGGCTGAACCTGCCGCAGTCTTGACGTCAGGCAACGCACTCACCTCGGCAAGACCGAGCATCGGCTTGATCGACGGAGTGCGACGCTGCGCGACGCACGGTGAGCGGCAGAAGCGCGCACGTGACCTTGGTCAGCGCGTCCGATCGAGCTGTCAGGCGTACGAGGGCCGGCGCGGGTCCAGCAACTCGGTGACGCGGCCACGGTCGAGGACTTCGATGAGTGCGTCGGTACCGCGTTCGACCTTGACCGCTATCTCCTCTGGGTGCAGAGGGATCAGCGCGAGCAACGCGATGCGGATGCCGCCGCCGACGTCGATCGTCCGGGCCTCTGGCGGCACCCGCAGCATCGGCGTGACGACGACTCCAGCGAACGGGGCGTCCGTAGCGTACGGCTGCGCGGGATCGCCGTTCGGCACGGAATGCCATTCGCCGATCCAGGTTCCGTACTCGTGCGGCAGCCGAGCTACCTGCTTGAGGATCCGCAGCGGCCACCCGGCCTCGTCGGCGAGCCCGGCTACCTCGGTCAGCGGCCAATCTGCCGGAAGGCTGAGCATCAGTTCGGCGTACGGGCTGATGTCGTGGCCCTCCGGGACCGTCATCGGCAGATCACTCATCCCAGAAGTGATCAGCGTCCGGTACGGGCGTTCCTCGGTCGGGGCCACGACATAGACATGCACACCGACCAGGTGCGAGGCGATCTCGTGGTAGACGAACTCGACGGGCCCGAAGTGCTCCTCGATGTGTCGGTCGATAGCGTCGGCGAAGGCCTGTTGCGGCCCTAGCGCCGGTACGAACCCGTCGTGCAGCGACTGATGACGGAGGACTCCTGACCCGCGCGACTCGCCCATGGCGACGCAGCCTATGCAAGGGTCCAACGGGGGCGCGACCGGGGGCACGCCCATCGACACGACCGGACGGCGCATGGCTCGAGCGATCGTGACGCTCCGCAGCGCACGACGCGCGGCATGTGCGGGCGTTAATCGGCGTGCCGCGTCGGCGAGACGAGGGGTTGACGGTGCGTCGGCATTTCAGAGCGTGCAGGCGGGCCGATACTGGACACTGGCCCGCCTTGCTGCGTTGCGGTCCGCCGTGCTCAGGGATGTCTGGTAACGGGTAGCTGGTCAGTGCTGCGGACGGTGTCGCGGTAGACGGCGAGAGCGGGCTTGGGTCGGTAGATGTCGGTGACGATGCCCAGTGTCCCGGTGGTTCCGTGGAGCTGCTGTCGGCCTCCCTGAGGCTGAACAGTTCGTAGTGGGTGATGTTCAGAGACCGTCGTCAACCGGTGGCGCACGCGGGGAGGCCGCGGTGAGCCGGCGTATCGGCTATGCCGGTGGTGGGGCGGTCGTGCGGCGGACGACGAGGGCGGGGGAGAGCTTGATCTGAGCGGTGGGTCGGTTCCGGTCGGCGATGCGGTCGAGCAGGAGCCGGGCGGCGTCGGCGCCGATCTCGTGGCCGGCCTGGTCCACGCTGGTCAGGGAGATCGGCCGGAACGCGGCGAACGTGGTGTTGTCGTAGCCGGCGACGGAGATGTCGTCGGGCACGCGGAGCCCGGCCTCGGCGATGGCGTCGAGCGCGCCCAGGGCGGCGATGTCGGCGCCGGCGAAGATGGCGGTGGGCCGGACCGGCCGGGCGAGTAGCTGGCGGGTGCCGAGGTAGCCGCCCTCCTGGTTGTATCGGGTGGACGCGATGTCGATCTCGTCGGCGAGGCCGCGGGCGCGCATGGCCTGCCGGTAGCCCTCGGCCCGAATGGCGTTGGGCATCTCGGCGAGGCAGTCGGCGGTGGTCTCGTGGTGCTCGATGTGCGCGATGCGGCGGTGTCCCAGGTCGGCGAGGTGGTTGACGACCAGCGCGGCGCCGGTGAGGTCGTCGTCGGCGACAGTGTCATAGGTCTGGGATCGGCCGTGCCGGCCGACGACGACGGTGGGTACGACGCCGGCGACCTGTTCGAGATAAGCGCGGGTGGAGATGGGTGCGACGAGGACCATGCCGTCCATGCCGCGGTCGATCATGGCGTGGATGACCCGGGCCTCGGCCTCCTCGCCGTTGCAACCGGGGCCGAGGAGCACCTGGTAATCGGTGCCGGCGATCCGGGCGGTGAGGCCGTCGAGGATGTCGGCGAAGAAGGGGTTGCGGATGTCGGGCAACATGATGCCGATGGTGTAGGTCTGGCCCCGCATGGCGCGGGCGGCGGCGTTGGGGCGATAGCCCAGCTCGCTGATTGCCTGACGCACCTTCGCCTGCATCGTGGGACTGACGCCGTAGGCGTTACGCAGCACCTTGGACACCGCGGTGGTCGACACCTGGGCGTGCCGTGCCACGTCGATGATGGTGATCCGTCGGGTGGGCGCTGCGGGCCTGTCCACCTACGTCCTCCAGTGCCGTGTGAAACGTTGCCCAGAGCCTAGATCGCCGGAACACGCTGTACCAGCCGCGGACCTATTGACGTGTGGTAGATGAACTCCTAGGGTCAGGCGCAACATTTTGGACAACGTTACCCACGCCACACCCTCTGGCCCTCGCAGTTGGCTTGTTGTTCCAGCTCCCTTTGCGCCCGCTGCTTGAAACGTTTCAAAGAGTGGACACGCGGATGACAATCACCCCGACCGGCCATCCGGTCTCCACCGGCGACCGCCGCTCGGTGCCCCTGATCTCCACCGGTGGCCGCCGCTCGGCGCCACCCTGGTGGTTCGCCGCGCCGGCGCTGGTGCTGTTCGCCTTCGTGGTGCTCGTGCCCAGCGCTCGGGGCCTCTACTACGCCTTCACGGACTGGGACGGCCTGAGCCCCGACTTCGCGGTCGTCGGACTCGACAACTTCGTCGGGATCACTCGCGACCCCGACGCCCGGCAGGCGATCTGGCACACGCTGGTGATCGCGGTGTCGATCACGATCATCCAGAACGGGATCGGGCTGCTGCTCGCGCTCGGGGTGAACACCGTGATCAAGTCCCGCAACGTGCTGCGGGTCTTCCTGTTCGCCCCGGCAGTGGTGACGCCGATCGTGACCGCCTACCTGTGGCGTAACCTGCTGGGCCCGGACGGCGCGGTCAACAGCCTGCTGGGTGCCGTCGGGCTGGACTCGTGGCGGCAGGACTGGCTGGGCGATCCTCAGTTGGCCCTGTGGGCGGTCGTCGCCGTGGTCGTCTGGCAGTTCGCCGGATACTCGATGGTCATCTTCCTGGCCGGGCTGCAGTCCGTGCCCAAGGAGCTCTACGAGGCCGCCGCGATCGACGGCACCGGGCCCGTCCAGCGGTTCTGGTCCGTGGTCCGGCCGCAGCTCGCGCCGGCGTTCACGATCAACCTGATGCTGTCGATCATCGGCGGGATCAAGCTGTTCGACCAGGTGTACGCCTTGACCGGCGGCGGACCCGGGCACGCCACGGACACCATCTCCACGCTGATCTACAAGGACGCGTTCACCCTCGGCGAGTTCGGCTACAGCATCGCCCTGGCGGTGGTGCTGACCATCATCGTGGCGATCGCCTCCACCGGGCAGTACACCGTGCTCGCCCGTAACGAAAGGGCGGCGTCATGAACCGCTACCGGTGGCGCACCTTCGGCCTGGAAGTGGTGATGGTCGTCGCGGCGGCGGTGATTGCCTTCCCGGTCTACGTCCTGGTCAACCTGGCGGTGCGTGCGCCGTCGGACACCTCTTCACCGATCCGGCCGACGACCTCGCCCACCCTCGCCAACTTCACACAGGCGTGGCGCGAGGGTGGCCTCGGCGGGGCATTGGTCAACAGCGCGATAGTCACCGCCGTCAGCGTCGTGATCGTGCTGGCGGTCTCGGCGCTGGCCGCGTACCCGCTGGCCCGTGCCACCGCCCGATGGTCCCGGGGAATGTTCCTGCTGATCATGCTCGGGCTGGTCCTGCCGTTCCAGCTCGCCGCGCTGCCGCTCTACCAGACCATGCGGGACCTCGGCCTGCTCGGCAGCGTCTGGGCGCTGGTCCTGTTCTACTCCGGGCTGCAGGTGCCGTTCACCACGTTCCTCTACACCGGTTTCATCCGGGCCCTGCCGCAGGACTTCGAGGACGCCGCCCTGATCGACGGCTGCCGGCCGTGGGACGCATTTCGGCACGTCGTCTTCCCGATGCTCAAACCGGTCACGGTGACCGCGCTGGTGCTCAACGCGATCGCGGTCTGGAACGACTTCTTCACCCCGCTGCTCTATCTCAGCGGCAGCAGCCAGCAGACGGTGCCGGTGGCGCTGGCCGGTTTCGTCGGCCAATTCGTCGCCGACTGGAACCTCATCTTCGCCGCGCTGGTGATCAGCATCGTGCCGATCCTGCTCCTCTACTTCGCGCTGCAGCGCAGCATCATCAACGGCTTCGCCGGAGGGCTGAAGGGATGACACCGTACGGCCTGGAGACGGAACAGCGGCCCGAACCGCTGGGGGTGGGGGAGCGGCTTCCCCGGCTGTCCTGGAAGCTCGCGTCCGACCGGCGCGGGGCGACCCAGTCCGCGTACCGGCTCACCGCCGCGGAACGGGCGGCGGATCTGGCCGATCCCGACCGGCTGATCTGGGACACCGGCCGCCGGGAGTGTGCCGACACGATCCTGATCCCGTGGGACGGGCCTGCCCTGCGGTCGGCGACCCGCTACCACTGGCGGGTGCAGGTCTGGGACGAGACCGGCGCCGAGGCCGGGGCGGCGCAGAGCTGGTTCGAAACCGGCCTGCTGCACCACGACGACTGGACCGCGACGTGGGTCGGCCGGGACCCGGCAGTGCTGCCGTACGTCGAGCCGCCCGGCGACGACGACCGCCCGCCGCTGGAGGCACCGCCGCTGTACCTGCGCCGGGAGTTCCACCTCGACCGACCGCCGGTGCGGGCACGGCTCTACGCGACCGCTCGCGGTGTGTACGAGCCCCGGCTCAACGGCGTCCGGGTCGGCGACGCCGAACTGGCGCCCGGCTGGACCGAGTACCACCGCCGGCTGCACTACCAGACGTACGACGTCACCGAGCTGCTGCACCCCGGCGCCAACGCCCTGGCCGCGATCGTCGCCGACGGCTGGTGGTGCGGGTATGTCGGCTTCGACGCACGCCGCCCCGCGCAGCACTACGGCGACCAGCCGGCGTTCCTGGCCCAGCTCGTCGTGGACTTCGCCGACGGGTCCCGACAGGTGGTGGCCACCGACGGTGCCTGGGGCGAGCGGCCGGGCGCCATCCGCTCGGCCGACCTGCTGATGGGCGAGTACGTCGACCGCCGCCAACACGTGCCAGGGTGGGACACCGCCGGGGCAGCGGCGTTCCTGCCCGTGGCCGTGCTCGACCCCGAGCCGGGTCCGCTGGTGGCCGAGCCGGACCACCCGATCCGCGTAATCCTCGACGTGCCGGCGATCGACGTCCACCAGCGTGCGCCTGGCCGATACATCGTCGACTTCGGGCAGAACCTGGTCGGGCGGGTGCGGCTGACCGTTCGCGGTGCCCCCGCCGGTCACCGGATCGTGGTGCGGCACGCGGAGATGCTCGCCGACGGCGAGCTCTACACGGACAACCTGCGCACCGCCAAGGCGACCGACATGTACCTCGCCGGCGGCGACGAGGTCGAGGTGTTCGAGCCTCGGTTCACCTTCCACGGCTTCCGGTACGTGGAGGTCGACAACCTTCCCGGTGAGCTGGCCCCGACTGACATCGTCGCCCGGGTGCTGCACAACGACACGCCGCTCACCGGGCGGTTCGAGTGCTCCGACCCGATGGTCAACCAGTTGCAGTCCAACATCACCTGGGGGCAGCGCGGCAACTTCATCGCCGTACCCACCGACTGCCCCCAGCGCGACGAGCGGCTCGGCTGGCTCGCCGACGCCCAGATCTTCGCCCCGACCTCCAGCCGCAACGCCGACGTGTCCGCGTTCCTGGCCCGCTGGCTGCGCGACGTGGTGAACGGGCAGGACGCCCAGGGCGCCTTCCGGGACGTCGCCCCGGTCGTCGCCCTGCACCGGGAGGCGGCCCCGGCCTGGGGCGACGCCGGAGTGATCATCCCCTGGCACCTCTGGCGCGCCTACGGCGACCGCCGCGTGCTCGAACGCAGCTACGACTCGATGCTGGCCTGGGTCCGGTACGTCCACCGGCACAACCCGGACCTGCGCTGGCGCCACCGCACCGGCAACTCCTACGGCGACTGGCTGCAGGTCGACGTCACCACGCCCCGCGAGGTGCTGGCGACCGCGTACTTCGCGCGCAGCACCCAACTCACCGCAGAAGCGGCGGACGTGCTGGGCCGGCACGACGACGCCGCCCGACTGCGCGACCTGCACGCCGGGATCCGCGCGGCCTTCATCGACTCGTACGTCGCCGCCGACGGCACCGTCGAGGGCGGCACCCAGACCGCGTACCTGCTGGCGCTCGCGTTCGGGCTACTGCCGCAGCGGCTCGTGCCGGCGGCCGTCGGGCACCTGGCCGCCGACATCGAGAAGCGGGACCACCGCCTGACCACCGGCTTCGTGGGTGTGGCCCTGCTGTGCCCGGTGTTGAGCGACCATGGCCGGGCCGATCTGGCCTACGCCCTGCTGCATCAGGAGGAGTTCCCCTCCTGGGGTTACTCGATCCGGCACGGCGCGACCACGATCTGGGAGCGCTGGGACGGCTGGACCGACCACGCCGGCTTCCAGTCGCCGGCGATGAACTCGTTCAACCACTACAGCCTGGGCAGCGTCGGCGACTGGCTCTACGGCCGGGTCGCCGGCATCGACCAGGCGCCGTCCTCGGTGGCGTACCGGGAGCTGCTGCTGCGTCCGCTGCCCGGTGGCCGGCTCCGCTGGGCCCGCGCTGAGCAGGAGACCGCACGGGGGCGCGTCGTCTGTGGCTGGTCGATCTCCGACGGGCGGCTCACCGTCACCGCAACGGTGCCGCCCGGGTGCACCGCCGTACTGCAGATCCCCACACCGGACCCGGACAGCGTGCGCGAGAACGACGCGCCCGCCGCCGGCCGACCCGGGGTTCTCGGGGTCGAGACGTACGCCGCGGGAGTCACCCTGCGGCTCACGTCCGGCCGCTACACCGTCACCGCCACGGCACCCGACGTGGTGCCCTAACCGCTCCTTCACCAGGGAGACACCATGAAGCACACGAGACTCGCGGCCGTCGCGGCCGCGATGACGATCACCGCTGCGATGACCGCCTGCAACAGTGGCACCAACGCCGGCTCCGCCGGCGACTCGAAGACGCTCACGCTCGCCTCGGTCGACCAGGGCTCGGTCGAGGACGTCATCAAGGCGTTCGAGGCGGCGAACCCGGGTGTGAAGGTCAACTTCACCACCAGCGGCGCCGACCAGTACCAGCAGCAGATTCGCACCCAGCTCGCCTCCGGCACCGCCCCGGACGTCATGTCGGTCTGGCCGGGCAACGGCAACCCCGGCGCCACCTACGTGCTGGCCAAGCCGGGCTACCTGATGGACCTGTCCGACCGGCCCTGGGCGGCGAAGCTGCCCGACGCGGTCAAGAGCGTCGCCCAGTACGAGGGCAAGACGTACAACGGGGTCTTCGGGATGAACGGCATCGGCGCCATCTACAACCAGGCGGCCATGCGCAAGGCCGGCCTCACCCCGCCCGGCACCTGGATGGAGCTGCTCGCCTTCTGCAAGGCCGCGGCCGGAAAGGGCACCCCCGCCTTCGCGCTCGGCATCCAGGACAACTGGGTCACCCAGCTCGTCCTGTACGCGCTGGTCGCCACCACCGTGTACGGCAACGACCGGGAGTTCGACCGCAAGATGCAGGCCGGGCAGGCCACGTTCGCGAACTCGGCGTGGACCACGGCCATGGCCAAGTACCAGGAGATGAACCAGACCGGCTGCTTCCAGAAGAACCCGCTCGGCACTAGCTACGAGGCCAGCCAGGAACTCGCCGCCACCGGCAAGACACTGGGCATTGTCCAGGGCAACTGGGTGGTGGCGCTGCTGAAGGGCAAGAACCCGTCCGGGACGTTCGTCCTCAAGGCCCTGCCGGCCACCGACGACCCGGGCACGTTCGTCATGCCCGCCGCCGCGGGCGCCGGGTACGGGGTGAACGCCAAGGCCAAGAACAAGGACCTGGCGCTCAAGTTCGTCGACTTCGTCATGTCCCCCGAAGGCATGAAGGTGTTCAACGCCAAACAGGGCAGCCTGCCGTCCCTGGCCGACAGCGGATCAGCCGTGGACCCGGCCTTCAACGAGCTGACCACGTTCATCAACGACAACCGGACCGTGCCGTTCATGGACCAGCTGTGGCCCAACGCCAAGGTCCAGCAGACGATGCTCTCCGGCCTCCAGGAGATCTTCAGCAAGCAGGCCACGCCCGCCAAGGTCCTGTCCGCGATGGACGCCGACTACAAGGCGGGCGGCTGACCGCCTGAGCCGGCCGACCGGTCGGGGCGCACGCCCACGCGGGGCGACCGCAGTCCCGACCGGCCCGGCCGTTCCACCAGTCGCACGACCAGACGAGTCGCCGGTGCCACAGCCGTGCGCCGGCGGGAGGGAGACACCTGTGCCGACTACGAGACATCGAACGCGCACGCTGGCCAGAGCCGGTCTATGCCTGGCCCTGCTCGTACCGCAGGCGGTGGCCGCCACACCGGCGGCCGCCGGCGGCCCCACCAACGTCCGGGTCCTGAACCTCCAGGTCGACGGCCGGTACGACCAGCCGCTGGGCATCGACGACAGCAACCCCGCGCTCGGTTGGCAGATGGCCGAGACCCGGCAGGCCGTGTCGCACCGGTGCTACCGGCCGGCGTCGCGGGCGGCCTGCCCGGGGGACAGGCAGACCGCGTACCAGATCCAGGCGGCGACCGATGAGTCGGACCTGAAGCGGGGACGGCTGCTCTGGGACTCCGGGAAGGTCGAGTCCGCGGCGCAGACCGACGTCCGGTACGCCGGCGCGCCGCTGGAGTCCCGCGAACGGGTCGTGTGGCGGGTCCGGGTCTGGGACGCCGACCGGCGCCCCTCCGACTGGAGCGCGCCCTCCTCCTGGGAGATGGGCCTGCTCAAGCAGAGCGACTGGGCGCCGGCGAGCTGGATCGAGTACCCGGGCCGCACCGAGAACCAGCCGATGCCGATTTTCGCCCGGCAGTTCTCCGTCGAACGCGGCAAGCAGGTCAGCGCCGCCCGCCTGTACCTGTCCGGCATCGGCCTGCACAAACCGACCCTCAACGGCCGGACGCTCACTGACGAGGTCCTCGCTCCGGGCAACTCGAACTACCAGCTGTCCAGCGAGTACCGCACCTACGACCTCACCGAGCAACTCCGCAAGGGTGCCAACACCCTGGGCGTGCAACTCGGCAACGGTCCCGCCTACGTGCGCCGCAGCGTCACCAACCCGGCGGTCGGCCGCACCGCGCCGTACTCCTGGTGGCAGAGCCAGCTCAAGGGCACCAGCGCCCTGGCCGCCGAGGTCGCGGCCGGCGCCACGACCGTGAAGCTGGACACCGTCGCCAACTACCACGTCGGCGGCACCATCAACATCGACACCGGCGACCGAGGCGACCGCCTCGAATCCCGCACCATCACCTCGATCGGCACCGCCGGCCCGGACGGCACCGGCATCACCTTCACCCCAGCCCTGGCCCGGCCACACGCCACCGGAGCGCGGGTCACCGGATCGGGCAACAACATCGCCGCGAGTGACCCGAGCGCCGGCGCCGCCGTGACGCCGCGGATGATCGCCCGGCTGGAGATCACGTACGCCAACGGAACGACCGACGTCATCGTCTCCGACCCCACCTGGCGCACCGCGCTCGGCGCGCTGGTCACCGACGCCTGGTACTCAGGCGCCGACTACGACGCCCGCCGTGAGCAGCCCGGCTGGGACGCGCCCGGCGCCGATCTGTCCGCCGCCGCGACGCGCCGGGACGGCACCGTCACCGGCTGGGTCGACGCCGGTGTCGCCCCGCCACCGAACCTCGCCACGAAGCTGGTCGCCCGCGCGGCCGAACCGGTCAAGGTCGTCGAGACGTTCACGCCCGTCTCGGTGACCAGTCCCGTACCGGGCACCTGGGTCTTCGACTTCGGACAGAACATCGTCGGCTGGCCGGAGTTGCGCCTGCGCGACGGCGTACCGGCCGGCACCACCGTTCGCATGTCCCCGGCCGAGTCCCTCGCCGCGGACGGCACCGTCGACCAGGCATCGCTCATGGGCGGTGGCGGTAGCCGCGGTCGCGACCTGTTCAACACCTACACCACCGCCGGCCTCGACGGCGGTGAGACCTGGCACCCCGACTTCAACTACTTCGGCATGCAGTGGGTGCAGGTCACCGGTCTCCCCGACGACTACGTCCCGGCGCTCGACACCATCCGCGGGCTGCGCGTGCAGGCGGACACCCCGGTGGCCGGCGAGGTCACCACCTCCAACGCCCGCATCAACCGGATCCACACGATGGCCCGGTACTCGTTCGCCAGCAACATCATGTCGGTCTTCACCGACTGCCCTGGCCGGGAGAAGCTGTCCTACCCGGCGGACTACACCATGCCGATGGGCGCGATCCACCGCAACGAGCAGCTCGCGGCGTACCTGCGTACCACCATGCACCACCTGGTGGAGGGGCAGTCGCTGGCCGACACCCCGATGTTCGGCAACGTTGCCCTGAAGACCCCCGTCTACGACTGGGGTTACACGGGCCGCTTCGGGGATGAGATCAACTGGGGCAACGCCATCATCCTCGTCCCCGCGATGCTGTACGAGCTCTACGGCGACACCCAGACGATGACCCGCTACTACGATCGGATGGTCACCTTTGCCGACTACATCCAGCGGCAGAAGGTCGGCACCGGCGCCAACGCACACATCGTCGACGCCGCCCTCGCCGATTGGGTCGCGGCGGACCAGACCTCGGGCCGGATCACCGGCACCTGGGGCTACTACGTCATGACCACCAAACTGGCCATGATGGCGCAGCTGACCGGCCACGACGCCGACGCGCAGAAGTACCGCGCCCTGGCGGCCGACATCAAGACGGCCTTCAACGCGAACTTCTACAACACCCAGCTGCGCCGGTACGCCGCCGACGGGAACGCCGGCACCACGGGCGCGACCCAGACCGCCCAGGCGCTCGCGCTGGATGCCGGGCTCGTCCCGGACAGCGAGCGCGCCGCTGTCCTCGACGCCCTCGTCGAGCTGGTCCAGGCCTTCCACCCCAACGGTGACGGCCCGCATTTCAGCGGCGGCACCATCGGCATGGCCCCCACGGTCCGCGCCCTGGCCGCCGGCGGCCGCGACGACGTGCTGTGGGACCTGCTGCAGGAGGACGACCAGCCCAGCTACGGCTACTTCATGGCGTCCACCACCGCCAACCCGGGCGGCATGACCACCATGGGGGAGCGGTGGAATCGCGGCGACTCCAAGAACCACATGATCCTCGCCCAGATCGAGGAGTGGTTCCACAGCGGGCTCGCCGGCATTCGGGCCGCGGACGGCAGCAGCGCCTACCGGGACCTGGTCATCCAGCCGAAGTTGGTCGGTGACCTGACCTTCGTCAAGGGCAGCTACCGGACGCCGGCCGGAACCGCCCGGTCCGAGTGGATCAGGGCCGACGGCCAGCTCCGGCTCTCGGTCACGATCCCCACGAACACCACCGCGGAGGTCTGGGTGCCGTTGCAGGGCGGCCGCGTGGGCGCGACGCCCCAGCGGGCCGACTTCGTCCGGATCGACGGCGGGCACGCCGTCTACCGCGTCGGATCCGGCGCGTTCACCTTCACCGTCACCGGCTAGGCAGGCGGGGCCCGACGCCCGAACCCGGACGCCGGGCCCCGCCCCGACCGAGGAGCACATCGTGGGTGGCAGTTTCCCGGCCGGCTTCCTCTGGGGCAGCGCCACCTCGGCGCACCAGGTCGAGGGAGGCAACGTCAACAACGACTGGTGGGAATTCGAACACCGACCCGGCACGGCCGCCCGCTGGTCCTCCGGCGACGGCATCGACCACTACCACCGCTACGCCGAGGACTTCGCGCTCCTGCGCTCCCTGGGCCACACCGCGCACCGGCTGTCCCTGGAGTGGTCCCGCATCGAACCCGCGCCCGGGGAGTTCAGCCGGGCCGCGACGGCCCACTACCGGCGGGTGCTCACGGCGCTGACCGACACGGGCATGACTGCGTTCGTGACCCTGCACCATTTCACGCTGCCCCGGTGGTTCGCCGACGCCGGAGGCTGGCTCGCCCCGAATGCCGTCGACGTGTTCGCCCGCTACTGCCGATACGTCGCGACCGAGCTGGGCGAGCTGATGCCCTTCGTGTGCACGATCAACGAACCGCAGATGGTGGCCCTGCACGGCTACCTGGAGGGCTACCACCCACCCGGTCTCGCCGACGACGGGCTCTGGCGTCAGGCCGGCGGACAGCTGCTCAGCGCCCACTTCGCGGCGGTCCGCGCCGTGCGTACGGCGGGGGAGCGGTCCCAGGTCGGCCTCGCTGTGCAGCTGCCGCTGCTGGCGCCCGCCCGCGACGACGAGGAGTGCCGCGCGCTGCACCGGCTCCTGCGCGGCGAGATCGTCGACCGCTACCTGGACGGGCTCACCGGGCCCGACCGTGGCGACTTCCTGGGCGTGCAGTACTACCGCAAGCAGTGGGTCGACCCGCGTTCGCCGACGCTGTTCGCCGACCCGCCGCCGGGTTTCCGTCGCACCCAGATGGGCTGGGCCGTCCACCCGGACGGTCTCCGGCAGGTCCTGCACCGCGCGGCCGGGACCGGCCTGCCGCTGTACGTCACGGAGAACGGCATCGCCACCGAGGACGACACCGAACGGATCGACTACCTGCACGCACACCTCGGCGCCGTCGCCGCGGCGCTGACCGAGGGCGTCGACGTGCGCGGCTACCTGCACTGGTCGGCGTTCGACAACTTCGAGTGGAGTGAGGGGTACCGTCCGAAGTTCGGCCTCATCGCCGTCGACCACCGCGACGATTTCGCCCGGATCCCGAGGCCGAGCGCGTACGCCTTCGCCAAGGTGGCGGAGACCGGCCGGCTGGGCTAGCAGCGCACGTGGGTCAGCGCGGGGCTGGGTCGCTGGAGTGGCGGACGACGAGTTCCGGCTGGAACACGACGTGCCGGTGGCGGTGCGCCTCGCCGCCCTCGGCCTCCTCCAGCAGCAGCTGGGCCGCCGTACGCCCCAGCTGCTCGCGCGGTTGGCGGACCGACGACAGCGGCACCGCCGCCGCTCCGGCGAACTCGATGTCGTCGTAGCCGACGATCGCCAGGTCGTCGGGCACCCGCAGCCCGCGCGCCGTCACCTCCTGCAGCACCCCGAGCGCGATCAGGTCGTTGGCGCAGAACACGGCGCTGGGGCGTTGCCGGACGGGAAGGCTCAACAGCTCCTCGGCCGCCCGCCGGCCGGCGGCGACCGTCAGGCTGGTCGTCGAGGCGACCCGCAGAGCGGCGCCGCCCCCGCGCTCGGCCAGCGCCGACTCCGCGCCCGCGTGCCGGTCGGCCACCTGCTGGATCGCGAACGGCCCACCCAGGTACGCGACGTCACGGTGCCCGCGATCAAGGAGGTGCTCCATGGCCAGCCGGCCGCCCATCACGTCGTCCACCGACACGGAGCACCGGCTGGCCCGGCCGGATCCCCGGTCGACGAGCACCACGGGAATGCCCCGCTTGTGCAGCCGTTCGAGGTTGGGCTGGCGTCCGTGACCGACCGGGGTGATGAGCACGCCCCGGACCCGCTGCTCCTCAAGCAGTTCGAGGTGCCGGCGTTCCCGGGCGCTGTCCTCGCCGCTGTTGCAGACGACGAGCATGGCCCCGGCGTCCTCGACCACCTGCTCCGCGCCGCGGACCACGTCGGTGAAGAAGGGGTTCGCCACGTCGAGGACGACGATGGCGACGCTGCGGCTCTGCCCCGCCCGCAACTGCCGGGCGGAGTCGTTGCGCACGTAGCCGAGTTCGGCGATGGCGTCCAGGACGCGCTGGCGGGTGGCCGGGGTGACGCTGTTCGGCCGGTTGAGCACGTTGCTGACGGTGCCCAGGGACACGCCGGCGTGCCGCGCCACCTCCTTGATGCTTGCCGCCGCCATCGCTCCCTCGCCGATCTGTGCTCACGCAGGGTCCGCACCTCGCCGAACGGGGGGAGTCTACAACGCCTTAAAACGTTTCACGGGATTGCCCCTCGACGCCGACCAGAAATGTCCCCGAAACTCTTGACGCCCGTGAATGAGAGCCCCTAGCGTCCTAACCCAAGCCGCATGAAACGATTCAAGAAGGGGGTCGGATGAGCCCCGACGCAGGCGGGACCACCTCATCCCCGCTGCTCGTCCTCGACGGCATCGCCAAGTCGTTCGGCGCCGTCGCCGCGCTGCGCGGCGTGCACCTGGAACTGCACGCCGGCGAGGCCCACGCCCTGGTCGGTGAGAACGGCGCCGGCAAGTCCACCCTGGTCAAGATCCTCGCCGGCGCCCACGCGCCGGACGCCGGCCGGATGACCCTCGACGGGGAACCGCTGCTGCTGCGCGGCCCCGCCGATGCCCGCGCCGCCGGCATCGCCGTCATCTACCAGGAACCGACCCTGTTCCCGGACCTGTCGGTCGCGGAGAACATCTTCATGGGTCGGCAGCCGCGCCGGAGCCTGCGGCGCATCGACACCCGCATGATGAACCGAGCCGCGGAGCAGCTCTTCGAACGCCTCGGCGTGCGGATCGACCCCGCCCGTCCGGCGCGCGGGCTGTCCATCGCCGACCAGCAGCTGGTCGAGATCGCCAAGGCGCTCTCCTTCGACGCCCGCGTCCTGGTGATGGACGAGCCGACCGCCGCGCTCTCCGGCGTCGAGGTGGAACGGCTCTTCGGGGTCGCCCGCTCGCTCTGCGAGCGCGGCGCGGCGGTGCTGTTCATCTCGCACCGCTTCGAGGAGGTGTTCGACCTGTGCCAGCGGCTGACGGTGCTGCGCGACGGGGCGTGGGTCTCCAGTGACCGGACGGCCGATCTCACCGTCGACGAGGTGGTGCGGCGGATGGTCGGCCGGGAGGTCGACTCGCTGTTCCCGAAGCAGGACGCGGCGCTGCGCGACACCCTTCTGGAGGTGCGTGCCCTGCGCCGCGCCGGTGTCTTCTCCGACGTGTCCTTCACCGTCGGCGGTGGTGAGATCGTCGCCCTCGCCGGTCTCGTCGGAGCCGGGCGCAGCGAGGTGGCCCGTGCGATCTTCGGCGTCGACCGCTACGACGCCGGTGAGGTCCGCGTCGCCGGCCGGGTCCTGCCGCCGGGCAGCCCGCGCAAGGCGATAGCCGCCGGCATGGCCCTGGTGCCCGAGGACCGCCGGCAGCAGGGCCTGGTCATGGAGCTGTCGGTGGAGCGCAACGCCACCCTGGCGCGCCGCCGGGCGCTGAGTCGGCTGGGCCTGCTCGTCGGCACCGCCGAGCGGACCGAGGCCCGGCGCTGGACCCGAAGGCTGCAGGTCAAGACCTCCCGACTAGCCGCGCCGGTGGCCACCCTGTCCGGCGGCAACCAGCAGAAGGTCGTCCTCGCCAAGTGGCTGGCCACCGAACCTCGGGTCCTGATCATCGACGAGCCCACCCGAGGCATCGATGTCGGCACCAAGGCCGAGGTGCACCGGCTGCTGTCCGAACTGGCCGGCGAGGGCCTGGCCATCCTGATGATCAGCAGCGAGCTGCCCGAGGTGCTCGGCATGGCCGACCGGGTCCTGGTCATGCACGAGGGACGGGTGGTCCGCGAGCTGTCCCGGGCCGAGGCCGACGAGACCTCGGTGATGTTCGCCGCGACCGGTCAAGGAGCGACCGCATGAGCCTGGCCGACACCGGCGCGCCCGCACGGGTCGCCGGAGACTCACCACCCGACGTCGGCCGGCCGCGCCGCAGCCTCACCGAACGGCTGCTCGCCGTGCGCGAGCTGAGCCTGCTGCTCGCACTCGGCGCGCTGATCCTGGTCACCACGCTGCGCAACGACCGTTTCCTGAGCGCGCAGAGCATCAAGGACCTGCTGCTGGGCTGCGCGATCCTGGTGATCCTCGCGGTCGGCCAGACCCTGGTCATCGTCACCCGCAACGTCGACCTGTCCGTCGGGTCGATCCTGGGGCTGGTCGCCTTCGCCACCGGCGAGCTGTTCCTCGCCGCGCCCGGCACCCCCTGGCCGGTCGCCCTCCTGCTCGGCGTCGGGCTGGGAGCGCTGTGCGGAGTGATCAATGGCGGCCTGATCGCGGTGGCCAAGGTCCCGGCCCTGGTCATCACCCTGGGCACCCTCTACGCCTTCCGCGGCGTCGACTACTACTGGGCCGCCGGACGGCAGATCAACGCCGCCGACATGCCCCGGTCGTTCCTGCGCCTGGGCAACCAGACCGTGCTCGGGGTACCAGTGCTCTTCCTGGTCGCGCTCGTCGTGGTCGCCGCCGTCGGCTTCTACCTGCGCTCCTACCGCAGCGGGCGCGAGTTGTACGCCATCGGCTCCGAGCCGGCCGCCGCCCGGCTGTCCGGCATCCCGGTCGGCCGGCGGGTCTTCGCCGTCTTCGTGGCCAACGGCGCGCTCGCCGGCTTGGCCGGGGTGCTCTACGCCGCCCGGTTCGGCACCCTCGACGCGGCCGCCGGCTCCGGCCTGGAGCTTCAGGTCGTCGCGGCGGCGGTGGTCGGCGGAGTGGCCATCTTCGGGGGCAGCGGAAGCGCGTACGGCGCCGCGCTCGGCGCCGTCCTGCTCACGACGATCGGCAGCTCGCTGGCCGTCCTGCGCATCGATCCGTTCTGGCAGCAGGCCGTTGTCGGCGCGCTCATCCTCGCCGCCATCGGCCTGGACCGGCTCCTGGCCCTCCGGATGGCGGTCCGGCTCCGAGGGAGAAGCCTCCATGGCGCATGACAGTCTGTACGCCGCGCCGCCGTCCGGCGCCGACACCGAGCGGGAGGCCGGCCGCCTGGCCGGGCTGCGCGGCGCACTCGGCACCTGGGACGGGGCCATCGTGGCCGTCCTCGTCGTGGCGGTCCTGCTGGCCAGCCTGTCGGTGCAGAACTTCGCCACCGGCCGCAATGTCCAGTTCCTGCTGCTCGACCTGGTGCCGCTTGCTCTGCTGGCGCTGCCCATGACGCTGATCGTCATCACCGGAGAGATCGACCTGTCGGTGGCCAGCGTGGTCGGCTTGAGCAGCACCCTCATGGGGCAGATGTGGCTGTCCAGCGGGCTGTCGCTGGAGCTGATCTGCGTCCTGGTCGTCCTGATTGGCGGCGTGCTCGGCGCGGTCAACGGCCTGTTCGTCACCGGCTTCGGCTTGCCGTCGCTGGCCGTGACCATCGGTACCCTCGCCCTGTACCGGGGACTGTCGTTCGTCGTGCTCGGCGACCAGGCGGTGGCCGACTTCCCGGCCGGCTGGACCGCCGCCGCCGTGCAGACCATTCCCGGCACGTCGATTCCCGCCGCCGTCGTCCCGGTGCTGCTGCTGGCGCTGGTGTTCGGCGTCGTGCTGCACGCCACCCCGGTCGGGCGGGCGCTGTACGCGATGGGCAACAACGACGAGGCCGCCACGTTCGCCGGCGTGTCGGTGGCCCGAACCAAGTTCTGGCTCTTCGTGGTCTCCGGGGTCGTCGGCGGGCTGGTCGGGATCTTCTGGACCCTGCGCTACGCCAGCGCCCGTGGTGACAACGCCACCGGCCTGGAACTGACCGTGGTGACCGCGGTGCTGCTGGGCGGCGTGTCCATCTTCGGCGGTCGCGGCGGCCTGCTCGGCGTGGTCGCCGGCGTCCTGCTGCTCGGGGTGCTGCGCAACGCGTTGCAGCTCGCCGACGTCGACGCCAATGCGCTGACCATCGTCACCGGAACCCTGCTGATCGTCTCCGTGGTACTGCCGAACGCCGTCGCGGACGTCCGCGCCCGGCTGCACCGCCGACGGCGACGCGCGCAGCTCGGCGCGTCGTGACCGCCGGCGCTTCCCCCACCACCCCCGAAAGGATATCGATGTCCAGGTACCGAGGGCTCCGTGCCGGGGCCACCGCCTTCACCCTCGCCGCGCTGCTGCTCGGCTCTACCGCCTGCGGCGGCACCACCCGGGAGAACTCCGGCAACGACAGCGGCGGCGGCGCGCAGGCCAGCGGCGCCGCCAACCCGGACGCCAAGCTCAAGGAAGGGCTCAAGATCGCCTTCCTGCCGAAGCAGGTGAACAACCCCTACTTCACCACCAGCGACAACGGTGGCAAGGAGGCGGTCACCGAGATCAAGGGCGAGTTCAAGGAGGTCGGCCCGTCCGAGGCCAGCGCCTCGTCCCAGGTCAGCTACATCAACACGCTGTCCCAGCAGGGCATGGACGTCATCGTGACCTCGGCCAACGACCCGAACGCGATCTGCGGGGCGCTGAACCAGGCGAAGACGGCCGGCGCCAAGATCGTCACCTTCGACTCCGACACCAAGCCGGAGTGCCGGCAGATCTTCGTCAACCAGGTGACCGCCGAGGGCATCGCCGAGAACCAGGTCAAGCTCATCTCCCAGCAGATCGGTGGTGAGGGCGAGGTGGCCATCCTGTCGGCCACCGCCAACGCGACCAACCAGAACGCCTGGATCGCGCTGATGAAGGAAGAGCTGAAGAAGCCGGAGTACAGCAAGATCAAGCTGGTCACGGTGGCCTACGGCAACGACGAGGACCAGAAGTCGTTCCAGGAGACCCAGGGCCTGCTGCAGTCGTACCCCAACCTCAAGGGCATCATCTCCCCGACCACCGTCGGCGTCGCCGCCGCCGCCCGCTACCTCAGCGGGTCGCAGTACAAGGGCAAGGTCAAGCTGACCGGCCTGGGCACCCCGAACCAGATGCGGGAGTACGTCAAGGACGGCACGGTCGACGCGTTCGCCCTGTGGAACCCGGCCGACCTCGGCTACCTCGCCGCCTACGCCGGCGCGGCGCTCGCCTCGGGTCAGATCACCGGTGCCGAGGGCGACAAGTTCACCGCCGGAAAGCTCGGCGAGTTCACCGTCGGCAAGGACGGCATCGTCGTCCTCGGCCCGCCCACCGTCTTCGACAAGAGCAACATCGACCAGTTCAAGTTCTGACGCGCCGCCCGGCCGGCGCCGTCGCCCCTCTCGGGCGCCGGCCCGGGCGCCGACGGGAGAAACATGCCCCGCATCTGCTTCACCCTGCAGGTCGACCCGGCCCGCCTCGACGAGTACCGCGCCCGGCACGAACGGGTCTGGCCGGAGATGCTCACCGCCCTCGCCGAGTGCGGCTGGCGCGACTATTCGCTCTTCCTCCGCGAGGACGGCCTGCTGGTGGGGTTTCTGGTGACCGACGACTTCGCGGCGGCCCTAGCCGCCATGCAGACCCGCGACGTCAACGCCCGCTGGCAGGCGGAGATGGCGTCGTTCTTCCTCCACCTCGACCACGGCACAGCCGACCGTGCCATGCGGCCGCTCGACGAGATCTTCAACCTCGAGGCGCAGCTCGCCGCTCAGACGGGAGAACCACGATGACCCAGACCGACGCGTCGACCCGTGAACGGGTCAAGCAGGCCCTGCGCACCCAGCGCATCGAAACCCCGTCCTGGGCATACGCGAATTCCGGCACCCGGTTCAAGGTCTTCCCGCAGGAGGGCGTGCCGCGCAACCCGTACGAGAAGGTCGCCGATGCCGCCGTGGTGCACCGGCTCACCGGGGTGGCGCCGACGGTCGCGCTGCACATCCCGTGGGACCGCGTCGAGGACTACGCGGACCTCGCCAGGTACGCCGCCGACCAAGGCGTGGCCCTGGGGGCGATCAACGCCAACGTGTTCCAGGACAACGACTACAAGCTGGGCAGCGTCACCAACCCCGACCCGGGGGTGCGGCGCAAGGCGATCGACCACCTGCTCGAGTGCGTGGACATCATGGACCGCACCGGCTCCCGGGACCTGAAGCTCTGGTTCTCCGACGGCACCAACTACCCCGGCCAGGACGACATTCGCGCCCGGCAGGACCGGCTCGCCACCGCCCTGCGCGAGACCTACGACCGGCTCGGCGACAACCAGCGGATGCTGCTGGAGTACAAGCTGTTCGAGCCGGCCTTCTACACCACCGACGTGCCCGACTGGGGCACCGCGTACGCGCACTGTCTGGAACTCGGGCCCAAGGCGCAGGTCGTCATCGACACCGGGCACCACGCGCCCGGCACCAACATCGAGTTCATCGTGGCGTTCCTGCTGCGGGTCGGGAAGCTCGGTGCGTTCGACTTCAACTCCCGCTTCTACGCCGACGACGACCTCATGGTCGGCTCCGCGGACCCGTTCCAGCTGTTCCGCATCATGTACGAGATCGTCCGCGGTGACGCCCTGCGCCCCGAGGCCGGCATCGCGTTCATGCTCGACCAGTGCCACAACATCGAGCCGAAGATCCCGGCGATCATCCGGTCGGTACTGAACGTGCAAGAGGCCACCGCCAAGGCGCTGCTCGTCGACGCCGAGGCGCTCGCGGCCGCGCAGCAGGCCGGTGACGTGCTCGGCGCCAACGCGGTGCTGATGGACGCCTACAACACCGATGTACGGCCGCTGCTCGCCGAGCTGCGCGCCGACCTGGGCCTGGACCCGGATCCCATGGCCGCCTACGGCCGCTCCGGCTACTTCGACAAGATCCGCGCGGAACGCGTCGGCGGCCAGCAGGCCGGCTGGGGCGCCTGAGCGTCACCCAAGAAACGCAGACAGAGGACAAGAGGACGATGCACTCCGAGGTTCAGGCACTCGTGGCCCGCAGCAACCGGCTCGGCGCCGACCCGACCATCACCAACTACGCCGGCGGCAACACCTCGGCCAAGGGCGAGACCACCGACCCGGTGACCGGCCGCCCCGTCGAGCTGCTGTGGGGCAAGGGCTCGGGCGGCGACCTCGGCACCCTCACCGAGGCCGGTCTGGCGGTGCTCCGGCTCGACCGGCTGCGCGCCCTGGCCGACGCCTACCCCGGCGTCGACCGCGAGGACGAGATGGTCGCCGCGTTCGACTACTGCCTGCACGGCCGGGGCGGCGCCGCGCCGTCGATCGACACGGCCATGCACGGACTGGTCGACGCCCCGCACGTCGACCACCTGCACCCCGACGCCGGCATCGCCATCGCCACCGCCGACGACGGCCCCGAGCTGACCAAGGAGATCTTCGGCGACCGTGTGATCTGGGTGCCCTGGCGGCGGCCCGGCTTCCAACTCGGCCTCGACATCGCCGCGGTGGCCCGGGCCAACCCGCAGGCGATCGGCGTCATCCTCGGCGGGCACGGCATCACCGCCTGGGGGGCCACCAGCGAGGAGTGCGAGCGCAATTCGCTAGAGATCATCCGCACCGCGCAGGCGTACCTCGACCAGCGCGGCCTGCCCGAGCCGTTCGGGCCGGTGCTCGCCGGCTACGAGCCGCTGCCGCCGGCCGAGCGGCGCGCCCGCGCCGCCGCGTTGGCACCGGTGCTGCGCGGCCTGGTGTCGACCGACCGCCCGCAGGTCGGGCACTTCACCGACAGCGACGTGGTCCTCGACTTCGTCGCCCGCGAACGGCACCCCGCCCTCGCGGCGCTCGGCACCTCCTGCCCCGACCATTTCCTGCGCACCAAGGTCCGCCCGATGGTGCTCGACCTGCCGCCCACCGCGCCGCTGGACGACACCGTGGCCCGGCTGAAGGAGTTGCACGCCGCCTACCGTGACCACTACCGCGCCTACTACGAGCGGCACGCCGGGCCGGACACACCACCGATGCGCGGCGCCGACCCCGCCATCGTCCTCATCCCGGGCGTGGGCATGTTCAGCTACGGGGCCACCAAGCAGACCGCCCGAGTCGCCGGCGAGTTCTACGTCAACGCCATCAACGTGATGCGTGGCGCGGAGTCGCTGTCGCGGTACGCGCCGATCGACGAGGCCGAGAAGTTCCGCATCGAATACTGGGCCCTAGAGGAGGCCAAACTCGCCCGGATGCCCAAGCCGAAGCCCCTCGCCACCCGGATCGCCCTGGTCACCGGCGCCGGCTCCGGCATCGGCCGGGCCATCGCCCACCGCCTCGCCGCCGAGGGCGCATGCGTCGTCGTCGCCGATCGGGACGCCACCGCCGCCGAGACGGTCGCCGGTGAGCTGGGCGGCCCCGACGTCGCGGTGGCCGTGCCGGTCGACGTCACCGACGGCGAGGCGGTGGCGGACGCGGTCCGCGCCGCAGTGCTCGCCTACGGCGGGCTGGACCTCGTGGTCAACAACGCCGGGCTGTCGCTGTCGAAGTCCCTGCTGGAAACCACCGAGGCGGACTGGGACATCCAGCACGACGTGATGGCCAAGGGCTCCTTCCTGGTCTCGCGCGAGGCCGCCCGGGTGCTCATCGACCAGGGCATGGGCGGCGACATCGTCTACATCTCCAGCAAGAACTCCCTGTTCGCCGGCCCGAACAACGTCGCCTACGGCGCCGCCAAGGCCGACCAGGCCCACCAGGTCCGCCTGCTCGCCGCCGAACTCGGCGGCCACGGCATCCGGGTCAACGGCATCAACCCCGACGGAGTGGTCCGCGGCTCCGGCATCTTCGCCGGCGGCTGGGGCGCCCAGCGCGCCGCCGTCTACGGGGTGCCGGAGGAAAAGCTGGGCGAGTTCTACGCCCAACGCACCCTGCTCAAGCGGGAGGTGCTGCCCGAACACGTCGCCAACGCCGTCTTCGTGCTCACGGCCGGGGACCTGTCGCACACGACGGGGCTGCACATCCCGGTGGACGCCGGGGTCGCCGCCGCCTTCCTCCGGTGAGCGCCGTCGTCGACGTCGCGGCGGTCGACCTCGGCGCGTCCAGCGGGCGGGTCATGGTCGGCCGCGTCGGCGAGAGCAGGGTGGAGCTCACCGCGGCGTACCGCTTCCCCAACGAGCCCGTCCGCGTCCGCGGCACGCTGCACTGGGACATCCTCAACCTGTGGCACGGCGTCCGCACCGGGCTTCGGGCCGCCGGCCCGGTGACGAGCATCGGCGTCGACTCCTGGGCCGTCGACTACGGGCTGCTCGACCGGTCCGGGGAGCTGCTGGGCAACCCGGTGCACTACCGCGACGCGCGCACCGACGGGGTGGCCGAGCGGGTGGCGAAGCAACTGGGAGAGGAGCGGCTGTACGCCACCACCGGGTTGCAGCAGCTGCCGTTCAACACCCTCTACCAGCTGGTCGCGGCGGCCGGCACACCACAGCTGGAAACCGCCGACCGGCTCCTGCTGATCCCGGACCTCATCACCTACTGGCTCACCAATCACATCGGGGCCGAAGTCACCAACGCCTCGACCACCCAGCTGTACGACCTACGCCGCCGCGCGTGGGCCACCGACCTGATGGCCGACGCGGGCATCGGCACCGGCCTGTTCCCGCCCCTGCACGAGCCGGGCACCCGGATCGGGCCGGTCCGGCCCGATCTGGGGCTCGCCGGCACGCCCGAGGTGGTGGCCGTCGGCTCCCACGACACCGCGTCCGCCGTCGTCGGCGTACCGGCCGCAGGGGAGAAGTTCGCCTACATCTCCTGCGGCACCTGGTCCCTCGTTGGCGTCGAACTCGACGCCCCGGTCCTCACCGCGGCCAGCCGCCAGGCCAACTTCACCAACGAGTCCGGTGTCGACGGCACGATCCGCTACCTGCGCAACGTGATGGGACTGTGGCTGCTCCAGGAGTCAGCTCGGGCCTGGGGTCCGGTCGACCTGCCCGACCTGCTGCGGCAGGCGGCGAAGGAGCCGGCCTTCCGGTCCGTCGTCGACCCCGACGACCCGGTGTTCCTGCCGCCCGGCGACATGCCGGCGCGGATCGCTGACTCCTGCCGGCGCGCGGGCGAGCCCGTGCCGGCCAGCCCGGCCGCCACGGTCCGCTGCATCCTCGACAGCCTGGCGCTGGCCCACCGGCGAGCCGTCCAGCAGGCGCAGCAGCTGTCCGGCCGGGACGTCGACGCCGTGCACATCGTCGGCGGCGGCGCCCGCAACGACCTGCTCTGCCAGCTGACCGCCGACGCCTGCGGGCTGCCGGTGATCGCCGGCCCGGTCGAGGCCACCGCACTCGGTAACATCCTGGTACAGGCCCGGGCCGCCGGCGCCGTCGGCGGCGACCTGCCGGCACTGCGGGCCCTCCTGCGCGAGACCCAGCACCTCGTTCGATACGAGCCGCGAGGTGGCCAGGCGGCCTGGCGAGCCGCCGAGGATCGGGTGGGTGGCTGAGGATGCGGATCGCCCTGTTCGTGACCTGCCTGGCTGACACCCTCTTCCCGGAGGCGGCCAGGGCGACGGTGCGGCTGCTGGAGCGTCTGGGCCATGAGGTGGTCTTTCCTGAGGATCAGACGTGTTGCGGGCAGATGCACGTCAACACCGGTTATCCGGATGAGGCGTTGCGGTTGGTGCGCCGGCATGTGCGGGTGTTCGCCCCGTTCGAGGTGGTGGTGGCGCCGTCGGGCTCGTGTGTGGGGTCGGTGCGGCACCAGCACGCGATGGTGGCGCGCCGGGCCGGTGACGAGCGGCTGGCCAGCCGGGCCGAGGAGATCGGCCGGCGCACCTACGAGCTGTCCGAGCTGCTGGTGGACGTGCTCAGGGTGACCGACGTCGGCGCCTACTTCCCACACCGAGTGACGTACCACCCGACGTGTCACTCGCTGCGCATGCTGCGGGTGGGGGACAAACCGCTGCGGCTGCTGCGCGCGGTGCGGGGGCTGGAGCTGGCGGAGTTGCCGGAAGCGGAGCAGTGTTGTGGTTTCGGGGGCACGTTCGCGGTGAAGAACGCGGACACGTCGACGGCGATGTTGGCGGACAAGATGCGCAATGTGCTGGCCACGAGGGCGGACGTGTGCGCCGCCGGGGACGCGTCGTGCCTGATGCACATCGGTGGCGGGCTGTCGCGCCTGCGGGCGGGGGTGCGGACGGTGCACCTGGCGGAGATCCTGGCCAGCACGGAGGACGAGGACCGGGCGGGGAAGCAGGCCCGCCGGGAGGTGCGGTCATGACGCGGACGTTCCTGGGCATGCCGACGACGGCCCCTCGGGGGGTGGGCCACCTGCGCGAGGGCGAGCCGTTCCCGGCCGCCGCGCGCCGTGGCCTGGCCGACCCGCAACTGCGCCGCAACCTGCGGCACGCCACGACCACGATCCGGGCCAAGTCCGGTGCGGTCATCGCCGAGGTGCCGGACTGGCAACAGTTGCGGGCCGCCGGCTCGGCGGTCAAGGCCGACACGATGGCGCGCCTGCCCGAGTTGTTGGAGCAGTTGGAGGCGGCGGTGACCGCGGCGGGTGGCACGGTGCACTGGGCGGTCGACGCGGTGGAGGCCAATCGGATCGTGACCGGCCTGGTGCGGGCGGCTGGCGCGGACCGGGTGATGAAGGTCAAGTCGATGGCCACGCAGGAGATCGGCCTGAACGAGGCGCTGGAGGCGGTCGGGATCGAGCCGGTGGAGACGGATCTGGCCGAGTTGATCGTGCAGCTCGGGCGGGATAAACCGAGTCATATTCTGGTGCCGGCGATCCACCGCAACCGGGCGGAGATCCGGGAGATCTTCCTGCGCGAGATGCCCGACGTCGACCCGGGGTTGACCGATGAGCCGGCGGTCCTGGCGGCGGCGGCGCGCCGGCACCTGCGGGAGACGTTCCTCAGCACGCGGGTGGCCGTCTCCGGGGCGAATTTCGCCGTCGCCGAGACGGGCACCCTGGCTGTGGTGGAGTCGGAGGGCAACGGGCGGATGTGTCTCACCCTGCCGGAGACCCTGATCACCGTGATGGGCATCGAGAAGGTCGTCCCCACCTGGCGGGACCTGGAGGTGTTCCTCCAGCTGCTGCCTCGGGCGTCGACGGGGGAGCGGATGAACCCCTACACGTCGATGTGGACGGGGGTCACGCCGGGCGATGGGCCGCAGGCGTTTCACCTGGTGCTGTTGGACAACGGGCGCAGCGCGGTGCTCGCCGACGAGGTGGGCCGGCAGGCGTTGCACTGCATCCGTTGCTCGGCCTGCCTGAACGTCTGCCCGGTGTACGAGCGCACGGGCGGGCACGCGTACGGGTCGGTCTATCCGGGGCCGATCGGGGCGGTGCTGTCCCCGCAGCTGACCGGGGTGGCCGACAACGCCTCGCTGCCGTACGCGTCGTCGCTCTGCGGCGCCTGCTACGACGCCTGCCCGGTGATGATCGACATCCCGTCGATCCTGGTGCACCTGCGCGCCGAGGCCCCCCACCCCCGCGCCGAGGCGGCGGCGATGGCCGCGGCCGCGTACACCATGGACCACCCGGCGCTGTACGCGGCCGCGCAGCGCGCCGCGAAGCTGAGCCGGCTCGCCGGCCCGCGCGGGCGCGGCCTGCCGCCGCCGCTGTCCGGCTGGACGGCCAGCCGCGACCTGCCCGAGCCGCCTCCGCAGACCTTCCGCCAGTGGTGGGCGCAGCGGTGACCGCGCGGGACGTCGTTCTCGGCCGGATCCGCGCGGCCCTCGGCGACCCGCGGGTCGCGCCGGCGCCGGTGCCCCGGGAGTACCGGCCCGCCGGCGCCGTCGCCACCGACCTCGACCTGTTCGTGGACCGGCTCACCGACTACCGGGCCACCGTGCACCGGTGCGCCGACACCGACGTGGCCCGGATCGTCGATGAGGTGCTCGGCGGCCGGCAGGTCGTGGTGCCACCCGGCCTGCCCCGGCACTGGCTGCCCGGCAGCGTCCGCGCGGTGCCGGACGACAACCTCACCGCGGCGCGGATCGCGGCCCTGGACGGGGTCGTCACCGCAGCGGCCGTTGCCGTGGCCGAGACCGGCACCATCGTGCTCGACGGCGCCCCGGACCAGGGTCGCCGGATCATCACGCTGCTGCCCGACGTGCACGTGTGCGTGGTGCGCAGCGACCAGGTCGTCGCCACCGTGCCCGACGCCCTCACCCGCATCACTCCACACCGGCCCCTGACCTGGATCAGCGGGCCGTCGGCCACCAGCGACATCGAACTCAACCGGGTCGAGGGCGTCCACGGACCCCGCAACCTGCACGTGATCATCACGGCCTGAACCCGGCCGCGCTGACGGCCAGTCCGAGGCCCACGGGTGTGGGGCGGGCTTCTGGTGGGCCTGCCCCACAACGGTGCGCCAGGTCCACCGCACAGGCGGCACCCCGGCGCTGGCGACGGCGAACAATGCCGCCGTCAGCACCAGGAACCTCTTCGGCCGTGCCGGCGGAGTCAGCCCGCGTCCGGCAGGATGCCACCGTAGGCGGCCGCCGGAGTGCCCGCACGTCAACCTCCGCGACGAAGACGCCGCCGGAGCGCCCGACGGCTTCCGGCGGTAACCCGAAGTGGGCGGTGGTGAGGAAGAGCCGGGCGCCGTCTGGGCAATTCACGCAGGGCGCTGTCGGCTGTGAGGCCGGGACCCGGACGGCCGATTCGGTTCCAGTTGCCTATGTGCCGTGCGGGATCGCGAAGGTCTCGATGTAGTCGAGAGCGGCTTCCAGGGCGTCCCTGAGGGGGGAGATGCCCCGGGCGACTTGTGCGAGGAGCATGCCGCCCTGGAACGCCGCAAGGAGCAGGCTCGCGAGCTGCCCGGGGTCGGCCTCGTTGCTCAGACGGCCCTGCCGCTGCAGGCCGAGGAGCGCGTCGCGGAAGATCTCTCGCCACTGGGCGAACGCATGCGCAAGCTCATCGTGAACGTCGAGGTCGGTCTTGATGATCTCGCTGGCGAGCGACCCGAGGCTGCAGCCTTCGTGGTAGGCGCGTTCATACCCGATATAGAACGCTGCCCACTTCCGAAACCCCTCGAGGCTCTCGAAGCCGTCGAACTGTTCGCTGCGATGGAGCCCGAGGACGCGTTCAGCCTGCCATTCGATCACCGCCAGGACGAGGCTCTCCTTGGTCGGGAAGTAGTGGTTGATCTGCGACCCGCTGACGCCGGCGGCGCGCCGGAGCTTGTCGTTGTTCGTGGCGTGGACGCCCTCGGCGTAGATGAGCGCGGCGGCCTGCTCCAGTATCCGGGCGCGCGTCGCCTGCCCCTTCTCGGTGAGCTGGCGAGGCTCTCGCGCTGTCGTCGTGGCCTTCATGATTCACATCTTACCAAAAGTGGGCTTGACAGCCCAGTCTTGTGTAGTGTTGCATCTAGCGAGTGGGCCGCGCAGCCCAAAACCTGACCCAGGTCGGTTACCGACCACCACCGCACACGGACCGGAGTGGACTTCCCATGTCACGCCTGAACGTTTTTCCTGCCGACGAGCCCTCCGCCGACGTGCGGAGCACGCTTGACCAGGTCGGCGCGCAGTTCGGCTTCGTACCGAACATGTTCACCATGCTCGCGTCGAACCCGACCGTCCTCGATCTCGTCATGACGGTGCAGACGAAGGCGAGCAGGCTCCTGGACGCAAGGACGCGCCACACGATCGCGCTGGCCGTGTCCGAAGCCGATGGCTGCGACTACTGCCTGGCGCTGCACACGGCCGGGTCCCTGAAGGGCGGCATGTCCGCGGAGGACATCGAGCTGGCGCGGGCGGGAAGCTCGGTCGATCCGAAGCGGGCTGCGGTGGCTCGCTTCGCCCAGCGGGTGATCGAGACGCGCGGACGGGTCAGCGATGCCGACCTCGCGGCCGTCCAAGGGGCCGGGTACACCGATCCGGAGATCTTGGCGATCGTCACGCTGGTCGTCCGGGCACTGCTGACCAACTACCTCAACAACGTGAACCTGACCGACGTCGACATCCCGGCCCCCGACCTCGCATGAGCGCTTACCGAACTTGCGAGAACAGCGGCCTGACCGGTCGAACCCTCGCCCTGATCGACCGCACCGGAAAGGGACGACATGCCCGGTTCTGAGCTCTATGAGAAGTTCATGGCACTGCACACCCGAGAAGGGGGCCTCGTCATGCCGAACGCCTGGGATGGCGTGTCGGCATTGGTCCTGGCGGATGCCGGCTTCGAGGCCGTCGGCACGTCGTCGGCGGCCCTGGCGGCCGCGCTCGGCCGCATCGACGGACGCCACAGCATCACCCGCGACGAGCATCTCGACCACGCACAGATGCTCGGCCGGCTCACGGGGTTGCCCGTCAACGGTGACTTCGAGGACGGCTACGGCGTCACCGCCGAGGACGTCGCCGTGACTGTGGACAGCGCCGTCGCGCACGCGCTGGCCGGCATCGGGATCGAGGACACCACCGGGAATCCCGATGACCCGATCCGCGACTTCGACGACGCGGTAGGCCGGGTTCGCAGTGCGGTCGCCGCGGCGAAGCGACGCATCGTCGTCACCGCTCGCACCGACAACTTCATCCAGGGGAGGCCTGACCTCGATGACACCATCCGACGGCTGACGGCCTTCGCCGAGGTCGGCGCCGACGTGCTCTACGCGCCGTTCCCGCCCGACCTCGAGTCCCTGGTCGCAATCGTCACCGCCGTCGCGCCGACACCCGTGAACGTTCTCATCTCACCGGCGGACCAGGTGCTGACCGTCTCTGAACTGCAGAAGGCCGGGGTGAAGCGCATCAGCCTGGGCCCTGCGCTCTACACGCACGCGATGGGTGCTCTCGAACAGGCGGCGGCGGCGCTCAAGGCCGGCGACATCGCCTCGGCCACGACAGGCATCAGCTTCGACCGGGTGAGCGAACTCCTCGCCCGCAGGCCCTAGCCGTATCCGACTTCCACCATCACAGCCCCTCAACTCATCACCACAGAAAGCACGATGACATGGATCTCGACAAGCTCATGAGCAAGCACCTCAGCCGGTATTTCGACGGCAGCAAGACGATCCCGGACGAGACTCTTCAGCAGCTGCTGAGGTTCCTGCGCTCGGCTCCCACGTCGACGAACATCCAGCCGAATCACTTCTACGTCGTGTCTACCCAGGAGGGCAAGGAGCGGTTGGCGGCCAACCTCGGCGAGCGGTTCCAGGACAACGCCGAGAAGATCCTGAACGCCTCGCACACCATCATCCTCACCACTCGGGCCGATGTGCCCGAGCACCACCTCGAAGCGGTATTCGCCAAGGAGCGGGCCGACGGCCGGTTCGCAGACGAGGCTAAGCAGGAGCGGTGGGAGTCGATGACCCGTGACTTCGTGAGCCTGCGCAAATACAGCTACAAGGACACCTACCACTGGATGGAGAAGCAGACTTACATGGTCATGGGTCTGACGATGATGGCGGCCGCCGAGCTCGGCGTCGAGGCCATGCCGCTCGAAGGCTTCGACCCGATCAGCGTGGACAAGGCCTTCAACATCCGCGAGACCGGATACACCACCACCGTGCTGCTCGCGCTCGGCTACCCCGACGAGGCGAAGCAGTACAAGACCCCCGTGTCGCGGTTCGAGCCCGAGCGTCTATTCACCTTCGCCTGAGCCGCCCGGCCCGGGCGAACCGATCGCTAGAGGAGCTGATCAGCTATGGACGGACAGGAACTTCAGAAGGTCGCGAACGAGTACGCGACAGATCTGCCGGACGTGACGTTCGAGCACCGTGTCGACCCGAATTGGGAGCTGTACAAGGTGGGCGGCAAGGTCTTCATGCTCATGACCGACATGCCGGGACAGCCCGTCGTGATCCTGAAGGCCGATCCGGACGAGGCCGTTGGGCTGCGCGAGCAGTACGCAGAGATCACGACCGGTTACCACATGGACAAGAAGCACTGGATCACGGCAGCAGGTGGGCCCAGCCTCGACGAGAACCTGGTGAAGGAGCTCGTCACCGGCTCCTACCGGCTCGTGGTCGACAAACTCCCGAAATCCAAGCGGCCCGTGGATCCGAGCACGAACCCTTCCGCCTGAAACCCGAAACACGCACGAACAGAATCAACACAGAAGGAAGAACCATGATCGGACTCGGTGTGCGAGCCGCCAACGGCGCTCTGGAGATCCTCGACCTTCCGGACCCCCGCCAGCCTGACGCGGGCGAGCTCGTCCTGGAGGTGGTCGCGGCAGGGATCGGACCGTGG